>NZ_FXWK01000002.1:600000-900000 GCF_900177655.1 Devosia lucknowensis | reverse complement strand
GATTGCCCTGGCACCAGCGCCGGTCGCGCTTGGCGTATTCGATGAGATTGTCCGGCGCTTCCTCGTAGGATCCCTTGAGCGCGGGATCGACCGCCACGGTCCAGCCGGCGCGCGACAACAGCGCCGCCTCGACATAGTCATGGCTGAGGATATGCCCGCCGAATGGCGGGGTGCCTGAAAGTTCGGGCAGTCCGCAGCTGGCTGCGAAGGCCCGCATCCGCACCATCGCGTTGTGGCCCCAATAGGGTCCCTCCGCGCCCTGCATCAGCCCGGCCCCGCGCGCGAAGGTGGGCGACAGGTAGGCCGCGGCGAACTGGATGGAGCGGCCGAATAGTGTCCGCGCATTGATGATGGTCGGCACGGTCTGCAACAGGCCCAGCCTGGGATCGTCCTCGAGCCGGCGCGCCATGGCGACGATGGTCTCGCCTTCCATCAGGCTGTCCGCATCGAGGATCAGGGCAAAATCGTAGGCACCGCCCGAGCGGGAAACGAAGTCCTCGATATTGCCGGCCTTGCGTCCGACATTGCGCTCGCGCCGGCGATAGAAGATGCGGCCTTCGCTCAGCGGCTCGGTGATCAGCCGCTCGAACTGCACCACTTCCTCGGCGGCCAGTTCGATTGCCTGCGTATCGGACAATATGGCGAAGTGGAAATGCTCGGCGGCCCCGAGGCGCACGAGGCTCCGGTTCATTGCCGCGACGCGAGAGAATGTGGCGACCGGGTCCTCGTTGTAGATGGGCACGAGGACCGCCGTGCGGCTTTTGAGCGGTGTTTGCACCGGGGTCGGCCTGCGCTCAGGCGTGAACACGCCGAGCACGGCGGCCGTGCTGCCCCAGACGAGCCAGAAGCCGCTGACCGCCACAAGCACGAAGCGCACTAGATCGAGAGCGTTGAGGCCACCTTCCCCGGTAAAGCGCAGGAACAGCCAGGCCCCGGCAAGGCTGAGGCCGGCGGCCGCCATGAGGGCGATGCAGCGCAGAAGGGCCGGCCTGTACATGCCGATCGTGGCCCTCAACGGCCCGCAAAGGACCATAGCGTCGCGCGGATGGCCTGCATCAGCGAGCGTCTGGGTTCCAATTGCTGCTTGGGCATGTGGAGGGGTGCGTCCGGAAGTCCGGCCACGAAGGGGAAATCGGCGGCATGCTTCATGCGGCGGGCCTCCACTGGTAGAGCCAGGTTTCAGTCAGTTTCTTGCCCAGGCCCACCAGATAGGCCTTGAGTTCCAGCGTTGCGCCGGGTTCGGCCTCGACATCCATGACGAGACGCCACGCGCCATTCGCATCAATTCGTGACAAAACCGAGGTACGCATCACGCCGCCGCCAACAGTGGCCAGAACATCGATGGGCGTGCCCGCTGGCATGGTGTCGAGCTCGCCACCCTTGAAGTCGACGACGAACTTGCGCAGGTTGGACGCGTTTTCCACGCCCGACACACCACCGACACCGCCGCGGGTCTCGGCCACATAGGCCAGTCCGACAGTGTCTTCCGGGTTGAGATCGCCCCAGATCAGCCGATAGCTGTATTCGCGTTCCTCGCCCGCAAGCGCAGGCTCGGCCGGAATCCAGAAGGCCACGATATTATCGTCCGCTTCGAGCTTGGCGGGAATTTCCACCAGTCGCACCATGCCTTGGCCCCACTGGCCCACGGGCTCGACGCGCACCGAGGGGCGGCGCTCGTAATGGGCCCCGGCATCCTGGTAGGCCTCGAAGTCGCGGCCGCGCTGGTACAGCCCGAAGGCCTTGGGATTGGTTTCGGCCAGATAGGAATTGCCCAGCCAGGCGCTGTTGTTGAGCGCGCGCCACATGACCTCGCCGCTCTCCCGTTCGACCAGCAGGCCGTTGCTGTCGTGCACCTGCGGACGATAGTCGTCGAACCCGCCGCGATTGGCCTCGGCATAAAGGAACATCGAGGTCAGCGGCGCAACGCCCAGTTCCTTGACGTCGGTGCGGAAATAAAGGCGCGCCGTCACGTCCATGACGGTTTCCTGCGACGCGTCGCTGCCGGGGGTGATGACGAAGCGGTAAGCCCCGGTCACGCTCGGGCTCTCCATTGCCGCGTAAACGACCAGGGGCGCGCCCTCGTTCGGCTTTTCGACATAGAATTCGGAGAAGCGCGGAAACTCTTCCGGCACGTCGACCCATGAATTGAGCACGAGCCCACGGGCGCTGGCCCCGTAGATATTGTTGCGTCCAAGGGCCCGGAAGTAGCTCGCACCAAGGAACGTCACGAGCTCGTCGATCGCATCGGCGCGGTTGAGCGGATAGTTGACACGCAGACCCGCAACGCCCGGAAACGCCTCCGCCTGGGCGGCCGCGCCCACCTCGGCATTGTGATAGTCGAAGTCCGCCGCGCCAAAGCCGATCGGATGGGCTTCCCCGCCCTCGATCTCGTAGACCTTGACGGGTTCGTTATAGAGCCAGCCCAGGTGAAATGCCTGCAACTGATAGCCCGCGGCATCGCCTGCCCACTTGCTGGCCTCGCCCCGATACTGGATGAGCCGATAGGCGTCATAATCGAGGCTGTTGAAGGCGGCCGGAATTTCCGCCGTCACCGGCTGGTGCTCGGCGGCGGCCATGGCCTTCATGCGCGCGCTGAAACTGTCGAAGTCGAACGCAAAGCGCTCGTCTTGCTGCGCCAGCAGCGGGCGGGTCAGCGATGTGGTGGAAGCGAGAAACAGTGAAAAACCTATCCCTGCCAGAACCGCTCGGCGATTGGGCAGGGGGGTGTGATGACGCGTCACATTGGTACCCGTTACAAAAGTCGCCCGGTTGTTGGACAAACTCGCAACGCCGACTAGATCAAAAAGTTGTTGCATAGGTGCCATGCAGCCAGCTCATGGAGTGGCTTTCGCACTGTCACACAACTATGCCCGGGCTTCAGGTCGAAGCCGCGGCCTCCATCCGGCCGGCGGCGCGGTCGAAGCCCTGCGAGATCGCGTCCCGCATGGCGAGGCGTGCTTCGTCTGCATTGCCGTCGCGAATGGCCTCGGCGATGCGCCGGTGAACACCCACTGTAACGGCGAGAGCCTCCGGATCGTTCACCGGCGACGAAATCGTGAACGCCGCTGTCAGCGCCATTTCAACCAGCGCGCTGATCGAAGCCATGAACGGATTGCCCGAAGCCTCGGCGACGGCCTTGTGGAACTCGAGGTCGAACCGCGCGAAATCCGCCGGCGTCACCGAACCGGCCATCCGGTCGACCCAGCCGACCAGTTCGGCGGCCTCGTCCGGCCCGCAGCGCTCGGCCGCCAGCGCGGCCGCCTCGATCTCGATCCCGATCCGCACCTCGGCAAGGCTGCGCAGAAACGAAACGTCGGGCCCCAGTTCGAAGAACCAGGCCAGCACGTCGGCATCGAACAGGTTCCAGCGGTTACGCGGCAGGACGCGCGTGCCGATACGGGCGCGGGCCTCGATCAGCCCCTTGGCGGCCAGTGTCTTCAGCGCTTCGCGCAGCACAGTGCGCGACACGCCGAAGCGCTCCAGCAATTCGCCGTCCGACGGCAGGATCGCGCCTTGCGCATAGGTGCCCGAAACGATGGCGAGGCCCAATTCCCACAGCACGTCCGAATGGAGGTTGCGTGCCAGGCTCCGGCCCGAAAGCGCGGCAATGAGATCACCCGAATGCCGTGCGCGTCCACCGGACCTGTCCATGCCACCCCCGCCTTGCTTCATTCTCGATCCGACCTAATCACAGGCGCAATAGTATGACAATAACGCCTGATGGCGCTGCACTGGACAGGGCGCGACCCGACGCGCCATGGTGCGCCTTCCATTTTTACGGATTCGCGACCCAAGGATTTGCCATGACCAGCCCTGCAACCATCGACGCCGTCTTGTCTGAAGTCGATTCGGGGCTGGATCAGAGCCTGGAGCGTCTGTTCCATCTTCTGCGCATCAAGTCCATCTCGACCGATCCGGCCTTTGCCGACGATTGCCGCAAGGCAGCTGACTGGATCGTCCGGGAATTGACCGATCTGGGGTTCGACGCCGCGGCGCGCCCCACCCCCGGCCACCCGGTTGTCGTTGCCCATGGCCCGCAGCAGGATGGACCGCACGTGCTGTTCTACGCGCACTACGATGTGCAGCCGGTCGACCCCCTCAACCTCTGGCACACCGATCCCTTCGATCCGCAGATCGTGGAAAAGGATGGCCGCAAGATCATCGTTGCGCGCGGCGCCTCCGACGACAAGGGCCAGATGTTGACCTTTATCGAGGCCTGTCGCGCCTGGAAAAAGGCGACCGGCTCACTGCCCATCCGCATCTCGCTGATGCTTGAAGGCGAGGAAGAAAGCGGCGGCAAGAACCTGCCGCCCTTCATGAAGGCCAATGCCGAAGAGCTCAAGGCTGACATTGCCCTGGTCTGCGACACCGACATGTGGGATCGCCAGACCCCCTCGATCACCACCATGCTGCGCGGCCTCGTCGCCGACGAGATCGTCGTCACGGCCGCCGACAAGGACCTCCATTCGGGCATGTTCGGCAATGCGGCGCGCAATCCCAATCAGGTCGTCGCCGACATCATCGCGAGCCTGCGCGCACCCGATGGCTCGGTCACCCTGCCCGGCTTTTACGACGACGTCGCGGAAATCTCGCCTGAACTCAAGGCGCAATGGGCGGGTCTGGGGTTCGACGACAAGGCGTTCCTCGGCAGCGTCGACCTCTCGACCCCGGCCGGCGAGCAAGGCCGCTCGGTGCTCGAAATGCTCTGGGCCCGCCCGACCTGCGAAATCAACGGCATGATCGGCGGCTATACCGGCGACGGATTCAAGACCGTCATCCCTGCCAAGGCCTCGGCCAAGATTTCCTTCCGCCTCGTCTCGGGCCAGAAGCCCGACAAGATCCGCGCCGCCTTCCGCGCCCATGTCGAGAAGATGCTGCCCCCCGATTGCTCGGTGGAATTCATTCCCCATGGCGGCTCGCCCGCCATCACCGTGCCGGCCGACGGCGACTTTCTGCGCCAGGCGCTTTCAGGCCTCACCGACGAATGGGGCAAGCAGGCGGTCATCACCGGCTCGGGCGGCTCCATCCCCGTCGTCGGCGAGTTCAAGTCCATTCTCGGCCTCGACACGCTCCTGATCGGCTTCGCGCATGTGGACGACCAGATCCACTCCCCCAACGAGAAATACGACCTCGAAAGCTACCACCGCGGCATCCGCAGCTGGGTGCGGGTGCTCGGCGCTTTGAGCCGTGCCGAAGGCTAATTTGCTCCAGTGGAGCAAATCAAGGCGAAAAGGCCATGAGAGCTATGCTCGAATGGCGGCGTAACCCCCACCTAGCCCTACCTGATAGAGGGGGAGGGACAGATCGCGTCTACTGTGCCTTTGGCGATGACCTCTGCTCCTCCCCCTCTATCAGGGGGAGGCCGGGTGGGGGTGCCTCTAAACCAGCACCACCGCCAGGATCGCGATCACCGCCGGCACCGTCTGGATGAACAGGATTTTCCGCGAGGACGTCACTGCGCCCACGATCCCGGCTACCGCCACGCAGGCGAGGAAGAACAGCTGGATCTGCCAGCCAAGCTCCGGATCGGGATGGACGAGGCCCCAGATGAGGCCTGCCGCCAAAAACCCGTTATAGACGCCCTGGTTGATCGCCAGCACCTTGGTCGCCTTGGCGAATTCCGCCGTCAGCCCGAAGGCCTTCTGCCCGCGCGGCGTGTCCCACCACAGCACTTCGAGCAGCATGATATAGACATGCAGCAGGGCCACGAGCCCGACCAGCACCATTGCAATCACAGCCATTTACGCCTCCACAGCCACGTCGAGCGCCAGTTCCACCATCTCCGTGAGCGAAGTCTGGCGTGCCTCGGCATCTATCTCCTCATGCGTGATGAGACAATCGGTCATCGTGCAGATGGTCAAGGCTTTGACGCCGAACCGCGCGGCCAGCGTATAAAGGGCCGCCGCTTCCATCTCGACGCCGATCACCCCATGCTCGGGGAGCTGATCGTATCCGGCAATGCCATTGGCATGATAGAAGATGTCCGAGCTCAGCATGTTGCCCGCATGAAATTTCAGCCCCCGTGCATCGGCCTTGTCGGCCGCCGAGCGCAGCAGGCCGAAATCGGCGATGGGCGCGAAGTTGAAGGCTCCGAACCGCCCCTTGACGATCGAGGAATCGGTCGAGGCGCCCTGCGCCAGAACCACGTCGCGCACCTTCACCTTCGCATTGAGGCCGCCGCAGGTGCCCACGCGGATCAGCGCCTTGGCGCCATAGACGTTGATCAGCTCGTGCACATAGATCGACAGCGACGGCTGGCCCATGCCCGAGGCCTGCACCGAAACCGGCCTGCCCTTCCACGTACCCGTATAGCCCAGGCAATTGCGCACCGAATTGACGAGGCGCGGCGCCTCGAAAAATGTCTCGGCGATCCATTTGGCCCGCAGCGGATCGCCCGGCAGCAGCACCGCCTCGGCATAATCGCCTGGCTTTGCGTGGTTGTGCGGCGTGGTCATCTCGTGCTCCGGGTTTGTCCGTCTGGTCAATTCAATGCCACCGGCATGCGACCCTGACAACCGCCAAGCTGTTGTCATCACAACCGCCAAGCTGTTGAACCCGCGGAACTAAGGCCCGGTCCGGCAGTTTGCCCATCAGGAAGGAAGCGCCATGCCCGACAACAACACCGCCAGGATCGAAGCCAAGGTAACCCACCTTTTCGCTGCCCCGCCCGAGGCGGTCTACGATGCCCTTGTCGAGCCCGCCACAGTCCGCCGCTGGCAGGAAGCCTGGGCCAACACCGGCGCCTCCGGCACGATCACCGGCTTCGACTTCAACCCGGAAGTGGGCGGCGCCTATCGCATCCTTGGCACAAGGAACGGCGAACCATCCGACAATTGGGGCACCTTTCTCGCGCTCGATCGACCGACCAGGGTCAGCTACACCTTCATCGTCGACCCCTCCGAGGAGCAGGACCCCTCGGTGGTCACCATCATCATCGAGCCCGAACCGGAGGGCAGCGGCAGCGTCGTCACGCTCTACAACGAGATGGACGCCCGCTGGAGCGACTATCTGCCCCAGACCGAACGCGCCTGGATGCGCATGCTCGAAGCCGTCGACACGACGCTGCGCCACGGCGCTTGACGCGGGCGGCGTCCGGCCCCATTTACGGCCCGCCGTTTCAGGAAAGGCACGAAACATGGTCGCAAAAATCTTCATCGATGGCGAAGCCGGTACCACGGGTCTGCAGATCCGCGAGCGCCTCGCCGGTCGTCGCGACCTCGAGGTCATTTCCATCGCGCCCGAAAAGCGCAAGGATCAGGCCGAGCGCCAGCGCCTCCTCAACGCGGCCGATGTCGCCATTCTCTGCCTGCCCGACGATGCGGCCAGGGAAAGCGTGCGGCTCATTGAAAACCACACGACCCGCGTCATCGACGCCTCGACAGCCCACCGCGTCGCCGAAGGCTGGGCCTATGGCTTTGCCGAAATGGACATCGACCAGACCGAGGAAATCCGCAAGGCGCGCTACGTGGCCAATCCCGGCTGCTGGCCACAGGGCCTGATCGCCGCCGCCCGCCCGCTGGTCGAGGCGCGGCTCCTGCCGGGCGATTACCCACTCTCCTATCACGGCATTTCCGGCTATTCCGGTGGCGGCCGGCAGATGATCGAGGACTATGAGGCACAAGGGACCGGCGCCAGCCAGTTCATGCCCTATGCCCTCACCTTCGCCCACAAGCACCTGCCCGAAATGGCCCACTACGCCAGGCTCAATCGTGCCCCGCTGTTTGAACCCGTGGTCGGCAATTTCGCGCAGGGCATGACGACGTCCCTGCCGCTCCATCTCGACATGGTTGCCGATATTCCGACCGGCAGGGACATTCACGCTGCGCTGGCCGATTTCTACGCCGCCATCCCCGATAGTTTCGTGCGCGTCGCCGCCTACGATCCGGCCCTGGGCAAGACCGCGGCCCTCGACCCGCAGGCCCATAACGGCACCAATACGATGACCCTGCACGTTTTCGCCAATGACGAGCGCAACCAGGCCGTCATAGCAGCCGTCTACGACAACCTGGGCAAGGGTGCTTCGGGTGCGGCTGTGCAGAACCTCAACATCATGCTCGGCGTCGATCCGCGCGAAAGCCTCGAAGGCTGAGGCCGCGTCCATCTCCCGATGCTACCGATGAAAAAACCCCGGGCGATTGTCCCGGGGTTTGCTTTTTGCGCAATCGGCTCAGGCCGGCTCGTTCTGGGGAAACATCGCCTTGCGCGTTTCCGCGTCGAGCTCGGCCTTGAAGACATGCGCGGCCTTCATCGCCAAGGCGCGCTGCACGGCCGGTCGCGCAGCCATCTCCTGCATGAACCTTTCGACATTGGGATAGGGCGAAAGGGCCCCCTCCCCGAACACATAGCCGGCAGAAGCGGCCCAGCCCCAAAGGGCCATGTCGGCAATGGTATATTGGTCGCCCGCCAGGTATCGCGCGGTCCCCAGGCGCGCCTCGAGAACTTCGTAGTGCCGCGCCACCTCTCGCGTATAGCGGTTCACCGCATAGGGGATGGCCTCGGGCGCATAATGCTTGAAGTGGATGGCCTGCCCCGAAAAGGGCGAAAGCCCGGTGGCGACGAGCTGCAGCCAGGACAGCATCACGCCATGCTCGCTCCGGTTCTCCGGCACGAAAGCTCCATGCTTTTGCGCCAAGTAGAGAAGGATGGCGTGGGAATCGAATATCGCGGTTCCCTCATCCACGATGGCCGGCACCTTGGCGTTGGGATTGATGGCCTTGAAGGCCGGCAGGTGCTGCTCGCCCTTGAAGATATCCACTGCCCGGACGGTGAACGGCAGCTGTAGCTCCTCGAGCAGCACCGCCACCTTCATGGAATTGGGCGTGGCGTGGAAATAGAAGTCGATCATGCTGGGTCCTTTCGCGCCTTGGGTCGCGCCGCAACGGCAGAGGGCGGACCGCGCACACCATGACCGACAGGGGCGCCGGCGCACCAACGCATTGCCCGACTGGGTCCCATCGACAGCGCCAATGCCCGGCTCCGGCGCCCGACCCATCACCCGCTTCGATTGGTCCAATCGGAGCGGCGAATTTCCGCGGCCAGCGGTGGTCGCCTAGATCCTCGGCATCGACGATCGAAAGGACCTCGACATGACCACCCGCACGCTTCTGGCCGGCATTGCAACTGCCGCGATACTCTCGGCGATGAGCCCCGCCTTTGCGCAGGACATCAATTTCGCCACCGACGACGCCTATCCCGAAAGCCTCACCTACTCGGCCCGGCAGGACGTCTTCTTCCTTGGCTCGGTGACCCAAGGTCTCGTCGCCACGCTCGACAGGGCCGGCACCTATTCCCCCTTCATTGCCGATGACCGTCTCGTCACCACGGTCGGTCTGCTGGTCAGCGACGCGGACAATACGCTTTGGGTGACCAATTCCGATCCCGGCGCCGGCATCAGGACATCGGCGGCCACCCAAGGCACGCTGGCCGCCATCGCCACCTATGATGCGACCACCGGCACGCCCAAGGCCTATTACGACTTGGGTGCGCTCTCCCAGGGCGCGCATTTCGCCAACGACATCGCGCTCGATGCCGACGGCAATGCCTATGTCACCGACAGCTTTGCGCCGATCGTCTACAGGATCGACACCGAAGGCGTGGCGTCGATCTTTGCCCAGGACCCGTCTTTCCTGACCGCCGAAGGCTTCAACCTCAACGGCATCGCCTGGCACCCCGACGGCTTCCTGCTGGTTGGCAAATACAATACCGGCGAGCTCTTCAGGGTCAGCACCACCGATCCCACCGACATCGCGCGCGTCGCACTGCCCGAAGCGCTGACCGGCGCCGATGGCATTCAGCTGCTCGACGATGAGCATCTCGTGGTCGTGCAGAACCTGGGTGCCGACCGCATCGTCGAACTTGTCTCGACCGACGGTTGGAAGACCGCTTCCATCGAACGTACGGAGCCCAGCGCCCTCTCGATGCCGACAGCGGCGGCCAAAGCCGGCGATGACATCTATGTCCTCAACGCCCGTCTCGATACCCTGTTTGACCCCAAGGCCGACAAGGTCGGCGACTACGTCCTGCAGGATTTCTAACCGGCGGCGGGAGCGCCTGGCGTCGAACGCCGGGCGCTTCGCAAAATCCGCTCGCGCAGCCATGAATGCGAGGCATCCGCGCTCATTCGCGGATGCCAGAACAGGTTCACCTCGAACGGCGCGAGCTCGAGCGGCGCGTCGACATAATCCAACACGCCTTCGAAGCGCTCGAGGAACCGCTTGGGCAGGGTGCAGACCAAATCCGTGCTGCTCAGCATCAGCGGCGCCAGCGCATAGCTCTGCACCGAAACGGCGACGTTTCTCTGCCTGCCCGTTTCCGCCAGCGCGCTGTCGATCATCCCGGAAAAATGCCCGCCGCTGGTCGAGATCAGCAGATGGTCCAGCGCGCAGAATTCATCGAGGCTCAGCGGCCCGGTGCCGCGCGGATGGCCCCGGCGCTGAGCCGTCACGAAACGCTCCTGAAACAGTTTCCGGCCCATCAGGCCCGGTGCCCCGTCCTCGGCGACGCCGACGAAAACGTCCACCGCGCCGTCCTCGAGGTCCTGGGCGATTGTGGCCTTGTTGGGCGTCGTGAAGGCGATCTTGGCATGGGGCGCCTCCGTGCGCACCAGCGGGATCAGGTCCGGCGCCAGGATCGAGGCCGGATTGTCGGTGGCGGCCACGCGGAAAATGCGCCGGCTCGTCGCCGCATCGAACACCTTGGCCGTCCCGATGAAGGCGGTCCACTGGTCGAGCAGCCGCGTGAGCTCCGGCTGCAGCGCCAGTGCATGGGGCGAGGCGACCATTCCGCGCCCTGAGGTCGAGGGGATGAACAGCGGATCGCCGAGCAGGTGGCGCAGCCGCGTCAACCGGGCCGACAGCGCCGATTGCGTGATGTTCAGTCGCGCCGCTGCGTGGGTGACATTCTTCTCCTTGTGGAGCGCATCCAGCGTCAGCAGCAGGCCGACATCGAAATCTGCCAGGGTCTTCATCGCGATATCCGCCCAGGGTCTGTCTGCATCAGGGCCAGTTCGGCTTGATCAAGACGCTGGCGGACGCTCCGACCTGGCTGAACGAATATTCGCCGTCGTCGCGCTCCCACCAAGCGGTGACCGCTTCCACATCGTCGTATTCCTCGAGACTGTCCGGCTCACCCAGCCATTCCGTCAGTGCGTCGAGAAACGAGGCCGCGTCCTCGGTGCCATAGGTACAGCCTTTGTGGGCATTCGGACCGGTCGCTATCCAGAACGACGTGGTCTCGGCTTTGCCGTCCCGCACGCGCTTCCAGCCCACAAGCTCGACCGATCCGCCATTATGCGCGACAAAACCGGCGCGCCAGTCCTCGATCTCGGCCTCGGCAAGGCGTTCCCATCCCAGTTGATCACCCGTTTTCGCGGCGGCCGCGACGCTGGCCGATGCGCACAGATCAAAAAGGCGCTCGACGCTGAGATCGATCGGCATGGCACCGACGGCTCCCGGACTGGCCAACAACAGGCAGATGACGCTGATCACCCTGCGCAATGCTTTCATCCCTTTGGTGTCCCCGTGTCGACAACGATCATAGCTGATGCGATGGCCCGCGTCGCCGAACCAAACTTATCCCCGCGCCCCCAACCTGCGCCATACTCCTGCCCATCACCCGGCGCGGCGGCCTGCAGGCGAACAGTGGCCGGGTGAGCCGGGTGGGGGTTTTGCCTCTCCCACGGGTTCCAGTCCGGCCGCGACGGGACGAGCGATCCCCCGCCGCCGGACAGTTCCAAAAACCGGCGCCCCGGGGCGGTTCGCGTCTCGCATTTTTGTCATTCTGGGGCGCTATCCGCCTCGGGGTCCGTCAGTTTCCGTTGCACCGGAGGCCAAAAGCCGACCGGCGCAAGCGCTTGCCGTACGCTTCGGTACGGTTCAGGCTTGCCCAAAAGCCGCTTTTGCGGCATGACCTGCGGCAACACAGCGCTTCCGGCACATTGAGCGCCCGGAGAGCGCGGCATGATCTCGCGAGGTTCCCCAAGGCCCATGGACAAGTTCACATCCCTCACCGGTGTCGCGGCGCCCCTGCCGATCATCAACATCGATACCGATATGATCATCCCCAAGCAGTATCTGAAGACCATCAAGCGCACCGGCCTCGGCACCGCGCTGTTCTCGGAAATGCGCTATAACGAGGACGGCTCCGAAAACCCCGACTTCGTGCTCAACAAGCCCGCCTATCGTCAGGCGCAGATCATCATCGCTGGCGACAATTTCGGCTGCGGCTCGAGCCGCGAGCATGCCCCCTGGGCCCTGCTCGACTTCGGCGTCCGCTGCGTGATCTCGACGAGCTTTGCCGACATTTTCTACAATAACTGCTTCAAGAACGGCATCCTCCCGCTCGTGGTCACTCCCGATCAGCTCAAGCTGCTGCTCGACGATGCCGAGCGCGGCGCCAATGCCACGCTGACCGTCGATCTCGAAAGCCAGACCATCAAGGGACCCGATGGCGGCACGCTGCATTTCGACATCGATCCGAGCCGCAAGCAGATCCTGCTCGAAGGCCTCGACGATATCGCCGGCACGCTGAAATCGGATCCATCCATCTCCGCCTTCGAAGGCAAGATGGCCTCCCAGCGTCCCTGGCTCTAACTCCTCCAGCAACGAGACAAAATTGGTTCAGCGCGTTTCCACCGGCTCCCCTTTCGAAGCAACCTTTGGCTATTCCCGTGCCGTCCGCCACGAGGATACGGTCTATGTCTCCGGCACCACCGGCTATGACTACGCCACCATGACCATGCCCGAAAGCGTCGGCGAGCAGGCCAGGAATGCTCTGGCCACCATCGACAAGGCGCTCAAGGAAGCCGGATCCTCCATCCAGGACACCGTCCGCGTGGTCTATTATGTCGGCGACCGTGCCGACGTGGATGCCGTGGTCGCTGCCGTCGGCCCGGTGTTCAAGGATATCCGTCCGGCCGCCTCCATGCTCATCGTGCAGATGATCGAGCAAGGCATGAAGATCGAGATCGAGGTCACCGCCCGCATCGGCGCGGCCACCAGCCACGCCTAGAGCGCTTCCAGCGAAAGTGGCAACGGTTTCGCGGTTTGGAAGCGCGACAAAACAATGTCCCCGCCGGGCCCAGCCAGGGTATGATGCCAGGATGAACCGGCGGCAGATTGTCTTGGTGATCCACGCAGCGCTCCTGATCGGGGCGCTGTTTTTCATCGTGCCGGCGCTCACCGCCTGGCACCCTCTGCACGGCTACCTGCTGTCCATCACTTTCTATTGGCTGTTTTTCTGCCTGCCGGTCATCGGCTGGCATGCTCTTGCCGGCGATGATGGGCGCCTGTTCTCGGAAAAGCTGGCTTGGCGCGACTGGTGGCTGCTGCCAGCGCTCCTTGTCCAGGTCGGCATCGTCGCTGTGGTCAATTTCGTGCCCAATACCGCCATCCTCAGCCAGGGCGGCATGTATCTGGCGCTGCTGATCGCCTTCATCAACGGCCCGCTCGAGGAAATTGCCTGGCGCGGCGGCTTTCTCGGCACCTTCCGCGATCGGCCCCGCCTCGGCTTCTGGCTCGGCTGGGCGCTCTTTACGCTCTGGCATGTCCCCCTGGCGCTGAGCCACGGCCTGGTCTTCGATGGTGGTGTGCTCACCCTTGTCGGCGGCGCCGGTCTACTGGGTCTCTTCTGGGCATGGATCGCCTGGCGCACCGGCTCGGTTTTTTACACCAGCCTTGCCCACGGCCTCACCAATGTCTTCGCCTTCTGGGTACTGTTCGACCGGAACGGAATTACCTGATCCCGCCTTGCGCAAGGCCCGCAAAACCGGCTATGTCGGCACCAAATTCAGGTGTACCCACCAGTACGGCGAGGAGCATTCCCATCATGGCTACCCATTCCCTCTTCCTTCTGCCGGGCGACGGCATTGGCACCGAAATCATGGTTGAGGTCGAAAAGCTCATCGCCTGGACCAATGGCGAGGGCCTCACCGACTTCTCGACCGACAGCGGCCTTGCCGGCGGCGCTGCCTATGACAAGCATGGCGTTGCCATCACCGATGAGGACGTGGCCAAGGCCAAGGCAGCCGACGCCGTGATCTTCGGGGCCGTGGGCGGCCCCAAGTGGGACAACGTGCCCTATGAGCACCGCCCGGAAGCGGCCCTTCTGCGCCTGCGCAAGGAACTGGCGGTCTTCGCCAATCTGCGTCCCGCCATCTGCTACCCCGCCCTCGCCGACGCCTCTTCGCTGAGGAAAGAACTGGTCGAAGGCCTCGACATCCTCATCGTCCGCGAGCTGACCGGCGGCGTCTATTTCGGTGAACCCAAGACCATCACCGATCTCGGCAACGGCCAGAAGCGCGCCATCGACACCCAGGTCTACGAAACCTACGAGATCGACCGCATTGCGCGCGTCGCCTTCGATCTGGCCCGCACCCGTGGTGGCAAGGTCCACTCTGCCGACAAGAAGAACGTCATGAAGTCGGGCGTGCTCTGGGACGAAGTGGTCAAGGGCGTCGGCAAGGACTATCCAGATGTCGAGCTGCACCACATTCTGGCCGACAACGCCGCCATGCAGCTGGTCCGCACGCCCAAGCAATTTGACGTCATGGTCACCGACAATCTCTTCGGCGACATCCTCTCCGACGTCGCGGCCATGCTCACAGGCTCGCTCGGCATGTTGCCCTCGGCTTCGCTGGGTGCGCCCGATCCGGTCACCGGCAAGCGCAAGGCCTTCTACGAGCCCGTGCACGGCTCGGCCCCCGACATTGCCGGCAAGGGCATCGCCAATCCCATCGCCATGATCGCCAGCTTCGCCATGGCCCTGCGCTATTCGTTCAACATGATCGAACTGGCCGGCAAGGTCGAAGGTGCCATCTCGGCTGTGCTGAGCGATGGCCTGCGCACCGGCGACATCGCCCAGGACAACCGCAAGACCGTCGGCACCGAAGAAATGGGCGCCGCGATCCTGGCCAAGCTGAAGCAGTAAGCGCAACAGCCGCCCTACCCGCGATGTCATCCCGGTGGTCTTGGCATCGGCAGACAAAAGACAAAAAAATATCCCCGGTCGCGAGACCGGGGATATTCTTTTCAGGCAATGAAACCTGAATTTACTCGGCAGCAGCTTCCGAACCGGCGGCAGCCTTGGCAGCGCGCTCTTCGGCGCGTTCCTTGGCCTTGTCGCCGGGGACGGCCTTGTTCGGGTTGTTGCGGGCTTCGCGCTTGACGAGGCCGGCAGTGTCGAGGAAGCGCAGCACGCGGTCCGTCGGCTGTGCGCCATGCGAGAGCCAGTGCTTGGCGCGCTCGGTGTCGAGCACGACGCGGTTTTCGGCATCCTTGGCCAGCAGCGGATTGAACGTGCCCAGCTTCTCGATGAAGCGGCCGTCGCGCGGCGAACGGGCGTCAGCGATGACGATGTGGTAGAAGGGGCGCTTCTTGGTGCCGGCGCGGGCAAGGCGGATCTTGAGAGCCATTTTGCAGTCCTGTCAGGTGATCGGTTAAGTCGGTTATTTCTTCTTGCCCAGGCCGGGCAGGCCGGGGAAACGGGGAGCTCCGCCAAGACCGGGCAAGGCCGGTCCGCCGGAGGATTTGAGCAGCGCATTGACGTCGCTGGGCAACGCCTTCTGCGCGGGCGGAAGGTCTGCCGAGGGCAGGCCCTTGAGCTGCTCGGGATCGATGCCGGCCTGGCGGGCCATCTGTTCGAGCTGCTTGGGATCCATTTTCGACAGGTCCGGCATGCCGCCGAGCATCCCGCCCATTTTGCCGCCGAACATGCCGCCCAACGCACCCATGCCACCCTTGCCGACCTTCTTCATCATGTCGGCCATCTGGCGGTGCTGCTTGGCGAGCTTGTTGATTTCCGAAACCTCGACACCGGCACCGGCAGCGATGCGCTTGCGGCGGCTGGCGTTGAGCAGATCGGGATTGGCGCGCTCCTTGGCCGTCATCGAATTGATGATGGCGATCTGGCGGTCGAAGACTTTTTCGTCGACATTGGCGCCGGCCATGGCTTTCTTGAGCTGGCCCGCGCCGGGCAACATGCCCATCAGGCCGCCCATGCCGCCCATCTTCTTCATCTGGATGAGCTGGGCACGCAGGTCATCGAGGTCGAAGGCGCCCTTCTTGAGCTTCTTCGCCATCTTGGCCGCGTCTTCGGCCGTGACGTGCTCGGCGGCCTTTTCCACGAGGCTGACGATATCGCCCATGCCCAGGATCCGGTCGGCGATGCGCGAGGGATGGAAATCCTCGAGCGCATCCATCTTTTCGCCGACGCCGATCAGCTTGATCGGCTTGCCCGTGGCTGCGCGCATCGACAGCGCCGCACCGCCGCGGCCGTCACCATCGACGCGGGTCATCACGATACCGGTGATGTCGAGACGGGTGTCGAAGCTTCGCGCGACGTTGATCGCGTCCTGGCCGGTCAGCGCATCGACGACGAGCAGGATTTCGTGGGGCTTGGCGATCTCTCTGATGGAGACCGTTTCCACCATCAATTCTTCGTCGATATGGGTCCGGCCGGCGGTATCGAGAATAAGGACGTCATACCCGCCGAGACGGCCCTCGCGCTCGGCGCGGCGGGCAATCTCCACCGGGGTCTCGGTGGTGACAATGGGAAGCGTGTCGACGCCGACCTGTTCGCCGAGCACGCGCAGCTGCTCCATGGCGGCCGGGCGGCGGGTATCGAGCGAAGCAAGCAGGACCTTCTTCTTCTGCCGGTCCTTGAGCCGCTTGGCGATCTTGGCCGTGGTCGTGGTCTTGCCCGAGCCCTGCAGACCCACCATGAGGAGGGTGACTGGCGCCGGCGCATTGAGATCGATGGTGACGGCGTCCGATCCCAGCACCTGGACCAGTTCGTCATTGACGATCTTGACCACCTGCTGGCCCGGCGTCACCGAACGGGTGACCTCGGCCCCGACAGCGCGTTCGCGGACCTGTTCGACAAAGGCGCGGACGACTTCGAGGCTGACGTCGGCCTCGATCAGCGCCCGGCGGATTTCGCGCATGGCCGCATCGACATCGGCAGCGTTCAGCGCGCCGCGTCCACGAAGACCATCGAAAATTTTGCCAAGCCGGTCGGAGAGGCTCTCGAACATCTGTTTTCCTTTTCGCTCGCGGGAGTAAGCCCCGGAGAGATAAGTGCCAAAAGGCCAAATGCAAAACCCACCCGCGGGCGCAACGCGCTGGCGGATGTTGGCCTCCGGGATCTTGAGACCCATGCGGGGTCCCGGTCGGCTGGTCAGGAGCAAAAGCCTGATGAACGGGGTGGCTTTAGGGGAAAGTGCCGGGCGAGTCAAGAAAAGCGGGAAATATCCCGGATGCTCAGAGGCGCCCGGTCATCGACAAAGACCAGGGCATCGGGCTTGAGGGCCGCACGCAGCCGCTCGATCGCCTGGCTCGCCAGTTCCGGGTGGCGCCCGTCGAGTGACCCGACCCGCATGGCGAAGGCGAAATCGAAGTGCGCCTCACCCGGCGCAAGCACAAAATCCTCGATTGCCGACTGGCGGAATTCAAGACGCCCCGTTGCCAGCGCCGTGGCCGATCCGGCCCTGGCGATCGCGATAGCCTTGGCCGACCGGTCGATGGCGACGATCTTGCCCGTCGTCAAAACGCCACAGATCGAGCGCGCCGCCACGCCTGTTCCGCACCCGATTTCGAGGATGCGCAGGTCGGGCTTCAGCGGCAGCGCTGCAACAGCTTTCGCAATTCGGGGAGAAATCTGGTCTGCCATGCGTCCTTATTGCCCGTCCTTTCCGCCAGCCTTTGTCAGGAGGAGCCTGAATGATGGAAAATTAACCCTGAACCGAAGCGGCCGAAGATGGCCGAAATCAAGTGGCGCAGAAGCCCGTTTCTGCTGAGCAGATTAACGCAATGCTGCGGAATGCCCGCTAGGCTGCGCACCCGAACAACCTGTCTTCGAAGGCCAATGTCCACCGCCACTGTCGCCAGCCAGAATTCGCTCGACCACGGCGTGTCGCAGTCGGATGTCACTCTCTTCGACACCCTGGCTGCGGCCGAGGCGAGCTGGCGCGCGCTTGAAACGAAAGGCACGACGACCCCCTATCAGCGCTTCGACTGGATCAGAGATTTGCTTGCGGCCGGAGCCGAAGCGGACGTCACCGTCGCCATCGCCATTATTCGGCAGGATGGCCGGCCGGTTGCCTTGCTGCCTTTGGGCATTCGCCGCTCCGGCGGTCTCAGGAGGGCGCATATTCTCGGCTCGGACACCTCCAATGCCGATTGGATGATCACGGCGCCCGGCTTCGAACCGGATGCGCGGGCGCTGCTGTCGATCTTTACCAGCGTCTCGAAACTGCTTGGCGGCATCGATCTCCTGTCGTTCGACAATCTTCTCGTCACCTGGAATGGTCTCGCCAATCCGTTGCTGCAGCTGCCCCATGCCCCAGGGGCATCGCACTTTTACCGCACCGAGATCGGTGACACCCCCAAGCCGTTCATTAAGCACCGCCTGGCGCCGAAGCGTCGCGGCGACCTCATGCGCAGCCGGCGCCGCATGGAAGAAGCGATGGGCACAGTGCGGCTCGTGCGGGTGGCCGACGCAGCCACCCTGGCACAGGTGCACGAAGCCTTCCTCACCCAGCGCCGCACCCGCTTCAATGAAATGGGCATCACCAATATCTTCGAGGAGCCGTACTTCCGGCGGTTCTTCCGCGACGCGACGGCCGCTAGTTTCGGCGACCCCAGGCCGGTTTTCGTGGCCCACGCGCTGATGGGCGGCGACCAGATAGCCGCAACCGCCTGGGGCACGACCGCGGGCGACCACTATTCGCTCTACATCAATTCGACCACCTCGGACGAAGGCAGCAAGTTCAGCCTGATGCACATTCTCATCGCCGAGCTGATGGATCAGTTGATCGACGACGGGTTCAAGACCTTCGACATCGGCCTGGGCGACTTCAGCTACAAGGGTCGCTGGACCGATCCTGAGCCGGTCTACCAGGCGCTGGTGCCGCTGACGGCAAAGGGCCGCGCCGCGGCGGCGATCATGGGACGGGTGACCGCGCTCAAGCGCACGATCAAGCAGAACCCGAAACTGTGGCAGATCACGACCACCGTGCGCCGGGCGCTGTTTCGCCTGCGCGGCAAGGGCAGCGCTTAGGTCTCGACATCCGGCTTGGGCGCCGCATGGCGACGCTCGGCCTGTCTGGCCCTGAATTCGAGCACTTTCTTTTTCAGCGTCTCGCGACCGTCATGCAGCCACGCCAACAGACGCACCTGCCACGACCGGCAGCCGAGTATGACCGTCGCCATCGACTTGTGGTTGTTGAAGAAGTTCAGCGCCGAATGGCCCTCCGCTGTCGCCGCCGCATCAACGGCGTCGATCGTGTCATTGGCATAGAAATCTTCGATCAGCATGTATTCGAGGGCCATTCCGGGCCCGAGTTTCTTGTAGGTCTCGTCATAGGCAATCTTGGGAGTAAAGGCGGTCCGTTGCGTACGAATCGAGAGCTTCATGGCGATCGGTCGCCCGTCGAGCAGCAGGCTGTCCATGGCCGCCAGCCCGGCGACATAGGAGCATCGCGCGAATTCCGCATCGGCCGGACGCGACAGGAACGACGTCCCCATCTCGCCCTTCCAGCCTGCATTCTCGAGCGTCAGGAAATCATCGATGCGCCCGGGAAGGCGTGCTTCATCCTCGACATGTTCGAGCGCGATGTGCCCGGCTTCGCCCAGGCGACGCATGGTGCGCCGCACATCCTTGAGCCGGTTCTTGGAGAGAACCTGCGTCAGGTGTTCCTCGAGCCCACCGTCAAGTCGGGTGAGATAGGCGCGCTGGTAGGGCGTGGCCGTCGCCCAGGCCATCCCGGTTGCCGCCACTGCCGCGCGAAGTTTCTGGAACACCGCAGCGTCGAGGTCGACATCGTCGAACGCCCAGATGGCCGGCGCTCCGCCGGTCCTGACGAGATCGAGGAATTTTTCGATCACTGCATCGGCATGATCCCTGTCGATCAGTGGCGTCCCATTGAGCAGGTAGTCGTTGGCGAGGCCATTGGCGACCGGAAAGGGCGCTGGAATCTTGGATCGGGACTGAAAGAGAAAAAGCCCCACCAACGCCCCGCCCACCGAAAAGCTGAGGGCGCCGACCTTCTTGCCTTTGTCGACGGTGGCGAGCGACGCCAACACCTGCCGGCGATCGAAGAACGGATTTTCCGTGAGGCTGTTTCGCGTCAGCAGGTCCCACTGCGCTGCCGGCAGGGCCGCAAGCTGCGCGGCGTCGAGCCGCGCGACGACAATGGCGGACGATTGGTCGCCGGCGCTCGGTCGGGTCTCGGGACGCGTGTCAGTGATCATGGGCGGTATCCTGCGGCGCAAGCGAGCGCCGGTCATGCTGTTGGCATAACGCCGATCATAGTCGAAAAATCCCTAGAGCCGGATTAACTTCCCGACACTGGTTAAAGCCAGCTTGACCGGCTGGCGCTGGCAATTTGCCGATGCATCCGCCATATAGGGCACAACAGTGAAAACCCTTTGCCTGCCGAACCATCCGGCCGGCGCCAATCGGAACCGCAGCCGTGGGTAACGTCCCCTTCCTCAAGATGAACGGACTGGGCAACCAGATCATCGTCGCAGACATGCGCGGCGTCGACGGGCGCGTGACGCCTGAAGCGGCGATCGCGATCAATGCCCGTGCCGAGACCCGGTTCGATCAGATCATGGCGATCCACGATCCCCGCACGCCAGGCACGGTCAACTATATCGAGATCATCAATTCCGATGGTTCGCGCGCCCAGGCCTGCGGCAATGGCATGCGTTGCGTCATTCAGACCCTCACAGCCGAGAAGGGGCGCCAGCGCTTCACCTTCGAAACCGTCGCCGGCATCCTGTTCGGAGAAGAAGAAGCAAACGGTCAGATCACCGTCGACATGGGGACACCCAGGTTTGCCTGGTACGACATCCCGCTGGCCGAGGAATTCGCCGATACGCGCCAGATCGAATTGCAGATCGGGCCCATCGACGCACCGGTGCTGCATTCGCCATCGGCCATGTCGATGGGCAATCCGCACGCCACATTCTGGGTCAAGGACGACGTGTGGTCCTATGCGCTCGATCGCTTCGGCCCGCTGCTCGAAAACCATCCGATCTTTCCCGAGCGCGCCAATATCGGGATTGCCCAGGTCGTGGCGACCGACAAGATCATCCTGCGCGTTTGGGAGCGCGGTGCCGGTCTGACCGAAGCCTGTGGCACGGCGGCCTGCGCGGCACTGGTCAATGGCGCCCGCACCCGTCGGACGGCGCGCAAGGCAACGGTCACCTTGCCGGGTGGCGACCTCGTGGTGGAATGGCTCGACAACGACCATGTGACCCTGACGGGCCCGGCCGAACGCGAATGGCGCGGCGTATTCGATCCGTCGACCGGCGCGTGGACCCGGAGTGAAGCGGCCTGATGGCAATCCAGACGCTGACATTCGGCTGCCGCCTCAATGCCTATGAGGCCAGCGTGATGAAGGGCGAGGCTGAAAAGGCGGGTCTCGACAATGCGATCATCATCAACACCTGCGCGGTCACCTCGGAAGCGGTCAAGCAGGCGCGCCAGGCAGTGCGCAGGGCCCGTCGCGACAATCCAAACGCCCGCATCATCGTGACCGGCTGCGCTGCCCAGACGGACGCGCGGTCGTTCGGCGACATGACCGAGGTGGATCTGGTCATCGGCAATGCCGACAAGCTCAAGGCGGAGAGCTACGCTTCCCTCACCTTCGGCCTTCCCATCAATGACAAGGTGCAGGTGAACGACATCATGAGCGTTCGCGAAACTGCGTCGCACCTGATCGAGGCGATGGACGGCCATACCCGCGCCTTCGTGCAGGTGCAGAACGGTTGCGATCACCGCTGCACCTTCTGCATCATCCCGTTCGGCCGCGGTCCGTCACGCTCGGTGCCGATGGGTGCGGTTGTCGAGCAAATCAGAAAGCTCGTCGCCAACGGCTGCGGCGAAGTCGTTCTCACCGGCGTCGACATCACCTCTTATGGTCCCGATCTGCCCGGCAGCCCGACCCTGGGCATGCTGGTTCAGTCGATCCTTCGGCACGTGCCCGATCTTGCGCGCCTGCGCATCTCGTCCATCGACAGTATCGAGGCGGACGATGCGCTCTATGACGCGGTGACCGATCAAAGGCTCATGCCGCACCTGCACCTGTCGCTGCAATCGGGCGACGACATGATCCTGAAGCGCATGAAGCGGCGTCACCTGCGCGATGACGCCCTCGCTGTCGTAAGCAGGCTCCGCGGCTTGCGGCCGGACATGGTTTTCGGCGCCGATATCATTGCCGGCTTCCCGACCGAGACCGACGCCATGTTCGACAATTCGCTGCGCTTTATCGAAGAAGCCGGGCTCACCTATATCCACGCCTTCACCTATTCGCCGCGCCCCGGCACTCCTGCCGCCCGCATGCCACAGGTCGACAAGGCCGTGGCGCGGGCTCGTACCGGGCGACTGCGCGAAGCCGGTGACAGGCAGTTCCGGGCGCTCTGCGAAAGCCGGCTGGGCAAGACGGAAACCGTTCTGGTGGAACGCGGCGGCATCGGCCGAACCGAACAATTCGTTCCGGTGCGCGTTGCGGGCATCGAGGCGGGCAGGATCGTCGCGATCAGGATCACGGGCGCCAATGCCGGTGGTCTGGACGGGGAGCCGCTGCGCGCGGCAGCCTGAAGGTAAAAGGAACCAGGTAAACCAATGACCGAAAAGAAACCCGGCTTCTTCCAGCGTCTGTTTGGCCTTGAACCGGCACCCTCGCCCGCACCACCCGAAACGCGCCCCATAGACCCGGTGACGCCGGCCCCGCAGCCTGTGCCTCCGGCGCCCGAACCGGAACCGGAGACCGTTCCGGAAACACCGATCACCCCGGACGCCATTCCCTCGATACCCGAGCCGGAACCCGAGCCTCAGACCGCTCCCCCCACCGAGCCGGAGGTTCTTCCGCCCCCTGGCCCGCCCGAGACGACCCCCGATTACGTCGAGGACATCGAAGACCGGGCGGCGGCCGCTCGAGACAGCATGCCGATCATCCCGGCGCCGGAAACCGCGGCACCGCAGCAGGGCTGGTTTCAGCGCCTAGCCAGCGGCCTGCGTCGCTCGTCGGACAACCTCACGACCTCGATCACCTCGGTCTTCACCAAGCGCAAGCTCGACGCGGCGACCCTCGACGAGCTCGAAGACGTCCTGATCCAGGCCGATCTCGGAATCGAGACGGCAATGGCCATAACCGACACCCTGCGGCGCGACAGATTCGACAAGGACGTGTCGGGCGAAGACGTGCGCGCGGTGCTCGCCGACGAGGTCGAGAAAGTTCTCGGCCCTGTCACGCGCCCGCTGACCATAGACACAGCCAAGAAACCCTTCATCATCCTGATGATCGGCGTAAACGGCTCGGGCAAGACCACGACGATCGGCAAACTGGCGCAGAAATTTGCCGCTGAAGGCAAGTCGGTCATGCTCGCGGCCGGCGACACCTTCCGCGCCGCAGCCATCGAACAACTCCAGGTATGGGGCCAGCGCACCGGCGCGCCCGTTATTTCCAGGCCGGCCGGCGCCGATGCCTCCGGCCTCGCCTATGATGCCGTGACCCAGGCCAAGGCCGAAGGGCGCGATGTGCTGATTATCGATACCGCCGGGCGTCTGCAAAATCGCGACGAGCTGATGAACGAGCTGGAAAAGGTCATTCGCGTCATCAAGAAGGTCGAACCCGAGGCGCCGCACGCAACGTTGCTCACGCTCGATGCCACTACGGGCCAGAACGCGCTGAAGCAGGTGGAAATCTTCGGCCAGCGCGCTGGGGTCACCGGGCTGGTGATGACCAAGCTCGACGGCACGGCGCGTGGCGGCATTCTGGTCGCCATCGCCCGCAAGTTCGGGCTTCCGGTGCATTTCATCGGCGTTGGAGAGGGCGTCAACGACCTCGAACCCTTCAAGGCGCGCGATTTCGCCCGGGCGATTGCGGGCCAGGACTAAGGTTCGCCCCTCGCCGCTGCAGCCAAAATCTCACCACTCTTGCAGCCTATTGAACCCTTGCATCGCATGGCCCCTGGCATCACATTGGGCCGATGGAACACAAGATGACCAACAAAGCCGCCGAACCAGAAGTCAACTGGGAAGACCTCAAGCCGCAGATCACCAAGCTCTCGCTTGAATTGGGGCCCCTGGT
Organism: Devosia lucknowensis; assembly: GCF_900177655.1. Classification (NCBI taxonomy): domain Bacteria; kingdom Pseudomonadati; phylum Pseudomonadota; class Alphaproteobacteria; order Hyphomicrobiales; family Devosiaceae; genus Devosia; species Devosia lucknowensis. The sequence goes on along the minus strand of NZ_FXWK01000002.1, from coordinate 875,906 downwards.
CATCTTCTTCGTCGTCAATTTCATGGGCGACCGCATTCTTGCAGCCGTCCCTGCGCTGGACGCGATCTTTCCCGAAGGCTTCTTTCTCGCCACGGCCGTATTCATGGTGGCCATGGCCGTATCCCTGGTGCTTTCCAAGATTCTTCTCAAGAAGATCCCGGTGATGCCGCTGGTCACCGGCGTCGTCGTGCTGATTTTCGGCGGCCTGACCCTTTGGCTGCAGGACGAGACCTTCATCAAGATCAAGCCCACCATCACCAATGTGCTCTTTGCATCGGTGCTGTTGGGCGGCCTGCTGTTCGGGCAGTCCTTGCTGAAATACGTCTTCGGCGACGTCTACAAGCTCAGACCCGAAGGCTGGTGGAAACTGACCCTCAACTGGGGTCTGTTCTTCATCCTGCTCGCCGTCGTCAATGAAGTGGTCTGGCGCAATTTCTCCACCGACTTCTGGGTGGCGTTCAAGGTGTGGGGCATCATGCCACTGACCGTGGTTTTCTCAATGACCCAGTTGCCCCTGCTCAACAAATACGCCCCCACGGCGGAACCGGTGAACGTCCCGCCGGTGGCAAGCGGCAGCGACCTAGCCTAGAAGCCCGATCACCACGCCCTGAATGACCAGGACACCGAGCAGGTGCAACCCGTCGATGACGGTCAGTGACCACTTCATGCCTTCGTAGCGGTGATTCATGATCAGGGTGGTGATGACGAAGCCGACCCACATGTGGACGCCGACCAGAGCGCCTGAGGCAACGGTGATCTCCCCCATCATGACGGGCGTGAGCAGGGCGATGAAATAGGCCATCACCAGCTCCACCGCGAAGGACCAGATGAAGGGCGTGAACCCGACCTGCAATTGATCCTTGGTCTTGCCCAGCGCTGCCATCCACTGGCGCGACAGGCCCATGTACCAGACGGCGCCGAAGGCATAGGCGGCAATCGCGGCCAGCACGACGGCCAGCCAGTTCACGGCAAAATGCGACATGAGTGTTCCCCCTGCGCCAGATCGGCGCAAGGGCAATGTTAATCCCGGCGGAGACGATCGTGAAGAGATCGCAGCAGCGTCAGCGCTGTCTCAGCGCTCTGGCTAGAGCCCGCCCATCTTGCAGAGCAGCTTCCACTCGGTATCGGACACTTTCGACACCGAAAGGCGCGAGAGCTTGACCAGTTCGAGCTCGGAAAGTGCCTCCGTGGCCTTGATCTCGGCCAGCGTCACCGGGCGCGGGAATGGTCTGACCGACTGCACATCGACGCATTCCCAGACGACTTCGCCCTTTGCATTGAGCTCGCCGGTGCTGTCGGGATGCGCCGGCGCCACGATCGTCATGATCCCGACGATCTCCTTGCCGATATTGGAATGGTAGAAAAAGGCCTGATCCCCCACCGCCATGGCCTTCATGTTGTTGCGCGCCGCGTAGTTGCGCACGCCATGCCATTCCTCGACCTCGCCGCGTTCGGTTTTCGCGACGAGATCATCGAAGGAAAACACGTCCGGTTCGGACTTCATCAGCCAGTAGGCCATGAGGCTTAAAACTCCACGCCGGTGGTGTTAATGGCAATGCGCCAGCGCTTGACCTCGTAGCTGGCAAACACGCCAGCCGGAACGAACGGATCGGCCGCGGCCATGGCCTCGGCCTCTTCCAGCGTCTCCGCCTCGAACACGACGATCGAACCTTCCGGCTGATCCTGAGCATCGAGCAGCGCACCTGCAAAGACCAGTTTCTTGCCCAATGAATTGAGGTGGTCGAGATGCACCGGCCGCGTGTCGAGGCGCTTCTGCAGTGCGCCCGGGGCGTCCTTGGCGATCATGGCATAGAGCATTTCAGGCTTCCCTTTTGAGCGGGCGGGACATGAGGCCCGCAACCACGGTGGCAATATCGGCCTTGCCGGCGACGACGGCGTCGACGGCATCTATCAATGGAGCGTCGACACCAAGACTGCGCGCCAAGGCTGCGGCGACCGGCGCCGTAGCGACGCCTTCGGCAAGCTTGGCCCCCGAGCCGAGAATGTCTTCGGTTCGGCGTCCCGCGCCCAGCGCCATGCCGAACTGATAGTTTCGGGACTGCACCGACGTGCAGGTCAGCGTCAGGTCGCCCAGACCGGCAAGACCTGTCAACGTATGCGCCGAACCACCCATGGCCGTCACCATGCGGGCCATTTCGGCGTAACCGCGAGCAATCAGCGCAGCCCGCGCCGATGCGCCCAATTGTGCGCCGTCCACAGCGCCGCAGGCCAGAGCGTAGACATTCTTGAGCGCGCCGGCGATCTCAACACCAACTCTGTCATCGGCTGCATAGGGTCGGAAACTAGGGCCGGCCAATGCCGCTGCAAGATCGGATGTGAGGTTTGCGTCGTCCCCGGCCAAGGTCACAGCCGTGGGTCGGCCCGCCGCCACGTCAGCCGCGAAACTGGGGCCGGATAACACGAAGCCAATCGCATCCGGCGCCATGTCCGCAAGGATTTCACTCTGGCGCGCCAGTGTGCCGGTTTCGAGCCCCTTGGCAGACAGCACGACCGGGCGACCGGCCAGCAGCTGCGGATCGAAGCCGGACAGCAGCGTGCGTGTCGCCTGCGCCGGCACCGCGAGCACGACCACGTCGGCCTCGCTCGGGTCGGACGTCGCGGTCACATTGGGCAGCAGCGCCTGTCCGGGCAGGGCAGCCTCGTTCGTACGGGCAGCGTTGATGCGATCGGCCTGTTCGGGTGTCCGAACCACCAGTGTCGTCGCCCGGCCTGCCATGGCGGAGGCCTGTGCCAAAGCGGTTCCCCAGGCACCTCCACCGATCACTGCGACGGTTTCGAATACGCTCATGCGCCCACCTTCATGTCGGGCGTGTCGAGAGGCCAGCGCGGCCGCGCCGCCACATCGAGGTCGCTCTCTGCGCCCAGCGCCAGCCGCTCGGCTCCTGCCCAGGCAACCATTGCGCCATTGTCGGTGCACAGCACGATGGGCGGAACCACCAATTGGGCACCTGCCTCCCGACAGAGGTTTTCCAGCGCCGCGGCGATCCGACGATTGGCCGCCACGCCACCGGCGACGACCAGCCGCATCTCCTGGCCGGGAAACGCTCGGCTGAACCGGTCCAGCGCCTGACGCGAGCGTGTTTCGACGATCGCCGCCACCGTATCCTGGAAGCTTGCCGCGATGTCGGCGACGTCCTGGTCCGTGAGCGGCGCCAGCGCCTCCGCCTGCAATCGCACGGCGGTCTTGAGCCCGGAAAAGGAGAAATCGAGACGCTCTTCGCGCAACAGTGGCCGCGGAAACTTGAATCGCCGCGGGTCGCCCATCTTTGCCGCCTGTTCAACCGCAGGTCCGCCGGGAGGGCCGAGGCTCAGAAGCTTGGCAACCTTGTCGAAGGCCTCACCCAGGGCATCGTCTATCGTGCCGCCCCAGCGTTCGTAGTCGCCCACGCCGCGCACCAGCACGAACTGGCTATGGCCGCCCGAGACCAGCAGCATCAGATAGGGAAACGCGACGCCATCGGTCAGGCGCGCCGTCAGGGCGTGGCCCTCGAGATGGTTGACGGCAATGAGCCGCTTGCCGAGCGACGCAGCCAGTGCCTTGGCCGTCGTCAGCCCAACCAGCACGCCGCCGATCAAACCCGGCCCTGCCGTTGCGGCAATGGCATCGACGTCCTCGAGCGCAATGCCGGCCTCGTCGATCGCCTGGGCGATGATGTGGTCGAGCCATTCGACATGCGCGCGTGCCGCCAATTCCGGCACCACCCCGCCAAAGGCCGCGTGCTCATCGAGTTGCGAGCGGATGACATTGGAACGAATTGTGCCGTGACCCGATTCATCCCGCATGACCACCGCCGCGGCGGTTTCGTCGCAGCTGGTTTCGATGCCCAGTATGATGGCTTGCGCTTGCCCGGTCACGACGATCTGGTCTACTCCAAAAACGAGATAATCGCCTACACCAGGACTGCCCGCTCATGCAATCGCCCTCCCCCTTCGCCCGGATCGGAACACGCGGCAGCCCGCTGGCGCTGGCCCAGGCGAAACTGGTGCGCAGCTTGCTGGCCAAGGCCCACGGCCTTGCCGAAGAGACCATCGAGATCGAGGTTTTTTCCACCGGCGGCGATCGCAGCCAGGCGGAAAACACGACCCTGTCCGCTATCGGCGGCAAGGGTGTCTTCACCAAGGAGATCGACGAAGCGCTGCTGGCCGGGCGCATCGATATCGGCGTGCATTCGAGCAAGGACGTGGCGACCGCCATGCCCCCCGGCATGGTGCTGGCCGCCTTTCTCGACCGCGAAGACGTGCGTGATGCGTTCATCTCGGTCTCGGTCAAGGGCATAGACAATCTGCCCGAGGGCGCACGGTTTGGCACCTCGTCCATCCGGCGGGCCGCGCAGGCTTTGCGCCTCCGACCCGATCTGCGCATCGTCCCATTCCGCGGCAATGTGCATACGCGGCTCCAAAAGCTGCTAGATGGGGTCGCCGATGCAACGTTGCTGGCCTTGGCCGGGCTCAATCGCCTCGATGAGGCGCATCGCGCCACCGCCATCCTCGATCCGGATGACTTCATGCCAGCGCCCGCCCAGGGCGCCATTGCCCTTGCCATCCGCACCGGTGACCAACGTCTGGCCGAAATCGTGGCGCCGCTCGACCATGCGCCCACCCATTCCGCTATCGCCGCAGAAAGGGCCATGCTGGCGGTGCTTGACGGCTCTTGCCGCACCCCGGTTGGGGCGCTGAGCGGGCTCTCCGGCACCATGCTGACCCTCAAGGGAGAAATCCTCAGCCTTGACGGTCAAACCAGTTTCCGGGCGGAAGCGCAGGGGAGCGATCCGCAGGTTTTGGGTGAAACGGTCGGAAAAGATCTGATCGCGCAAGCTGGTGAAGACTTTCTGCGCCGCTGGAGCCACTGATGCGCGTATTGGTGACGCGACCCGAGCCTGATGCGGAAGCCACGCTCGAGCGATTGGCCGCACTGGATATCGCAGCGGAAATCGCCCCGGTCATGACGCGCCAGACACTATCGGCCCGCCTGCCGCCGCCCGAGGGTTTCGCGGCTTTGGCTCTCACCAGCACCAATGCCATTCGGGCCCTCGAGGATCTTGGCGCGCTTGGCGCCCTGCTCGCAAAGCCGGTATTCGCCGTTGGCGACCGCACGGCGCACGAGGCCCGCCAAGCTGGGTTCGACACCGTCACCGCAGCCGACGGAACGCTTGAGTCGCTCACCACGGCAATCGCCCTCGCGCGGCTCTCGGGGCCGGTGCTTTATCCTGCCGGCAGCCATCTCAGCGGCGATCTGGCGCATGCCCTGGCGCCGCATGGTCTGTTGGTCGCCACGGTGCCGGTTTACGAGATGGTGGCTGAAACCCAATTCCCCCAGACCGTCGCTTCGGCTCTCGCGGGCGGGCAGTTTGGTGCGGTGCTGCTCTATTCGCGACGCACGGCCGAGATTTTCTGCGATCTGGTGAAGGACATTTTGCCGCCGGAGGAACGCCGGAAGCTCCCGGTGCTTTGTTTATCCGAGAATGTCGCAAAACCCCTGCTCGAGGCACATTTCAGTCGCGTGCTGCTCGCCGATCACCCGAGCGAGGAAGCGATGATGACGCTGGCCCTGGCTTTTGCCAGAGAGCAAACTGGGTCATGATCGGGGGAACGCAAAGGAAAGCGCATGGCTGAACAGACCGGCAATGAGACGCCCGCATCTGCAACCAAGGCATCGGCGGCCAAAACTGGGCCGGTGAAGCCGCCCGTGCTCGAAGGCACCGCGCGCCCGGCCAGTTCGAGCAAACCCGCCGACCCTCCCAAGCCGGCCGAAAAGTCTGCCGCGGAAAAACCTGCGGGCAAGGCTGCCGAACTACCGCCTGTCACCAAGCCGAAGGTCGACGAGCCCAAGGCAGACGGCAATGGGAGGGCATGGATTGCCGGCATCTCCGGAGGCATCATCGGGCTTGGTGCAGCTTACGCTCTGGCGTCGCTTGGCCTGTGGCCCGCTACGCCGCAGACCGCTGCGCCAGCCGACCCTCGCCTCGCCCAGTTCGCAACGGCGATCCCAAATCTGGAGACGGCCACCGGCACGGTTCAGGACGACCTCGTGACCCTCACGAGCCGTGTGGCATCGCTGGAGACGGCCCTGCGCGAAGCGCCCGCCGCAGAGCCGACCGGTACCGATCCGGCTTTGGCCGAGCAGATCGACGCCCTTTCTGCCCGCATCGATGCGCTGGCGGAAGCCCAGCCTCAGGGCACCACCAGTCCCGAAGCGCTGAGTGCGATCGAGAACGAGCTTGCCACGCTGCGGACCGAAGGCACCAACACCGCCACGCAACTGGCAGAAACGCAGCAGCAATTGGCGACCCTGACGCAATCGACCACCGAAACCGCGGGCGCAGATGCGGCCGCCGTTCGTCTGCCTCTGATCTTTTCCGGGCTGGAAAGCGCTTTCGGCAGTGGCCGCGGTTTCGAAACCGAACTCGCCGCGCTCCGGCAGGCCCTGCCGGAAACGCTTGTGCCTGAGGCAGTCGCAGGTCGAGCGGCGAGCGGTCTGCCGCGGCCGGAAAGTATCGCCAGCCGGCTCAATGCTGCGCTGCCGGACATGCTGGCCGGCCGCCCGGCCACCGCCGATGTCGGCTGGCAGGACGCGACGGCCGACTGGTTCCGCGGCGTGATCGCCATGCGGCCGGCCGGTGCGGTCGAGGGAAATACGCCAGACGCCACCATCGCCCGTCTCGAAGATGCGGTGGCCCGTCGGGATTTCGCCAGCGCCGAGGCTGAGATCAACGCCCTGCCCGAGCCGATGCGACGCGCAGCGGGCGAACTGCCGGCGGATATCTCCAGTCTTGCAGCCGCCCAGACTTTCCTTGCCGAGTTGCGCCAGTCGGTGCTTAACGCAGGGGGCGGCGCATGATCCGTCTCGCCTCCTGGATCATCGGCAGCCTGGTCATTGCCGGCGTCGCTGCCTGGATCATTTCCCTGCCCGGCACCATGACGCTCGAGCTGGCCGGCTACCGCATGCAGCCACGCCTCGGCACCGCCGTCGTCATCCTGCTGCTGGCCGCCGCGCTGGTCATACTAGTGTGGGCGGTGGTCCGTCGCGTTATCGGCGCACCGCGTGCCATGGCCCGTCGTCGCACTGCCCGTCGTCGGGAGCAAGGCGTCGAAGCCTTGTCCGACGCCGTGATCGCATTGCAGGCCGGAGACCCGGCCAGAGCTCGCATCATGGCGCGCGAGGCCCAGGCGCGCCTTCCCGACAACGGCGCTGCAAAACTCCTCGAAGCCCGCGCCGACCTCGCCCTGGGCGACATGCCCGCTGCACGCGAGCACTATCGTGCCCTGATCAGCAGCGAAAAGACGGCGGTGGCCGCCCTGACCGGTCTTTACGACCAGGCCCGCGCACAAAACCGGCCAGACGCTGCTCTCACCTTTGCCCGCAAGACACTGGCACTCGCGCCCGAGACCGGCTGGGCTGGCCAGGCCGTGTTCGACGATCTTGCCCGTCGGGGTCAGTGGGCCGAGGCCGTCGCCATGGTGAATGCCGAACCGGCCACCACACGCGAGGACAAAGCCCGCAAACGTCGTCGTCAGGCGGTCATTGAAACCGCACGGGCGCGCGAACTGGAAAACAGCCAGGCCAATGCGGCGCTGGACCACGCTTTGACGGCCCTCAAACTCCTGCCCGATTTCGTGCCCGCCGCCCTGATCGCTGCCCGCATCTATTCTAACCGCGGTGAAGCGCGGCGCGCACAAAGCCTTCTGCGCCGCATTTGGCGATCGACCGGCCACCCGGACGTGGCGACGCTCTATGCGCATTCGCAATCGGGTGCCTCGGCCGTCGACCGCCTGAAGCGCCTGGGCGAGATTATCGAGTTGCCTGCCCCGCACCGCGCTGCCGGCATGGCGATGGCACGCGCCGCCATCGACGCCTATGACTGGCCGAGAGCGCGCGCTGCACTGCAGCCTTTTGCCGGCACCGAGGCGACGCAGGGCGTGGCGACGCTGATGGCGGAAATCGAAGAGGGTCAGTCGGGCGATCAGGGCAAGGCTCGCGAATGGCTCGCGCGTGCCGTGCGCGCGCCGCGCGATCCGGCCTGGACGGCCGACGGCATCGTCAGCGACGAATGGGAACCGCTATCACCCGTCACCGGGCGCCTCGACGCCTTTGAGTGGAAGGTTCCGGTTGCCAATAACAGCCGGCAGACACCGCTGGCGGCAGCGCCGGCGGCGTCTCCGCCAGCCCTGCTTGCAGCCGATACAGCCTTGCCCCTTGCGCCGACCGAAAACGCCCAGTAAAAGACCGCCAATCGCCTGACGGTCGATGCAAATCGACGGTCGCGGCAAGCCGCTTTAGCTCAGTTGGTAGAGCACATCATTCGTAATGATGGGGTCGCGTGTTCGAGTCACGCAAGCGGCACCACTTCTTCCTCGAGTTCAGGTCAGCCCTGCGCCATTTCCATCTGGCGCAGACGATGCGCCATGCGGGCCGTCGGCGCTATGGCCTGATGCCGGCCCGCACCATTGCCGAATAGGTGCTCTCGCTCTTCGGGTGTCGACATGAAGAATGGAAAACGGTCTGCGACGCGGTCGCGTATCGTGGGCACCTCTGCCGCATAGAGGCAGACGGGAAATTTCAGCTCGCCCCAGAACCGTTCGTCGGCCAGTCGCTCGGAGCCGAAGATACGCCTGTAGAACGCGGCATGCTCGGCGCGGACCGATGAGATGGTGTACCGCACCGGAAAATATTCGCTCGCCATGGCAACGATACGCAGCGTGAGATAGGGCAGCGCCGGCAGAGCCAGGGAGGCGTCGTGATCGGCGGTGAAGCGGCTGGGATCGATGTAGCCATGACCGCGATCGAGCATGGGCTCCAGCACTTCGGGCCAGATCGTGCGGCTTGGTGACGTGCGGTTCTGCGACGTCACATGGTGAAAGCGGATCGAGCTGACCAGTTCGCCATCGATATAGACCCCGAAGCAGTAGCAGTTTGTCGCGTCGTCATATTCGTCGCGTGTCACCTGCTGCGAATTGATCGGCACGAAATCCTCGCGACGATACGCCTCGTAACGGAGCCGATAGACGGGATCGAGCTGATCCGCCGGCGATACCCGGCGATATTCTATGCGATCGAGGAGGTCGATCAGGGTTGTCGCAAAACGTGACGCGCCGGTCGCCGATTGGGTTGCCGCACTCATTACCAATGTCCCCCAGTACGTGAAAACCTTAACCTTTCATTATCCATGTTTGTACTGGCAAATATCTCGCATTTGTCCGGCGCGAGTTTCGGCGCAGAAAATTTCTAAGGTGGCGTCAGGGGGTTAGGTGGCGTTAACCAATGCGGCGATTTGTCTGCCGGGCGCTGCCGGCATTGAGCCGAGAGATCAGTTCGGCGATATCGCGCTGGGGTAGCGGGCGGCTGAAAAGGTAGCCTTGAACCTGCTGGATCGGCGTGTGCGCGACCATGGCATTGAGCTGCGCCTCGGTCTCGACACCCTCGGCCACGACGACCAGATCGAGGTCCCGTCCGAGCCGTGCAACATTGGTAAGCAAGCTCAGCGCCCGCGGCTGCTCGGCGATCTCCGAAACGAAGGAGCGATCGATCTTGAGCTTGGAGAAGGGAAGCGCGCTGAGATAACTGAGCGAGGAATATCCCGTACCGAAATCGTCGAGCGCGATACCCACTCCGCGCCGTGCAAGCCCAGCGAGAACATTGCTGGCAATATCACGCTCTTCAATGACCGCCGTCTCGGTCACTTCGATTTCGAAACGCTCGGGCGGAAGGCCGGTGCGGAGCAAGGCCTCGTCGACCACGCCCTGGAGGTCTATGGCGCGGAAGTCCCGCGCCGAGACGTTAACCGCGACACCGACCTGGCCAGGCCACTGACTGCACTGCAATGCAGCCTCGCCGATAACCCACGCGGTAATCTCGGAGATGAGACCGATTTCTTCGGCGAGCGGAATGAAGGTCGAGGGCGGCACCTGCCCCAGCTCTGGGTGTTCCCAACGGGCCAGCGCCTCGCAGGACACCACCTTGCGCGTGCCGATATCGAGCAGCGGCTGGAAAGCGAGGCTGAGTTTGCCCGCTGATATGGCATGCCTCAGGTCGACCTTGAGACGCTGGCGGTAATGGTAGTCGACATCCATCTGCGCATGGAAAATCTGGCTTGTGGCCTTTCCCTCCGCCTTGGCGGAGTAGAGGGCAAGGTCGGCCTTGGTCATCAGATCGTCGAGCGTGTCCTCACCCTGCGTGCTGGACACGAGGCCGAGGCTTGCATTGACGTTGAGCGTGACGCCCTCGAGGTGGAACGGCTTGCCGAAGGCCTGCATGATGGTCTGGCTGTCCCTCTCCGGGCCTGCTTCCGACCTGCCGTAGATAACGAATTCGTCGCCACCCAGGCGCGCGAGCACCGCATCGGCCCCGACGACGCTGCGCAACCGCTGGGCAACTTCCACCAGCAGCGCGTCACCGACGATATGCCCGTACGTGTCGTTGACATGCTTGAAATCGTCGATGTCGATGATGGTCAGGGAGCGCAATGCGTCGCTGCGCTTGCGACGACGGATTTCGAGGTCGTCGGCAACCAGTTCGCCGAAATAGGCACGGTTCGGCAGGCCGGTCAGGGTGTCGTGGCGGGCCATGAAGGTGATGCGCTCGTCGGCAGCGACGCGCTCGCTGATGTTCTCGATCAGCAGCACGCACCGGTCGCGGCCGGAGCTGACAGTGACCTCGTAGTGGCGTCCATCAGCGACGCTGAGCTGCACTTTGCCCGAAGCACGGCGTTCGACGAGATCGAGCAGGCGCTCCACGCCGATGGCCGGAAGCTTGCCGGCGGCGCTTCGGTCTCGCAGGACTGCGCTGAGCGGCGCCCGCAGCAGGTTGGGTGCCCCGATCAGCGCGAAGAAATTGAGGGCCTGCTCGTTGGCGACGCTGACGGCGCCCTTGTCGTCCAGCAGGCACAGGCCGTGATCGAGTGTGGTGATGGCCATATCGAGTTCGGCTGCGAGCCGCGATGCCTCGACGCGTCCATGCACGGCGCTGAGCAGGATCGCCCTGATGTCTGCCGCCAGTTTGCGGAAGCTGAGGAGCATGATGATCAGCAGGACGGCCAGCACGGGATGGAAAATATCGGCGCGTAGCAGAAGGCCGAGCGAAAGCGGCACGATGACCATCAGCATTTGTATGGTCACGAGCCGATCGAGGCCGAAATTGCGCGCGCAGATACCAACCATGACGGCAATGGTGAGCGAGGCGCTGACCAGTTCGGCATAGGGATCGCGCACGATCAGCATGGCAACGAGGCACCAGAGGCCGTAGACCAGGGCGAGCATGGCACCCAGGACGACAGCACGATTTTCCCAATACTGGGCAGCTTCGCCGTCATCGGCGCTGATCGCGGCCTTCCAGAAGGCGCGCATATTGATGTCGCGGACAAGGCCAAGGACCAGAAACAGCCCGGCCACCACGTAAAGGGAAACCGATTGCGCTTTCCAGGCGGTCAGACCCGCCGCGAAGGCACTGGCAACCGAGCCAGCCAGCATCGCGCCGCGGTCGCCATAGACCGAGCGGATGATGGACACGTAGTCCAGGGACGGCATTGTCTTTCGGGCTGAAGTCAGCACGGAAATTTCCCTATTGCGGCTCCATTGGGCGCGCGAGGCATTAACAAGCCCTTGCATGGATGGGATGGGCGTCGCGATTCGGCGTGAACGCTGAACGGCGAGTTAATATCGCGGCCGTGGCGGTGCGGAGCCATGTGGGTTCCAGGGCGTTGATTGGAGAGACCGAACCGACGGAGGATTCCATGGTCGCGAAGTTGACAGTCGCCGCGCGGGAAAAGGCCTTGGCAGGCCTGACCGACTGGACATTCGACGAAGCAAAGGATGCGATTTCGCGTCAATTCAGCTTCGAGAATTTTTCCGAAGCTTTCGCCTTCATGACCCGGGTAGCGCTGCTTGCCGAAAAGGCTGGGCACCACCCCGAATGGTCCAATGTCTACGACACGGTCAGCATCATCCTGAACACACACGATGCAGGCGGACTGAGCCAGAAGGATATCGAGATGGCCGGCAAGGTTGACGCACTCTTGGGCTGATACCGGATTTAGTGAAAATTCCGGCCCTTGGGCAAGGCTGCATAGGCTCGCCGCCGCGCCATTTCGATCTCCCTGACGGCATTGCGATCACGGCTTTGGCTGCCTGGCGGGCCGGACTTGCCCTCGTCTGCACGGGCCAGGATGCGGTCGCCATAGTCCTTGCCATGGGAGAGGTCGAGCAATTGCGGGGTCAGGTCCTCGAAATCTTCGGCAATCACATGGATGACGCCATGGCCGGACTGGACCTTGCCCCTGACGGCCAGCATGCGGCTCGACAACAGGATCTTGCGCAGCCGGTCGTCCTCGAAAAGCTTGGGCCACACAACGACATTGGCGACGCCGGTTTCGTCTTCTAGGGTGGCGAAGATCACTCCACTTGCAGTGCCGGGCCGTTGCCGGACCAGAACCAGCCCCGCTACTTCCACACGCACGTCAGCCGGCACCAGTGGCAGATTTTCCGCCCGCGTCGTGCCCCGTGCCATCAGCATGGGGCGCAGGAACTGCACGGGATGACCCTTGAGCGACAGCGACAAGGTGGAATAGTCGTGCACCACCTCTTCTCCCGGAGACATGAGCGGCAGGCCTGCGGGCTCCTCGGCCGTCTCATCCCCGGGTGGCCCGGCCGCAGAAAACAGCGGTAGCGTTTCGGCGCCATGCGTTCCGACCAGGCCCTTGACGGCCCACAGCGCCTCGCGCCGATTGAGCCCGAAGCAGGAAAAGGCATCTGCCCGCGCAAGTTTTTCAAGGCTTGCAACGGGTATTCCCGTTCGCAACCAGAGTTCCCGAACGGATCCGTAGCCAGCGCCACGCACCGCCACGATCCGCGCGACATCCTTTTCGGCGAGACCTTCGACCCGCTCCAACCCCAGCCGCACCGCATGTCTTGTCCAGATCTGCTCGATCATTGGCCTGTGCCGGGGCCAGACATGCTCGGCGACGCCATCGCGCTGCGTGGGCTCCAGCGTCGATTCCAGCATGGAGGCGTTGACGTCGGCAGGCCGGATTTCGACACCGTGCTCGATTGCATCCCGCACCAACTGGCTTGGTGCATAAAAACCCATCGGCTGGGAATTGAGCAGGGCGCAAAGGAAGACATCAGGGTAATGGCATTTGAGCCAGCAGGAGGCATAGACAAGCAGCGCAAAGCTTGCCGCATGGCTCTCGGGAAAACCGTATTCGGCAAAGCCCTCGATCTGCGAAAAGCACCTCTCGGCAAACTCACGGGTATAGTTGCGTTTGGGATTGCCGGTCATGCCGGCAATGAAACGCTCCTTGAAGATGTTGATCTTGCCCGTGCGGCGCCATGACGCCATGGCCCGTCTCAGCTGGTCGGCCTCTCCGGGCGTGAAGCCGGCTCCAACGATGGCCATCTGCATCGCCTGTTCCTGGAACAGCGGGATACCCAGGGTTTTCTTGAGGACCTGGTCGAGCGGATCGTCGGGCTTGGCTTCCCAATGCTCGGTGCCGTCCCGGCGCTTGAGATAGGGATGAACCATGCCCCCCTGGATCGGACCCGGCCTGACGATCGCCACCTCGATGACGAGGTCATAGAACCGGACGGGCTTGAGACGGGGCAGCATGGTCATCTGTGCCCGGCTCTCGATCTGGAACACGCCGATCGTATCGGCCCGGTGGGTCATTTCATAAACCGGGCGGGCGGCTTCGGGATCTCGGAACTCCTCGCTCTGCAGGTCTGCCAGCTCCACGGTGCGCCCATAATGGGTGCGCATGAGATCGAAGCCACGCCGCAGACAGGTGAGCATGCCAAGGGCCAGGATATCGACCTTGAGAATCTTTAGGGCGTCGATATCGTCCTTGTTCCATTCGATGATTGTCCGGCTGTCCATGGCCGACTTGCTGATGGGAACAAGGCTTTCGAGGCTGTCGCGGGTGATGACGAAGCCGCCGACATGCTGGCTGAGATGGCGCGGGAACCCGCGCAGGACCTTCACCACTTCGAACATCTGCGCCATGACCGGATCGTCCGGATTGAGTCCGAGATTGGCGAGATCGCGCAGGTCGAGCTTGCTGCCCCAGCCCCAATGGAGCTGGTTGAAGGCAGCAATGGTGTCGTCGGAAACACCGAACGCCTTGGCCGTTTCCCTGATGGCACTCTTGGAGCGGTAGGAAATGACGTTTGCCGTCAGCCCGGTGCGGCGGCCGCCATATTTCTGGTAGACATACTGCATTACCTCCTCACGCCGTTCGTGCTCGAAATCGACGTCGATATCGGGTGGTTCGTCCCGCTCGGTGGAAATGAACCGGCCAAACACCAGCGTGGCCTTGCGTGGATCGACCGAGGTTATATCGAGGCAGAAGCAAACGGTGGAATTGGCGGCCGAACCACGCCCCTGGCAGAGAATTCCTCGCTCTTCGCGGGCGAACTTGACGATGTCATGGACGGTCAGGAAATAGGCGGCATAGCCCTTGTAGGCGATGAGGCAAAGCTCGGACCAGATGCTGCGCTTGATGTCGTCGTGAAGGCCTTCTGGAAAGCGCCGTGCGGCCCCTTCCCAGGTCAACCGCTCCAGGGTCTGCTGCGCGGTCTCACCATCGCCGATGGTTTCCTCGGGATAGTTGTATTCGAGCTGCTCGAGGCCGAAACCGATCCGGCCGGCAAACACCTGGGTCTGCACAAGCGCATCGGGATGCTCGGCAAAGAGCCTGGCCATTTCCCCTGGAAACTTGAGATGCCGCTCGGCATTGGCCGTGAGCAGGAATCCGGCCTCTTCCAGGGTCACATGTTCGCGGATGCATGAGACCACATCGAGGACGATGCTGCGGTCGGCCCGATGATAGTGAACGTCATTGCTGGCGATCATCCTTGCACCATGGCGCTTGGCCAGGGCGTCGGTGCGATTGAGGCGGGCCCGATCATGCCCGTCGAAGCGCGGCACGCCGGCAATCCACACCCGTCCGGGAGACTGGCGGCTAAGCCGGTCCAGGGTCTGTTCGGTGCGTGCCCAGTCCTTCTCATCCGGCATCACGATGAAGAGCTGGCCCTGCGAAAAATCCTCCACCGGCCCTTGTTCGGTGTCCGAGGTCGGGGCGCTCGACCCGAACAGATCGTCAAACAGCAGGCGCGGATCGCCCTTGTCCCCGCGACGGTTGGCGATGGTCAAAAGCTTGCAGAGCCGCCCATAGGATACCCGGTCGGTGGGATAGGCGATGACATCTGGCGTGCCATCGGCAAAGGCCAGCCGGACACCTGCGAAATAGCGGAAATCCGGGCTTCTTTCGCGGTTTTCCCGGGCAGCCACAAAGCCCCTCACCACCCCGGCAAAACTGTTTCGATCGCACAGTCCGAGGCCGGTCATACCCATGGCCATGGCATGGGCTACAAGCTCTTCAGGGTGCGACGCGCCACGCAGGAAGGAGAAATTGCTGGTGGCGATGAACTCGGCATAGAACGGCGCTTCCAGCCGGATCGGTGGTGGCGCGTCGGCCTCGGCAAGCAGGTCCATGCTCATGGGAAAATCCCGTGCACGTACCACCCGATTTCGGAACCTGCTCCATAAAGGCCTTGCCGGAAAACCCAGAAGCGGCGCCCATCCTGGTCTTCGACTACGAAATAGTCCCGTGTCCCGGCCCGCGGATCAAGACGGTCGAGCTTGGGAATGTAAGGCGGCGGCTTGGGTGTCTCGCCAGGCTCCGGCTTTTTCGGCTTGGGCGGCTCGACCAGTTCCAGCCGCACGGCATGTCGCCACCACTCGCTGCCCAGTCGCTCGGGCCCCTGCCCTTTGACCAACCTGTAGGTTTCGCGTCGCCAGACCATCATGGCCGGCAGGCCATCGGGCACCTGCGCCGTGATTGCCACGCGTTCAGGCATGGGCAAGAGGCGCAAGGGACGATGCAGGGGTGGAGCTGCAATGCGCTGGGAACTGCGACTGGCCAGGGCCGGTACCAGCCTGGCAGCCCGTTCGGGCAAATGGCTGGCAACCTGTTCGGTCTGAAGTACCGCCGTGGTACCAAGGCGGCTCGACAGCCGGTCATTGAGCCGGTCGATGTCTTCAAGTCCGTTTTCGACCGAGAATGCTCCCGCCTGAACCGCATCCAGGCGCTCGACGCTGCTGGCTGCAAGGCGCACCATGTCGATACCGAAACCTGCATCATATTCACCCGCCAGCCTTTGCGCCCGGTGACGAAAGAGATCGCTGATATGGTGCGGGTCCCGGGTCAGCCTTGCGGCATTGAGCGAGAGGGTCATCACCTTGTGGTCGACCCGGTAGAGAAACAGGTGGAAAGTCTGCGCACCCAGGCCCTGGGCTTCCAGCCGGAAACTCAGCTGCACCGCCAAATCGTGGGTGAGCATCAGGACGTCATCCATGAGACTGATCGGATCGGCGAGGCGCCTGTCCACATGATGCTCGACCGCCGGAAGCCGCGGCGCCATCCGCTCCTCGATATGCCCGAAGGCCTGGTCGAGCCGCATCACCACGGATCCGAAACGCGCCTTGAGCTGTTTGCGCGAACGGTGCCGTACCTGCCCGATCGTATCGAGGCCCATCTGCACGAAAGTGGACACTTGCATTTCGGGCAATCGCAGGGCTGCGACCGGCAGGGCGTGCAGCACCGCGGCAAGATCGGCATCATTCACCACCTGGCTGCGGGCAAAGTGGCTGACGGCCCAGGCAGCGCCGATCGTGGGCGCAATCGCTCCGGACACCACGTAGCCAAGGTCGCGCAGGCGCGACAGCACCATGCGCAGCATCTGCTCTTCCCCACCGAACAGATGACTGACCCCGGTCACGTCAAGGACCAGGTCGCCGAAGGGAGAGACGTCGGAAAGGATCGACACCAGGGGACTGGCGTTGGAATGCCAGTCGGCAAAACTCTCGAAGGCGAGCGTCAGTCCGGCCCTGTCGATTTCGAGGACCGTCAGGTTGGGCCAGATCGCGCGGGCATCGGCAAGGTTCTGGCCGATCCTGAGACCTTGCTTCATGAGGTCCGGCTCGATTGCCGCCAGGCGCAAACCGCCCTTGATCCTCTCATAGAGGACCAGCGGAACATCCTTGAGCGCAGGATTAGCCCGCTTGAGAAAATCCGTCGCCCAATAGGGCAGGTACAAGACCAGGAAGCGACGCCGGGGTGCGAACATGGTTTCCGGCGGACGGTGAGTTAAAGACTGCAAGCCCATTGTCTGTCCATTCCAAAAACCACGCGTTGCGCTGTCCGGCGATCCGGCCTCTCTCGAGTTTCAGGCGCCATCGCGGGGCGCCGGGAGCCCTATTGTCATAGGGGTGGCGGCCGCTTCGATGCGGCAGGATCCGCCAGCGCAGATGGCTGGCGCTGCTCTCCGCACCCAGGCCGTAGCGCAGCAGAAATAGCGACACCTCGTTGGCGCTCGCCCTGAGGCTGAGCCGCCGGCTGGCAGTGAAATTGAGCAGTTTCGGCGTGCCGCGCACATCGGCGACCACGGCCGCAACCGCGCGGCAGGAGACCACCTCCTCGGCCGCCCACAGAAATTCGGTCATGTCGGCGGTCCGCACGATCACCATGGCGCCTGGATCCACTCCGAACCAGGACAGACCCGGTCCATAGGGCATGCCGAATGTCTGTGCGTCGCTTGCCATCTGGATATAGAAGACGCTGGGCCGCCGCTCCGTCAGCAGGCTCTTGGCCTGGGCCAGCGCAAAGCCAAGACCCAGCCCGCCATCGCGGCTTTCATCGGCATAGATTTCCTGCACCAGACCTGCAGGAAGCGTCGGAAAAGCATCGCTTTCTTCTTGTGAATCAAGGCTGTCACGCATCTCCGCCAGCGCCGGTTTTCGCTCGATATCGGCAATGACGTCCCGCAGCGCGGCAAGGCGCTGTTGGCGATCTGGGGTTTGCATGGCCCGACCCATATGTGAACAAAACAAGAACAATTAGACTCCGCTTGATGCAAGAGTCGAGTCCTTTTTCTGGGCTCATGCTGTGGCTCGCCTGCATCATCCCTGCTCAAGACAGCGTGAAACCGGCGCGGAATCATTGAGTTACGGCCACTTATGGCTAGGCTCTCCCCGAGCCGTTCAGGCAGAAAATTTTCGCCCAGGAGCCACCGCCATGTTCGAGGCCTTGACCCGTCTGTTCGCAAAAACCGATGCGCCGGCCGACCTGCACGACCCAAAACTGGCCGTGGCCGCATTGCTCGTCCATCTGGCCGGCGTCGACGGCACCATGCAGGATGCCGAGCGCAAGGCCATCCGCGGTGCGCTGATGGACCATTACGATCTCGACGAACAGGCCGTGGACAAGCTCGTGCGCGAAGCCGCGCGGCAGGATGCCGAATCGGTGGATTTCTACAAGTTTACCAGTGGCTTGACCCTATTGGAGATGGGCGATCGCATCGAGATCATCCGCATGATGTGGACCGTGGTCTTCGCCGATCGCCGCAACCACGAGCTCGAGGACAACATGGTCTGGCGCATTGCTGAACTGATCGGCGTCTCGAGCCGGGACCGGACCATCCTGCGAAACCAGATCAAAGGCCAGGCCGCAGAGCCCGAGGATCAGTAGGCCTCGAAAGCGCCGATGATCTCGACCTCGTCATTGGCGCAATCAAAATCTCCTGCCTTATCAGCAGCTTGCTGAGCAAGCACATTGGCATCGGCATTGGCTTTGGCGTCTACATAGGCAATGTGGCAGCTGTTGCCCTCAGCAATCTGGCTGACCACCAGCACCTGTCCCGAATCCTCGCCGGTCTCGGGATCGGCGGTGTGGTAGCGCACGATCGTGGCGATCGGAAACCAGCGGCCCGACGCATTCGACAACCGCCATTCGAGCTTTTCGCCCAATCGATTGAACGGCGGAAGTGTCTGGGAACCAACGCTATTTTCGTCCGCATTGAAGCCATAGCCCAGCGAAAAGCGCAGATCGCCTTCCTGCACCTTGAGCGGAAAACCTTTGTATCCCGGGCATGACCAGGACGCGCCGAAGTCATCCGCTTCCAGCACCAGGCAGTCATTGGAAAGATCCAGATTTGTGAAAGCGCTGACAAAACCTGATTGTCCAGCCGCCGAAGTTGCTCCGAAAACCAGCACCAGAGCCGAAATTGCTATCACATTGTTAACCTTTGCCACGACGTCGACTCCCTCAGCCAGATCAGCACCGCCGCCGATCATCGGGATCAATGCGCCGGCATCATGACCATGCCTCCGAACCGCGGCCGAAGCGAATCACCGCGACCGATTTGTGCCTTGCCTTTGGATGCCATTGTGGGCAGAACCTGCCCCCGACAATTTCCTCCCCACGGCGAAGTGCAACAACATGAACATCGACGCGATCCCAACCGGCAAGAACCCGCCCGACGACCTCAACGTCATCATCGAAGTGCCGCTCGGTGGCGAGCCGATCAAGTATGAAATCGACAAGGACTCGGGCGCGCTGTTCGTCGACCGCTTCCTCTACACGCCCATGCGCTATCCCGGAAACTACGGCTTCGTTCCGCACACCCTGTGCGGCGACGGCGACCCGCTCGACGTCATCGTCATGAATTCGCGCCCACTCGTGCCCGGCGCCGTGGTGCGCTCGCGTCCGGTGGGCGTGCTGTTCATGGAAGACGATGGCGGCCAGGACGAGAAGATCATCGCCGTGCCCGTCTCCAAGCTCACCCGCATGTATGACGGCATCAAGGACATCGAGGATTTCCCCGAAATCCAGCTCGAGCGCGTGAAGCACTTCTTCACCCACTACAAGGATCTCGAGCCCGGCAAATGGGCCAAGATCGACCGGATCGGCAACCTCGCCGATGCGCAGAAGGTCATTCTCGACTCCATCGCCATGGCCAAGGCCGCCAAGTAAGCGATCCATATCCGCTCTCCGGCGTTATGCTCCTATCGGACTGACGCCGGAGACTTTTTCATGAAGCCTGCCCTCGCCGCCGCGACCTTCGCGCTCCTTGCTTCCACGGCCTTTGCCCAGGAAGCAGCCATGCCCAACAATGGCGAAATCTCGCAGATCCTGGCCGACCGCATCGATCGCGACGGGGCCAGCATCGGCATTGCCGTGGCCGTGATCGAGAACGGTGAAACGCGCTTTGTCTCTCATGGCACGCTCGGGCGCGACGACCCCGCGCCGATCAACGAATTCACCCCCTTCGAGGCGGGGTCCATCACCAAGGTGTTTACCAGTCTCGTCCTGGCGCAGCTTGCGTTGGAGGGCGAGATCGACCTCGACGCACCGATCACCGACTACCTGCCCGAAGGCACTGCGGTTCCCCCCTCCGACAAGCCGATCACGGCCTTCGACCTCGCCTCGCACATGTCGGGGCTTACCGGCCTGCCGCCCGAAATCCTGTCTCGCGGCTTCGACAATCCCTATTCCGGCTATACCGACGAGCAACTGCTCGCCTGGCTGCGCGAACAGCAGCTGGCGCGGCCGGTGGGCGAAGGCTTCGAATATTCCAATGTCGGCGTCGCCCTGCTCGGCGAGATCATCGAGGGCGTCACAAGTGAGCCCTATGCCAAGACGGTGGAGGACGAGGTGCTGATGCCGCTGGGCATGGAAAGCTCACGCCTCGCGCTTGGGGCCGAACTGCCCGAGGGCATGGCCATCGGCCATGACGGGTCGGGCGATCCCGTGCCCTATTGGGATTTCGACGCGGTGGCGCCTGCCGGGGCGTTGGTGACGACCGCCGCCGACCTCATCAAATTCATTGCCGCAGCCAGCGGTGCGACGGAAACGGAGTTGAAGCCCGGCTTCGACAAGATGCTTGAACGCGTCCGGCCGATCGGCGACAGCGGCTCCATCGGGCTCGGCTGGTTCATCACGCCCACCGGATCGGGCGAGATTGTCTGGCACAACGGCCGCACCGGTGGATTTGCAAGCTTTGCCGGTTTCGAGCGCAATTCGGGCAATGGCGTCGTCGTGCTCTCCAACATGTCTACAGAACAGGGTATCAACGATATCGGCATGCACCTGCTCGATCCCTCCCTGCCCCTGCGCGAACAACCCAAGGCACGCGAGGTCGCCGAGATCGATCCGACACTTCTCGAAGGATATGTGGGTGACTATGTGATGGCGCCGGGCGTGGTCATGACCATCACCACGGACGATGGGAGGATTTACGCGCAGCTGACCGGGCAACCTGCCCTCGAAATCTTTCCCGAAAGCGAAACGGCGTTTTTCTACCGGGCCGTCGAGGCCCAGATCACGTTCGAGGTGGCAGACGGCGTGGCGAAAAGCCTGACCCTGTTCCAGAATGGGCGGCAACTGCCGGCCATGCGGGTGGAGTGAGTTTAAGAAGCACACCCGCTCCGAGCGTGATCAGACAATCCCCCTCGCCGACCCGGCTCCGCCGAGCCATCTCTCCCCGATGGGGAGAGGAATAAGAATGGCGCGTAGCGCCGGATGAGGAGATCGCCCAGTCACAGCCATTACCGACTGCCCACTCGCATCCTCCCGATCAGTCCGTCGCGCTTGATGAACTGGTGAAACAGGGCCGCCCCGATATGGCCAAGGGCGAGCACGATGAGCAGGCGGCTCATCAATTCGTGCATGTCATACGGCGCGACGTCGTCGAATTCGGGCAAGGGACCGCCCCCGAAGATGGCAGGAGCCGCGCCGGTCAGCGCCACGGTGGCGACGCCTGACGCGACCATGACAAGTATGGCGACATACAAGCCCAGATGCACGAGCCGTGCGGCCCATTCCTGCATGCGACTGGTGCCTGCAACGGGCTGGGGATGCTTATCGAAAAGCCACCACCAGACCACGCGAAAAAGCGTCAGGAGGCCGACGACAACACCCAGTGCGACGTGGAATGGCAGGAGACGGGGCACGAGATCGTCCTCATTGCCCATGACGAGGCCACTGACCAGCATGAGGATGACCGCAATCGCGGACAGCCAGTGGATGCTGGCTGCTATGGCACCATAACGACTTGTGGAGCTTTTCAAAGGCACGGAACGTCTCCCTTGCTGCGCGGGGGAATGGCGATATACTTAGCACACTATATAATTACTGAGCATGCTATGTAAATGGCTTTGAATCGCGATACATCCGTTGGCTATCTGACCAACTGGGCCGGCCGCCTGCTGGTGCGCGAACTGGAGCGGCACCTTGCGCAGATCGGGCTGATGCCGGCACATATGCCGGTGCTGCTGGCGCTCGAACATGGCGAAGCCAGCCAGAAGACCATTGCCGAGCGGGCCGGGGTCGAACAGGCGACGATGACCGCCACCCTCAACCGCATGGAGCGCGACGGACTGGTCAGCCGGCGCCCCAACCCTGATGACGGCCGATCGCAGCTCGTGACCCTGACGCCGGCAGCGCGGGCAAAGCTGCCCGATGTCGAGGCGGCCGCGGAACGGATCAACGCCATTGCTCTCGACGGGCTTTCCGAGGCGGAGAGCGCGCAGTATTTCGCGCTGATCAAACGCATCATCGCAACGCTGGTGGCGCGGGAGGCGGCAGACGCATGAGCATGCCGACGCCCTATGACGGCTCGTCGCCCCTGTTCAGGATCGGCACGCAGCCACTGGACCCCGAGCAATGGCTCGAACCCGACGCCGCCATGCCAGGCCAGCTGGCCGAGAAGGCTCAACTGCTTGAAGACAGGCGGGACGCGGTCTTTGCCGAGGAGCCCGGGAGCCGACCGGCCCAGAAGGAATTGCTCGACCTGCTGGTGACGCATCTGCCCAGGCGATTTCCCGAACTATGGCGACATAACAGCCCCGATTGCATGGCAATCGCAGGGAGTGGAACTGTCCAACTGCAGACCGAGGCAAGCCCGCTGCTGATCGCTTCGCAACTGGTGCAGGACGACCTGCTGCTACTACAACGCAGCCCCGAAGGATGGCGCCTGACGGCCGCCTCGCTTTGTTTCCCCTCGTCCTGGACACTGTCCGAGAAAATGGGAAAAGTGCTGGCCGACATCCACGCGCCGGTGCCCGGCTTCGGACCGGGGACGCGCCAGGCCGAAATCATGGCGCGCATGTTCGACGCCATGCGACCGGAAACCCCGATGATTCGCTGGAATTTCTCGCTTTATGGTGACGCAAGGCTGTTCCACCCCGACCTGTCCGGACCGGGTGAGCAGCGCTTCGGCACAGGCGAACGCGCCGACCCGGTCTATCTGCGCGTCGAACGACAAACCCTGCGCAAGCTGCCGCGCACCGGCGCGATCGCCTTTTCGATCCGCCTTTCTCTCGATCCCATCGAACGGCTGGACACGCATGTGAACGGCGCCCACATCGCTGTCTCGCTGGCAGAACAGATCGCGGCTTTGACGCCCGAGCAGCTCGCTTACAAAGGTCTGACGCAGGAGAAGGAACGGGTGCTGAACCGGCTACGGGCGATAGCAGGGTGTGCCCTCACCTGACCTCCCCCGGATAGGGGGAGGGACACACCTTGCCTGGGCCGCGCCCGCTCAACAGGAGCGGCCGTCGTGCGATCAGTTCCCGACAAACCCCTTGGGCGGTTCGGCGAGGGTCACCTGGTTGCCGTCGGGATCTTCGATCTGTGCAACGATGCCCCAATCTCCCGCCATGTCTGGTCCGAGCGCGATGCCCGCCGCCTCAAGCCGCGCCCTCTCATCGGCCATGACGGGCACGACGATGGTGGTGCGGCTGTGCCCGGCATGGGCGACGTCGCGCCAGATCTGCAAGCCGCCGTCGCGACGCCATTGCACAAGGCCATCCATGGGCCGGTCATCGGGCTCGCGACCCATGAGGCGAATGTAGAAATCGACTCCGGCCTCGAAGTCGGACACGGCGATACAGGCATAGATGCCCTGGACGGTCATGGGTTTCGACATGTTTTTCCCCTTCCTTGCGGAGCAACGCGCGTTTCCGCTCAATCGATCCGGCGGCGATAGACCTGCACCACATTGCCCTTGGACGTGGTCTCGCACCGCAGGAGTTCGAGACGGGTGGTCGGGTCCGATGGCTCGAACAGATGCCGGCCCTGCCCGGCAACCACCGGATGGGTGATGAGCGACAGCTCGTCCATCAGCCCGGCAAACAGCAACTGCCGCACGAGGGAAATGCCACCCATGACCCCGATCTCGCCGCCCGGCTGCGCCTTGAGCGCACGGACATAGTCGAGGAAGTCGCCCTCGATCAGGCTGGAATTGGACCATTGTGCCATGTCGGCCGCCTTGAGCGAGCTGGACGCGACATGCTTGGGCACGGCATTGATGAACTGGGCGAAGTCCATGTCCTGCTCCGCCTTGGGCCAGTACCCGGCCCATTCCGACCAGCCCTTGCGCCCCATCAACACCGTATCGACCTTGCCCTCGACGCCGGTGAGCAACTGCCCCAGTTCATCGTCAAAGCTGTCGAACTGGAACTTGAACGGATCCTGCACCACGCCATCGACGGAATGAAAAAGACCGGCTGTAACCTTGCGCATCGCTTGATTTCCCTTTGCTATCGGACAGCACGCCACTGCCCGTTTCGGCAGGACGACGAAGCTGATCCGGCCGGTTCGACATTTTATCTGCTCCTGGTCATCGCTTCTTCGGCCGCGACAAGAAAAAGGCCCGGGGTCGCCGACGGGCCTTCGCAATGCGATCGGATCGGCTCAGCGGGCGACGCGAGCGATGGCGTTGCCGCGGAAGGTGCCGACCCAGTATTCATCGTCCAGATCAAGCACCGTCGTGCCGGCGCCGAACTCGGGCGAGCCAGCGAGAGTGAAGAGTTCGGTGACTTCGAGCGTGGTCGGATCGATGCTCACCGCCTTGGTGTCGAGCGGACACACCCAGGGCGAATCCGGGCCGGCAATGCAGCTGAAGCCACCATCGAGATCGGAGAACTGGCCGGCAAGCAGCAGCTGGCCATCACGACCGACATGCATGTTGTCGGCAAGGAAGTCGACCGGGATGGACTCGCGCTCGTAGGGAATGGCATCGATCGTCAGGCGCACGACTTCCATGCCCGACCAGGCGGCAAAGAAGAGATATTTGCCATCGGGCGAGACTGCGACGCCATTATTGCCCGAGGCCTCGCTGCCAGCCATCTCGGACCAGCCGCTGGCCGGATCCCAGAGCGCGATGAAGCCGGTATTCTCCTGGGCGAAGAACTTTTCGGTCGCCGCATCGTCGCCATTGACGAGGAACGAGCTGACCGCAAGGCGGCCGTCAGGCAGCGGCGCGACAGCATTGGGATTGACACTGGCGGGCAGCACAACGCAGCCGCTCCAGGCAAACTGCGGCACCTCACCGCCGGTGGTGACATCGAACATCTCGATGGTGCGGCGGCCATGATTGACGGCATAGGCCTTGAGGGCATCGCCCTCGCCCGGGCCAATGGCGATGCCATGCGGCGACAGTTCGGCCTGCTCGAGCGGACCGGGGCACCCCTCGGGGCCAGCCGCATCGGCCGTGGTCCATTCGACGACCTGGCTTTCACGCGTCGTGCTGTCGACGAGCATCAAGCCCTCGCCCGGACGCCCGGCCGTGCTGTAGCTGCTGACCAGGACCCACTTGGTATCGGGCACGTGGACAAGGTCCTCCGCGCTGACAAATTCGCAGATGACCGATGGCGAGGCGGTATCGCACACCGCCTCCTGCGCCAGTGCGCCCGCGGTCCCCGCCGCCGTCGACGCCATCATCAGGGGCAGCATGGTGACGGCCTGCACGCCGACAAACCTTGCAACAGTCTTGTTCATGGATATTCCCTCCTACCGGAACCGCATGACTAGACAACTATCAACTATCAACTGTCAACAGTTGACCATTATACCTTTGGTAGGAGTACGCAATTGAAGGGGCTGGGGATTTCGGGCTGCACTCAAGCCTTGGGCGCTAAATAGCTGGCATTGAACAGAAACAGGCCCGGGATGACCGGGCCCGTTCGTTGGTGATCTGAGGATGAAAGCGGTGCCAGCGCCCGCTACATCCCCATATTCGCCAGCACCGCCAGGAGCAGCAGGGCCACGATATTGGTGATCTTGATCATCGGATTGACGGCAGGGCCCGCCGTGTCCTTGTAGGGGTCGCCAACGGTGTCGCCGGTCACCGAGGCCTTGTGCGCGTCGGACCCCTTCATGTGGGTGACGCCGTGCGAGTCGGTGAACCCATCCTCGAAGCTTTTCTTGGCATTGTCCCAAGCGCCGCCCCCCGCCGTCATCGAGATGGCGACGAAGAGACCCGTGACGATGACGCCCATGAGCATGGCGCCGAGCGCCGAGAAGGCATTGGCCTGGCCCGCGATCCAGAGGATGGCGAAGTAGACGACGACGGGGCTGAGCACCGGCAGCAGCGAGGGAACGATCATTTCCTTGATCGCCGCCTTGGTCAGCATGTCGACGGCCCGGCCATAGTCGGGCTTGTCGGTGCCGGCCATGATGCCCGGCTTTTCCTTGAACTGGCGGCGCACTTCCACCACCACCGCCTGTGCCGCACGGCCGACGGCGGTCATCGACATGCCGCCGAAGAGGAAGGGCAGCAGGCCACCGAACAGCAGGCCGACCACGACGTAGGGATTGGCCAGATCGAAGCTTACGGTCAGATCCGTGAAGTAGTGCTTGAGATCCTCGGTATAGGCGGCAAAGAGCACCAGCGCGCCGAGCCCGGCCGAACCGATGGCATAGCCCTTGGTGACGGCCTTGGTGGTGTTGCCGACGGCGTCGAGAGCGTCGGTATTGTGGCGCACTTCCTTGTCGAGACCGGCCATTTCCGCGATGCCGCCGGCATTGTCCGTGACCGGGCCGAACGCGTCGAGCGCCACGATGATGCCGGCCAGCGCCAGCATGGTGGCGACGGCGAAGGCAATGCCGAACAGACCCGCCAGCGAATAGGTGACGATGATGCCAGCGATGATGGTGATGGCCGGCAGCGCCGTCGATTCCAGGGACACGGCAAGACCCTGGATGACATTGGTGCCGTGGCCGGTGACCGAGGCTTCGGCAATGGAGTTCACCGGACGGCGATTGGTGCCGGTATAGTATTCGGTGATGACGATGATGAGGCCGGTGATGACGAGGCCGACCACGCCGCACCAGAACAGCGACCAGGGCGTGAAGGTCTTGGCCTCGGTCTCTATGGCGACATTCATGTCGCCGAACATCAGCCACAGTACCGGCAGCAGCGCGATCAGGGACAGCACGCCCGAGGCGATGACGCCCTTGTAGAGCGCGCCCATGATGTTGTTGTCAGAGCCGAGCTTGACGAAATATGTGCCGATGATCGAGGTGACGACGCAGGCGCCGCCGATGGCCAGCGGCAGCACCATGCCGATGAGCTTGAACTGCTCGGGCAGGATGATCGCCGCCAGCACCATGGTGGCGACGATGGTCACCACATAGGTTTCGAAAAGGTCGGCGGCCATGCCGGCGCAGTCGCCGACATTATCACCCACATTGTCGGCAATGGTCGCGGGATTGCGCGGATCATCCTCCGGAATGCCGGCCTCGACCTTGCCCACCATGTCGCCGCCCACGTCCGCACCCTTGGTGAAGATGCCGCCGCCCAGACGCGCGAAGATCGAAATCAGAGAGGCGCCGAAGCTCAGCGCCACCAGGGCATCGATGACGGTGCGGCTGGTCGGCTCGAAACCGATGCTGGTGAGGATGATGAAGTAAAGCGTGACGCCCAGCAGCCCAAGGCCCGCCACCAGCATGCCGGTGACCGCGCCGGACTTGAAGGCGAGATCGAGCCCCTTGGCCAGCGAACCGACGGCGGCCTGGGCGACACGCACATTGGCGCGCACCGACACGTTCATGCCGATGAAACCGGCTGCCCCAGAGAGCACCGCGCCGATCAGGAAGCCGATGGCGGCGTAGATGCCCAGAAGGAAGAATGCGGCGATCAGGATAACGACGCCGACAATGGCGATGGTCGTGTACTGCCGCTTGAGATAGGCCGATGCGCCCTCCCGCACGGCGGCCGAGATTTCCTGCATGCGCGCCGACCCTGCATCGGCCTTGAGCAGGCCTTGGGTCGTTATCACGCCATAGACGATAGAGAGGCCACCGCACAACACGATCAGCCAAAGTGCCAGATCCATAAGAAGTCCCTCGAAATAATCCTCCGAGGACCCGCGCCGGCTCCGTCCGGATCTTTTGCCCGGTCCGATTCCCGCCCTCCATCGGGCCCCCTCCGAGGAAGGAGCTTAGCGGGATTGCATGGTTAAGCAATGGATATTGCGATGATTTGTCGCAGCGCGTCAGCCCGGACGGTAGAGATTGCTGCGCACGATCGCCATCAATCGCTCGGGATGGGGCGGAGCGGCAAAGCCGTATTGGGCATAGAGCGTGTGGGCGTCGAGCGTGGTCAGCATGAAACGCCTCAGGCCCTGCAGGTCGGCATGGCCCAGGATGGCAGCCATCAGTCCCTTGCCAAGACCCCTGCCCTGCATGGCGGGATCGACGAACACGTCGGCCAGCCAGGCAAAAGTCGCCTTGTCCGTGATGACGCGGGCAAACCCGACCTGGCGGCCTGTATCGGCATAAAGGCCGAAGGCCATGCTGTTCTCGATCGAGCGGGCGACGACATCGCGCGGGATGCCGCCGGCCCAGTAGCTGATCGTGCTCAGGTAGTGATGAACGTAGTCCACGTCGATCCGGGCAGGATCGGTCGAAACCTCAAAGCCCGCCGGCAGCGCCATGGTGGATCAGATGCCGGCGCGGATGACGGCGGGATAGATATAGTAGCCGATGATCGACTGGATGAAGAAGATCAGGAGGAAGGCCACGAGCGGGCTGAGATCGAGGCCGGAGAAATTGGGCATGAAGCGGCGGATGGGTCTCAGGACCGGCTCGGTAAGCTGGTTGATGACCTGCCAGACCATGGCGACGAACTGATTGCGGGTGTTGATCACGTTGAACGAGATCAGCCAGCTCATGATGATCATGATGAGCAGCACCCACCAGTAGAGCTGGAGCAGGATCAGGATGATATCGAGCACGGCGCGCATGGGCGTCTCCGGAACAAAGGGTGCGAATTATCTAGTGGTTGCCGCCGCTTGCGGCAAGTCCAGGTGCGAAGGACCACCAAAGCACTGGGGCTCCGCATCAGATACGCGATGCGAAGCCCCGAATGACTGACTGACCGGTACGCACACACTTAGATCCGGACCACTGCTCAATTGCACGAACCGTGCCAGTTCCGGGCCCCCGCAAAACCGGGCCCAGAGATTAAGTCTCTCTGAACATTCGCATTTTGCGCAAGGCGCGTTGCCGCAAAATGCGAAATTCTCGCAGAATGCGACGGCCTATTCGGCCGGCTCGTTGCTGACGCGGCTCGGCTTCCAGGTGACGACGCGGAAGAGGTAGATCAGCACGACCAGGGCCAGGACCACGTAGCTGAGCGGATCGAGCACAACTTCGATGACGTGGTAGTGCTCGTGGAGAATGAAGCCGGCCATGGTGAGGAAGGTATTCCAGATCAGCGCACCCAGCGTCGACGCCACGAGAAAGAGGCTGAGCGGCATGCGCGAGAGCCCGGCGGGGATCGAGATCAGCGTTCGGATCAGCGGCACCAGACGGCCGAACAGGACGATGATCGGCCCGTAGCGCTTGAACCAGCTGACGGCAATGTCGATTTCGTCCGAATTCATCGCCATGAAGCGCCCGAACCGGTCCGCCAGCCAGCGCACGCGGGAGAGGCCGAAGAACCGTCCCGCAAAATACCAGGGCAGCATGCCGACGACCGCGCCGACCGTGGCGGTGGCGAGAACGCCGAAGAGATTGAGATCGCCATTGGCGGCGGCAAAGCCGGCAAAGGGAATGATCAACTCGGACGGTATCGGCGGAAACAGCGATTCCGCCAGCATGACAAGGAAAATCCCGACATAGCCCAGCTCGGTTATGGTCTGGATGATCCAATCAGTCATGCGCGTCTATTCCTTCAGTTGGTCGATATGACATTGCCCGGACGAGCCGGGCAATGTGCGACAGTCTAGCGATGTCGGCGACGGGGCCAAGTCCCTGATCGCATGGCGCGCATGCGACAGATGGCAGCCCTCAGGCCGACTTGGCGGCGCGGCTCATGCGCTTGCGATCGTTCGGGTCGAGCCAGATCTTGCGCAGGCGGATCGACTTGGGCGTCACTTCGACATACTCGTCTTCGGCGATATAGCCGAGCGACTGTTCGAGGGTCAGCTTTTTCGGGGTGGTTAGACGCACCGCTTCGTCCTTGGACGTGGTGCGGATATTGGTGAGCTGCTTGCCCTTGAGCGGGTTGACCTCGAGGTCGTTCTCGCGGGAATGCTCGCCGATGATCATGCCTTCGTAGACGTCGACGCCGGCATCGATCATCATCGGGCCACGCTCTTCGAGGTTCCAGAGGGCATATGCCACCGACTGGCCGGTGCCGTTGGAGATCAGGACGCCGGTGCGACGGCCCGGCAGTTCGCCCTTATAGGGGACGAAGGAGTGGAACAGGCGGTTGAAGATCGCCGTGCCGCGGGTATCGGACAGCAGTTCCGGCTGATAGCCGATCAGCGAGCGGGTCGGAACGAGGAGCTGGATGCGGGTACGGCCGACGCCCGACGGACGCATGTCGGTCAGCTCGCCCTTCCGCTCGGTCAGCTTCTGCACCACGGTGCCGGTGTGCTCGTCATCGACGTCGATGATGACTTCTTCGACCGGCTCGAGGGTGACGCCGTTCTCTTCCTTGAACAGCACCTTCGGGCGGCCGATGGTGAGCTCAAAACCTTCGCGACGCATATTTTCGATCAGAACGGCGAGCTGAAGTTCGCCGCGACCGGCCACGTCGTAAGAGTCGTTGTCGTCGCCGGGGGTGACGCGGATGGCGACATTGCCCTCGGCTTCGCGCATCAGGCGTTCGCGGATGACGCGGGACTGCACCTTGTCGCCCTCGCGGCCGGCCAGCGGGCCGTCATTGATGCGGAAGGTGACCGACAGGGTCGGGGGATCGATCGGCTTGGCGGCGATCGGCTGAGTCACCGAGGTGGCGCAAAGCGTATCAGCCACGGTGGAGGTCACGAGACCGGCAATGGCGACGATGTCGCCGGCTTCGCCGACATCGACCGGGGTGCGTTCGAGGCCGCGGAATGCCAGAACCTTGGAAACGCGGCCCTTTTCGACTTCCTTGCCTTCACGATTGAGCGTGTGGATGGGGTCGTTTGCCTTGACGGAGCCCGAGGTGATGCGGCCGGTGAGGATACGGCCAAGGAACGGATTGCGTTCGATGGTGGTCACCAGCATGCGGAAGGCGCCTTCCTCCACTGATGGCTCGGGCACGTGTTCGACGACCTTGTCGAGCAGCGGCGCCAGCGTTTCCTTGGGGCCTTCGGGCTCCAGCGCCATCCAGCCCTGCTTGGCCGAACCGTACAAAACTGGGAAGTCCAGCTGCTCGGGCGACGCATCGAGGGCGATAAAGAGATCAAAAATCTCTTCGAGCACTTCGAGGTGGCGTTCGTCGGACTTGTCGATCTTATTGATGGCAACGATCGGACGCAGGCCCTGGGCCAGCGCCTTGCCGAGCACGAACTTGGTCTGCGGCATCGGGCCTTCAGCCGCATCGACCAGGATCACCACGCCATCGACCATGGACAGGATGCGCTCCACTTCGCCGCCGAAGTCAGCGTGGCCGGGCGTGTCGACGATATTGATGCGCGTGTCTTTCCAGAGCAGCGACGTGACCTTGGCCAGGATAGTGATGCCGCGCTCGCGCTCGATATCGTTGCTGTCCATGGCGCGCTCTTCGACGCGTTCATTTTCGCGGAAGGAGCCCGACTGCTTGAGCAGAACGTCGATCAGCGTGGTCTTGCCATGGTCAACGTGGGCGATGATGGCGATATTGCGCAGGGACATGAAATCCAGCCTTGTTGGCACGATCCACGAAACCGATCCCACGGGAGCGCTCTCGGGTGGGAGGGTCAGAACGGACCATGCGGTATGAGTGCACCAGGGCCAAAACAGGGAGCGGCCCGGCAGTTGCCCGGCCTCATATAGCAAGAGGCCGGTTTTAACAAGGTTTCAATCTGCAGGACGGGGTTGCGCTTCCCCCTCACACCTCTCGCGCTCCGCGCGAGCCACTCTGTCCCACGATGGGGAAGGCGCCCGAAGGGCGGCAGGCCCAATACGGCGTCAGGACGCCCTGCGCTTGGCCTGTCCCTTGACGGCTTCGGAATGCAGCATGTTGGCCAGCGCCTTGGGCTTGAGCGGCGGCGAGAACAGGAAGCCCTGGATTTCGGACACGCCGTGTTCGCGCACCATGGCCAGTTGTTCTTCGGTCTCGATGCCTTCCACCGTCGTGGTCATGCCCAGCGATTGCCCGAGGCCAATGACCGCCTTGATGATGGCCTGGCTGTCGCTGCGCGTGGCAATGTCGCGCATGAACGAGCGGTCGATCTTGATCTTGTCGAAGGGGAAGCTGCGCAGGTAGCTCAGCGACGAATAGCCGGTGCCGAAATCGTCCATGGAGATGCGCACGCCCATGCCGCGCAGCTCGTGCAGTGCCGCGATCGTGCTTTCGCTGTCCGAGAGGATCAGGCTTTCGGTGATTTCCAGCTCCAGCCGCGTCGGTGCAAGCCCGGCTTCGCTCAGCGCCGCCTTGACCTGGCCGACGAGATCCTTGTTGCGGAACTGCACCGGCGAAAGATTGACGGCGACGCGGACGTCTCCGGGCCAGCTGGCGGCGGTGCGGCAGGCTTCCTGCAATACCCATTCCCCGATCGGCACGATGAGACCGGTCTCCTCGGCGACGGGAATGAACTCCACCGGCGAGATGGTGCGATCGTCGTGGTCCCAGCGCAGCAGCGCCTCCACGCAGGTGACGCGGTTTTCCTCCAGCGCCAGCAGCGGCTGGAACATCAGCCGCAATTCGTCGCGCTCGATGGCGAGCCTGAGCCCCGCCTCGATGGAGCGCCGCTGCTGCAGTTCGGCATCCATGCCGGGCTCGAAGAAATGATAGGTCGAACGCCCTTCGGATTTGGCCTTGTAGAGCGCAAGGTCGGCATTCTTGACCAGATGGTCGGTGGTGGTGCCGTCGCCCGGCCCCACGGCGATGCCGACCGAGGCGCCGATCTCGATCTGCTGGCCGCCGATTACCATGGGCGCGCGCATGGCCTTGACGATGCGGTCGGCGACGCGCGCCGCCGTGTCGATGCCGTCGATCGGGCGCAAGAGCATGGCGAATTCGTCGCCGCCCAGCCGGGCCAGGAGATCGCTCTCGCGCGTCGTGCCCCAGAGCCGTACGGCGGCCTGCTTGATCACCTCGTCGCCAACGGCATGGCCCAGCGTATCATTGACGGCCTTGAAATGATCGAGGTCGATATAGAGCACCGCGGCCATCTCGCCGCGCGTCAGCCCGGCCTCGACGCGCGCCATCTGCTCGAGGAACTCGATGCGGTTGGGCAGGTCGGTCAGGGCGTCGTGGCGGGCCAGGTGCTGGATTCGCGCCTCGGCCTGGCGCTGCTCGGTAATGTCCTCATGCGTCGATACCCAGCCGCCATCCTTCATCGGATGATGCTGCATGAGAATGGTGCGACCGTTCAGCTCATGGATGTTCTTGCCGTATTCGCGGCGGGAAATGACCTCGCGCCGCCAGGCGATGTAGTCGTCCTTGGTGCCGCCGGTCGACATGCCCATGTCGAACAGATGCGCCAGGATGTCCTCGAGCTGGCTGCCCGGCCGCAGCAGCTGGATCGGCAGATTGTAGATGCGGGCATAGGGCTCGTTGCAGATCACCAGGCGCCCGCGCGCATCCATCATGCAAAGGCCGATGGAGATGTTGTTCACCGCCGCATCGAGCCGGATGTTCTGCCGCTCGAGCTCGAGCTTGCGCTTTTGCTGGCTCTCGGAGCGGGCGATCTCGTCGGTGATGTCCTCGTGGGTGACGACCCAGCCGAGCTTTTCCGAATAAACGTGGGCGGTTTCAATGATGCGCCCGCCGGCCACCACTTCCTGAGCCTTCTGCCGCGCGCCGTTGCGGTTGGCCAGGAGGTCGCTGGTATAATGTTCGTAGAACTGGTCCGGGCTCTGGCCCGGATGGTTGCCGAGGCGCGCAGACAGGTGCACCACGTCCTCGAGCGTCATGCCGCGATGGATCGCATCTTCGGAAAAGCCGTAAAAGTCGCGGTAATGCTTGTTCCACATCAAGAGGCGGAACTGCGGCGACCATACGCAAAAGCCATAGGGAATGCTTTCCAGCGCTGCATCCAGGAGCAGAGCCTCGGCAACCTCTCCATCCTTGCCGACGTCATCCGAGCGCATCCACCCTCCCCAAAGAGCCAATTCGCGACGTGCGCAAAAGCTAGTCACGTCTGCTTAACGCGGGCTTAAATGTGGCGGGTTCAATCGATTTCGCGAAGGACGTGCCTCGACCCGCGCCGCGCCGGTCTTTGATGCAGCATGCCCATATCCGGCGCAAAATGATAGGGTATGAGTTTACGTACACTCGCGCACGCCGGAGCCGGCCGAGGCCGGCCCCGACGCGCTGTCTTAGCCCTGCGCCTTCATGTTGCGTGCGGCCCAGGTCTTGAGGCGGAGACCGTTGAGGCGGATGAAGCCCGCGGCATCCTTGTGGTCATAGGCGATCGCGCCTTCTTCGAAGGTCACGAGATCCATGTTGTAGAGCGAATGCGGCGAGGTGCGCGCAATGACGCTGGCCGAACCCTTGTAGAGCTTCACCGTGACCTCGCCGGTGACATAGTCCTGGCTCCTGTCGATCAGGGCCTGCAGCATCTCGCGTTCGGGCGAGAACCAGAAGCCGTTATAAATGAGCTCGGCATATTTGGGCATCAGCTCATCCTTGAGATGGGCCTCGCCGCGATCGAGCGTGATCGATTCGATGCCGCGATGCGCCACGAGGAGGATGGTGCCACCCGGCGTTTCGTAGAGCCCGCGCGACTTCATGCCGACGAAACGGTTCTCGACCAGATCGAGACGACCGACGCCATGCCTGCCGCCGAGCTCGTTGAGCCTGGTCAGAAGCGCTGCGGGCGACAGCTTTTCGCCATTGATCGAGACCGGATCGCCCTTTTCATAGCCGATGGTGATGATCTCGGCCTCGTCGGGGGCCTTTTCCGGATCGACCGTGCGCTGCGGCACGTAGTCGGGGAAGGGCACGCCCGGATCTTCGAGAACCATGCCTTCCGACGAGGTGTGGAGCAGGTTGGCATCGACCGAGAACGGCGCTTCGCCGCGCTTGTCCTTGGCGATCGGGATCTGGTTGCGCTCGGCATAGTCGAGCAGCTGGGTGCGGCTTCGAAGGTCCCACTCGCGCCAAGGCGCAATCACCTTGATCGAAGGATCGAGCGCGTTGGCGGTCAGCTCGAACCGCACCTGGTCATTGCCCTTGCCGGTCGCGCCATGCGAGATCGCATCGGCGCCCACTTCCTGGGCGATTTCGACGAGGCGCTTGGAGATCAGCGGACGGGCGATGGAGGTGCCGAGCAGGTATTGGCCTTCATAGACCGTGTTGGCGCGGAACATCGGGAACACGAAGTCGCGCACGAATTCCTCGCGCAGGTCCTCGATGCGGATATCCTTGATGCCGAACATCTCGGCCTTCTTGCGCGCCGGCTCCAGCTCCTCGCCCTGCCCCAAGTCGGCCGTGAAGGTCACGACCTCGCAATTGTAGGTTTCCTGCAGCCATTTGAGGATGATGGAGGTGTCGAGGCCACCCGAATAGGCCAGCACGACTTTCTTGATCTCGTTTGCCATTACATCTCGTCCAGAGTTCCGATGCGGCCACGATACGCCCGGGATCGCGCAATTCTCTTGCGATTATCGCAAAAATTGCACACTCATTGGCGTAATCTGCCAATTGAACTGATTATTGAGGCACGTCATGCCAGAAATGCTGGATGCCATCGATCGCCGTATTCTTCGCGCCCTGCAACGCAATGGCCGCATGTCCAATGTCGAACTGGCCAGTGCCGTGGGCCTGTCGCCTTCGCCGTGCCTGAGGCGGGTGAAGCTGCTCGAGGAAAAAGGCGTGATCGACCAGTATGTCGCCGTGCTCGATGCGCCCAAGTTGGGTCTCGGCCTCACCGTATTTGCGCGCATCTGGTTCAAGACACAGGACGCCGAAACCACCAATCAGTTTGCCGAAACGGTTCGCAAGTTTCCCGAAGTGGCCGAATGCTATCTCACCACCGGCGAATGCGACGCCATCATGCGCATCGTGACCAAGGATCTCCATGCCTACTGGCGATTTCAATCGGACTACCTGATGCGTATTCCAAGCGTGCAGAGCGTCAAGACCGACGTGCCCATGGAAACGATCAAGGCGACGCGGGAGCTGCCGCTATGACAGGGCCGGTTTCCGGAGGCTGCCGCTGCGGCGCCGTGCGGTTTACCGCAACCGGTGTCCCCTATCGGGTGGGCATCTGTCATTGCCTCGACTGTCGCCGGTTTCACGGCGCGCTTTTTCATGCCTCCGCCATCTTTCCCGCGGATGCCGTGACGATAGCCGGGGAGACCCGGCACCTCGAGAACCGCCACTTCTGCGGCCTTTGTGGGTCGCCTGTCTTCTCGGTCAGCGGCGATGAGGTCGAAATCAGCCTCGGTTGCCTCGACGGGCCCGATCAGTATGTGCCGACATACGAAATCTGGACCATCAGGCGCGAATCCTGGCTTCCACCCTTCCCGGTGGCGCGCCGCTATGAGCGCAATCGCACCGTCCCTGGGCGCAGCGAGCCCTAGTGTCGCTGCAAGCGGCAGGCTATGAGCATGGGCAATGCCTGCCAGATGAGCCGCTCATGCCCGCTTTCATTCCCGATATTTCGGTCATCCTCACTTTTGCGCTAGCCGGCTTTGTCCTGGCCGTCACGCCGGGGCCCGACATGGCGCTGTTCGTTTCGCGCACCATGAATTTCGGACGCGCACACGGCTTTGCCGCCGTTCTGGGCACCAGTACCGGCATTGCCGTGCACACGACGCTCGTCGCCTTCGGGATATCCGTGCTGATCGTGGCGGCCCCGGCGGCCTTCTGGGCCCTCAAGATCATCGGCGCGCTTTACCTAGTATGGCTTGCCATCCAGGCGATCCGTTCGGGCGGCGGGCTTCTGGTGACGCGGGCCGGTGGCAGGCAGCCCAGCCTGCTGCAAAGCTATATGACCGGCCTCGCCATCAACCTCACCAATCCCAAGGTGGCGCTGTTCTTCGTGACCTTCCTGCCCCAATTCATCTCCGCCGATGACCCGGCGGCGGCCAGCAAACTGCTGTTCCTGGGCGTCGAATTCATCATCGTATCGCTCCCCGTGGTCATCGCCACCGTGCTCTTCGCCGAATGGCTGACGACGACGCTGCGCGACAATCAATGGGTGTCCAAGGCGCTCAACTGGAGCTTTGCCGCCGTCTTCATCGCCTTCGCCGCCACCATCCTGCTCGCCGAAGGCCGCAAGTCTTGAATTACCGCCACGCCTTTCATGCCGGCAACTTTGCCGATGTCGTGAAGCACACCATCCTCACCCGCATCCTCACCTACCTGATGAAAAAGGATGCCGCCTTCCGGGTGATCGACACCCATGCGGGGCTTGGCATCTACGACCTCTTCGGGGACCAGGCGGAAAAGACCGGCGAATGGCAGGACGGCATCGGCCGGCTGATTCACGTGAAACTTCCGCAGGATGTGGCGGACCTGCTCGCGCCCTATCTCGACGCGGTGCGGGCACGTAATCCGGACGGAAAGTTGCGCTTCTATCCGGGCTCGCCTTTCATCACGCGGCATATGCTGCGCGACCAGGACCGGCTGATGGCCTTCGAGCTG
This sequence comes from Devosia lucknowensis, assembly GCF_900177655.1. NCBI lineage: Bacteria > Pseudomonadati > Pseudomonadota > Alphaproteobacteria > Hyphomicrobiales > Devosiaceae > Devosia > Devosia lucknowensis. The sequence continues at coordinate 838,262 of NZ_FXWK01000002.1, read as the reverse complement.
CACCCGATGGATGCCGATCGCCTGAGGCAGAACTTCGCCGGGGATTTCCAGACGCGCGTCACCGAGCTCGATGCCTGGAAGCTGTTCGGCACCCATCTGCCCCCCAAAGAAAAGCGCGGCCTCGTGCTGGTCGATCCGCCTTTCGAGGAGAAGGGCGAATTTTCGCGCATGGTCAAAAGTCTGGTGCAGGGCCATCAACGCTGGCCTGGCGGCATTTACGCCTATTGGTATCCGATCAAGGACGTTGCCGAAGTCGACGCCTATATCAAGGCGCTCAAGGCGACAGGCATCCCCAAAATCCTGCGGATCGAACTGACCATTCGCCCGCCATCAGAGCCGCCGCGCCTCCATGGTACAGGCATGGTCGTGGTCAACCCGCCCTATGTCTTGGACGAAGAAATGCGGGCGGTACTGCCGGCGCTTACGGATTTGCTCAGTGAAGAGCGGCGCGGACGCTGGCGCGTGGATTGGGTGGCTGGGGAGTAGGGCTACCAGAGGCGCCCCTGCCATCCGGGATAGTCTGCAAGCTCATCGAAAATCATATCGGCAGAAATAAGCGTGTATTCTCCAACAAGCGCCGTAGCCCCTATAATTCGATCGAATGGATCTCGGTGGTTCCATTGAAAGGCTGCCCCAACCAGACACGCCGAGGGCCACACGGCAAGTAACTCCACGCCTTGGCGAGCAGCAAACTTATCCAAGTCCAAAAAATGTGGCTCCATCTCGGGCCACTTGCCCAAACGAACCTTTTGTCCAATCTCGTATAAGCTAATTGCGCTCACGGAAACTGCTTCAGCCGCTGCAATAGCGTCAAAAGCTCGGGAGGAAAGTCGCTTGTCGTCCGCTAGAGACCAAGCCCAAACATGGGTGTCCAGCAAAACCCGGCTCAAGCCGCGCCTTCCCATGCTGCGAGATCTTCCTCGCTCATGGGCTCGAGAAAGTCGGGCACTTCACCAACTTTACCCGCCAGCAGCCCAAATTTGAACGGCATAGACTGCTGGACCGGCACGATTCTTACGGCTGTTGAGCTGTCCTTGTCGATAACGACTTCTTCGCCCGAAAGCGCGGCGTCGATCAATTCGCTCAGGTTTGCTTCAGCAGCTTTTACGGAAACCTTCATGATGCCTCCATTGCCCTGATATAGGGCATTATCCCGGCATTTTCCAGAATTCGTTGGTCCAGCCCTACAGCGCCAGCAGGGCCTCGCGGTCCTTCTTGGTCAGACGTTCGCTTTCGCTCTTCAATTGCCCACAGGCGGCGAAGATATCGCGGCCGCGCGGCGTGCGCACGGGGGAGGCATAACCGGCCTTGTTCACGATATCGGCGAAGCGCTCGATGCGTGAGCTTGGCGAGGTGCCGTAGTTCGAACCGGGCCAGGGGTTGAACGGGATGAGATTGATCTTGGCCGGGATACCGGCCAGCAGGCGCACCAGTTCCTTGGCCTCGGCGTCACTGTCGTTGATGCCATCGAGCATCACATATTCGAAGGTGATGCGGCGGGCGTTGGAAAGGCCGGGGTAATTGCGGCAGGCTTCCAAAAGCTCCTTGAGCGGCCACTTCTTGTTGATCGGCACCAGCACGTCGCGCAGATCGTCGCGCACAGCATGCAGCGAAATGGCCAGCATGACGTCGATTTCACGGCCGGTGGGCTCGATATAGGGCACGACGCCCGAGGTCGAGAGCGTGATACGGCGCTTGGAAATGGACATGCCATCGCCGGCCGAGGCGATCAGCAGCGCCTGCTTGACGTTGTCGTAATTGTAGAGCGGCTCGCCCATGCCCATCATGACGATATTGGTGATGGCGCGGGTTTCCCCCGATGGCACGAGGCCACCGTCGTCGGGGCGCGAACCACCCGGGAAATCGCCGAGGCGCTCGCGCGCCATGAGGATCTGCCCCAGGATTTCCCCGGCTGTCAGGTTGCGCACCAGCTTCTGGGTGCCGGTATGGCAGAACGAACAGGTCAGCGTGCAGCCCACCTGCGAGGACACGCACAGCGTCCCGCGATCGCTTTCGGGAATATAGACCGTTTCCACTTCCACCGGCGGCATGTGGGGGTTCTGCGGGTCGCGGAAGCGGAACAGCCACTTGCGGGTGCCGTCGACCGACACCTGTTCGGTGACGATTTCCGGGCGATCGAGGTTGAAGGTATCGGCAAGCTTCTGGCGAACCGGCTTGGCCACATTGGTCATGCGGTCGAAATCGGTGACGCCGTTGACGTAGAGCCAGTTCCAGAGCTGGCTGGCGCGCATCCGACCTTCTTTTTCCGAGACCACCTCGTGGCCGACCAGCGCCTCGGCAAGGCCGGCCTTGGAAAGGCCGATCAGCGACGGCCGCGCGGCAGGAGCCGGGCGAATGGCGGTCGAATGGTCAAGGTTCAGCGCTATGGACATGGGGCGCAACGGAGCTCAGCAATGCGGGAAGTTGGCGGCCAATAGCATATGGCGCGGCGTTACGCAAAGTCACGCTGCTGGGAGGCGGGCCTGCGATGGACGCGCAGCGCTCCAAAACTCAGAGCCGTCCTCGGACTTGATCCGAGGGTCACGCGTCACCCTTACGAGCCTGGAATGATCCTCGGGTCAATCAGGGACGCAACCAGAAGCGCTGAGGATCAGCACTCAGCCCCAATCGCCTGCTGTGCGGCGGTGGCGCCGGACAGCGAATAGGACTGCACCACCTGCGTGCCATTGGCCGAAGTGCCGGTGATGACGACGGTGGAACCAGAGCGGATCGCAGCCGCAAGGTTTGCCGCCTCGGCGCTGTCGTCGAGCCAAGCCGCGTCAGCCTGGGTGAAAAGCGCGAATTCCTGGCCGCCGACGCTGGCCGTGGCGCGCGAACCCGTCTGGAAAGTATAGCCGGCAACGACGTTGAACTCGTTCACCACATCCTCGGCAGGCCGATTGGTGATGTAGAGATAGCCCTCGCTGTAGCCCTCCGGCGTCGGTTCGACGCTCTTGGGCTTGGTCATGGCAAAGCAGACCGTGCCGCCGCCATCGTCGGCCGCAAAGCTCGACCAGTCCCGGAAATCGCCCAGCACCCGCGCCGACTGCGCCTGGACCGGCAGGAACGTGGCCAGCGACAGCATTGCGGCGAGCGGCAGGGCAAGGATACGGGTCATCGGGTCTCGGCTTCAATAAGGAACTGGGCAACGGGTCAGGCGACCCGGAGCCCAGTTACAAAGGTTAGGGGCGGACGAGGCAAGCCCTTATTGGCAGGCAGCGTCGATCGCGTTGACGGCGGCAGTCGCACCGGAGAGAGAATAGGTATCGACGGTGTTGGTTCCGCGCTGGCTGGTGCCGCGCACCACCATCTGGCCGCCGGCCTTGAACGCCTGCACGAAGGCCGGCTCGTCGCCGCTCGATGCCAGCCATGCCGTCGAGCCGCGCGCGGCCATGACATAACTCTTGCCATCGATGGCCACGGACGCCTTGGCATCCGACGTGTTGTAGGGGTAGCCGATCTGGGTCTGGACTTCGTTCTTCGAGCCCATGCCCTTGCGGTGGACGATCAGGAACTTGATCGGATCCCGGTTGGCGCCGGCCGGTTCGCTCGACTGCGGCTCGCCGATGATGAAGCAGAGCTGCCCGCTCTGATCCGTGGCCGTATACGCCGACCATGCATTGAAGGTGCCCAGCTCCGTTGCCTGCTGCGCCTGCGCGGCCGGTGCCAGAGCCATGATCGTCGCCACCGCGAGCCCGAGTACGAGGCCACCGGTTTTCGTCGTCATCGCCAATTCATCCTCTTTATCTTGCTGCCGTTCGGGGCGTTCTGTCCGCCCAGTCTGCCCCGAACATGGTTACCAAGGTGTCAAAACCTGTCGGCCCCCGCCACCACCAGGCTATTTGCATCAAATGAAAGGCAAAGGCGGCGGGAATGCGGCACATGGGGCCGGGTTGCCGGGCATGTGTGGGGCAAAGGGTTAACCACTGGCTAACAAGGGTGTGATGGCGCGACGTCCTAGGCGGCGAGCGGGTAGCTTTGCTCGACGAGGTAAGGCCCGCCCCCCACGGAATCGCGGCTGGAAAACAATACGAACCGGGCAGGCACGAAGCTCAGGGGTTCGAACCGGGCGGCCTCGGCGATGAAGCGCGCCAGCTCCCCCGCCGAGGTCCCGCGCAAGCGGGCAAGGCTCACATGCGGCACGAACCGGCGACCCTCGGGCGCCAGCCCGGCCTTTTGCAGGATACGCTCATGGGCGGCCTGCAGGCGGTTCAGCGCTTCGGATGGCTCGACGCCCGCATAAAGCGCGCGCGGCTTGTCGCCGCCGAAACTGCCCAGATGCGTCAACCGGATCGGGAATCGCAGCGAGTTGGACAGCCTGTCGAGACTGTCGGCCACATCGTCGGCGACATGGCCATCGACATCGCCGATGAAGCGCAGGGTGATGTGGTAATTCTCGGGATCGATCCAGCGCGCGCCGGTGAGGCCGCCCCGCTTGAGCGAAAGCGCAAATCCCACATCGGGCGGGATTTCAAGGCCGGTAAAGAGCCGGGGCATGACAAGCCTCCCTGGCGTTGGTTGGTCGCCTGCACCTGCACAATTCTCCATCCAGCATGTGACAGAGCTGCAAAGTATCGGCAAGATTCGCGCCACCGACCCTAACACAAACACTTTATCGGACCAGTCCCAGTGTCGCAGGGGACCGATTATCCTTGTCATTCAATGGTTCCGTCCCCATATTCCGAGCCAAGTGGCAACGCCAATTGCCCCCGGCGGTGGAATGACCGCGTCTAATTTGGGAAAGGGAACCAAAGAATGGCTGAATATGACCGTCAGACCCTCGGTGCGCGGGCCGGCTCGGCCGCGGCCATCGACGAGGGCCTTCGCAGCTATATGCTGCGCGTTTACAATTACATGGGCCTCGGCCTTGTCATCACGGGCCTCGTGGCCTTCTTCGCCGCCCAGGCTGCGATCACGTCCGATCCGTCGGCCGCCGTCGGCCAGCTCGAGAACGGCACCTACGTCACCCAGTGGGGCGCTCTGCTCTTCGGCAGCCCGCTGTCCTGGGTCATCATGCTCGCGCCGCTTGGCTTCGTGCTGGTGCTGAGCTTCGGCATCAACAAGCTCTCCGTACCGGCCGCACAGGCCGTGTTCTGGGCCTTCGCCGCGATCATGGGCCTGTCGCTCTCGTCCATCTTCCTGGTCTATACCGGCGCTTCGATCGCCAAGGTGTTCTTCATTACCGCCGCGACCTTCGGCGCGATGAGCCTGTACGGCTACACCACCAAGCGTGACCTGACCGGCATGGGCAACTTCCTGATGATGGGCCTGATCGGCATCATCATCGCCTCGATCGTGAACATCTTCATGGGCTCCTCCATGCTCGATTTCGCGATCTCGGTGCTCGGCGTCCTGATCTTCACCGGTCTGACCGCCTATGACACCCAGAAGATCAAGGAAAGCTACTCCGAGAGCTACGGCGCCGACGTGCTGGCCAAGAATGCCATCATGGGTGCCCTGTCGCTCTACCTCGACTTCATCAACCTCTTCATGATGCTGCTCCGCCTCTTCGGTAACCGCGAGTAACCTTCGGAAGACTTGATGGTCCGATCAAAGATTTTGGTTGGACGCTGATCGGGACCGCAGCCTACAAGGGCTGCGGTCCTTTTCTTTGCAAGCAGCCATGTCCGACACCCTCCTCCGCTCTTTCACCTGGTCCGACGTTCCCGCCATCACGGCGATCTACCGGCATTATGTGGACCAGACCGCGATCACCTTCGATACCGAAGCGCCGGGCGAGGAAGCCATTGCGGAAAAATATGCGGGCCTCAAGAAACTGGGCCATCCCGTCATCATCGCCGAGCGTCAGGGCAAGGTGGTGGGCTATGCCTATGCCAGCTTTTATCGCCCCCGCGCCGCCTACCGTTTCACCTGCGAGGATTCGATCTATCTCGATCCCGCGGAGACCGGCCGCGGCCTCGGCAAGCGGATGCTCACCGAACTGCTGACACAGTCCAAGGCCTTCGGTTTCAAGCAAATGCTGGCGGTGATCACTGCCGACACCGCCAATTCGATCGCCATCCACGAAAAGTTCGGCTTCGAGCGCGTCGGCTACTACAAGGCGGTCGGTCTCAAGTTCGACCGCTGGCACGATATCGTGCATCTGCAGAAGGCGCTGTAGAGGCCCAGGACCTAGCCCACCACCACCAGATCCGGATCGAGCACGCGCAACACCTGGCTGAGGTCGTGGCCGCGCTTGAGAATCATGCCCTGCTGGTTGGTGACCATGTATTGGCCCTGGCGATTGCGCAGCTTGGGGTTCTTCTCGACGACGAAGAGCGGCCGTTCGGAGACGCGCGCATAGATGGAAAAGAGGGCGCGGTCCTTGAGGAAATCCATGGCGTAGTCACGCCATTCGCCCTTGCCGACCTTGCGGCCATAGACCGCCAGAATCTGCGTCAGCTCGCGGCGGTCAAAGGCGACCACCGGTTGCACGGGCCGGTTGGGCTGGCTTGTGGGCTCGCCCACATGCACCAGCGCCAGAGTGTTCCGGTTATCGTTTGGAGGACCCTGCACGCGCCTATTTATCCCGTCATCGGACCTTCATGATCGGCGCATTTTCACGGCTTGGCAAGCAGGCGAAGATTCCCCATTTCGGCCACGATTTGTCCCTTACCCCGCCCCATTGGACCGGCACTGTTCAACCATTGCCTCCAGTGGCTGGCAGCTGGGCCGATGAGCCCCCAAACCAGTAGGCCCGATTGCCAGCCGCCCCAAAATGCAATGACCCCAAGTCGTCTACCGCCCACTCCCGCCCCCGGAGTGGGCGTTTTCTTTCGGCCTATGCCGTTGGTGCCGGGCGCTAGAAGTCGTGCATGGCTGCCCCGAGGATCGGCCCGGGCAAGCCGTTTTGCTCCCGCTGGATCAGGATAGCGATCCCGCCGTCGGCTGCGCCGACCTGCTCGATGGGCAGCTTGACCTCGGCGCCGGTGGAGGCTTCCCACATGCCCACCATCTGCCGGTCGACGACGACCTGCGTATAGACCATGGATTTGCCGGCATTCTCGCCCTTTTCGATCGCCACTTCCGCCCGGCGCACATAGCGCACCAGCCAGATCGTCGCGTCGCCGAGCGCCGCATTGGCGGGCGCCTCAAGCTTGAGCATGTCGTTCTGTACCGTCAGCGATACATCGAGGGGCAGCGTCGCACGTCCCACGGACGCCTGGACCTTGTCACGCTTCGAGCCGACAACCCCTTCCGATCCGTTCACCACCATCTGCGGGGTGAAGATGCGGGACGAATTCCAACCCCGGGCATAGGCCCGCTGCAGGTCGGAATAAGCTTTCGATCCAAACGTGTCTTCCCAGCCGATATAGTCCCAGTAATCCACATGATAGGCCAGCGCCACCACATCGCCACGCTCGGCAAGGCTGGTGAGCATGGCATCGGCCGGCGGGCATTGGGCGCAGCCCTGGCTGGTGAAAAGCTCGACCACCGCCTTGACCCTGCCGCCCGACGACTGCGCCATCGGATGGCCCGAGAGGGCGAGGCAAAAAGCGGATCCGGCAAGAGCGGTGAAGGAGCGTCTCGTGAGCATGGGCGGTGTTGTAAGCCGGGCCCCATTCGCCTGCCTAGTCAAAAGAGGGTGAGACTCCGCGGATTCGCATTCGGACAAAGAAAATGGCGGCCACCGGGGGCCGCCATTTCCACGCAATCTGCAATGTAAGCGCTGCTTACGCCGCGACGAGGCTGCGCAGCACGTAGTGCAGAATGCCACCGTTCTTGAAGTAGTCGAGCTCATTGGCGGTATCGATCCGGCATAGCGTTTCGATCGTCACGACCTCGCCATTGGCGCGGGTGATCTTGACTGCCACCTTCGAGCGCGGCTCGATGGTGTCGACCCCGGCGATGTCAACGGTTTCGGTACCGTCGAGCCCCAGGGTCTGCCAGCTTTCGCCCTCCGCAAACTGCAGCGGGATGACACCCATGCCCACGAGATTGGAGCGGTGGATACGCTCGAAACTCTGCGCGATGACCGCCTTGACGCCCAGGAGGTTGGTGCCCTTGGCGGCCCAGTCACGCGAGGAGCCCGTGCCGTATTCCTTGCCGGCAAAGATCACCAGCGGCGTACCCTGGGCCTGATAGGCCATGGACGCGTCGTAGATCGGCATCTGGGTCCCGTCGGGGCCGAGGGTAAAGCCGCCTTCGACGCCATCGAGCATCATGTTCTTGATGCGGATATTGGCAAAGGTGCCGCGCATCATCACCTCGTGATTGCCGCGGCGGGCGCCGTAGGAGTTGAAATCCTTGGGCGCCACCTGGCGGTCAATTAGGTATTTGCCTGCCGGGGTGCCCGACTTGAACGAACCGGCCGGTGAAATGTGATCGGTGGTGATGCTGTCGAGGAACAGCGCCAGCACGCGGGCCGAGACCACGTCGGTGACGGGCTTGGGTTCCATGGTCAGGTCTTCGAAATACGGCGGGTTCTGCACATAAGTCGAAGACCCGTTCCAGCCATAGGTTTCGCTCCCCTCGACCGAGATCGCCTGCCAGTGCCGGTCGCCCTTGAAGACGTCGGAATAGCGGGCGCGGAACATGTCGGCATGCACATGCTTGCGCACGACCTCGGCGATTTCCTGATTTGAGGGCCAGATATCCCGCAGGTACACCGGCTGGCCATCCTTGCCGGTGCCGATCGCTTCGGTGGTGATGTCGACATTGAGCGTGCCTGTCAGCGCATAGGCCACGACCAGCGGCGGGGATGCCAGGTAATTGGCGCGCACGTCGGGGTTCACGCGGCCTTCGAAATTGCGGTTGCCAGAGAGCACCGAGGCGGCGACCAGTTTGTTCTCGTTGATGCAATCGGAGATGGCCTGCGGCAGCGGGCCGGAATTGCCGATGCAGGTGGTGCAGCCATATCCCACGAGATTGAAGCCGATGGCGTCGAGATCCTCCTGCAGACCAGCCGCGGTCAGGTAATCGGTGACCACCTGCGATCCGGGTGCCAGCGAGGTTTTGACCCAAGGCTTGGAATTGAGGCCGAGGGCCCTGGCCTTGCGGGCGACGAGACCGGCGGCGACCAGCACCGAGGGATTGGACGTGTTGGTGCACGAGGTGATGGCGGCGATGACCACCGAGCCGTCATTGATGCCGTAGTCGGCGCCCTTGACCGCGAAAGCAGCCTCCTCAGGGATATCGTGGACGCCATTGGCGCCCTCGTCGACATAGCGGCTTTCCTGCTTGTCGGCAGGCAGTTTGGTGCGCTCGATGCGGCCTCCCGAGAGTTCGGGCAGCGCTTCGGCAAAGCTGCGAGTCACGTCCTTGAGGGCGACGCGATCCTGCGGGCGCTTGGGGCCCGAAAGCGAGGGAACGACGGTCGAAAGGTCCAGCTCGAGGGTCGAGGTGAAGACCGGGTCCGGCGTATCGGTGGTGCGGAACATGCCCTGCGCCCTGGAGTAGGCTTCAACCAGGGCCACGCGCGCGGGATCGCGTCCGGTGGTCGAAAGATACTTGAGCGTATCGGCATCGACGGGGAAATAGCCGCAGGTGGCGCCGTATTCGGGAGCCATGTTGCCGATGGTCGCCTGATCCTCGAGGCTGAGATAGTCGAGGCCTGGTCCGTAGAATTCCACGAACTTGCCCACCACGCCTTTCTTGCGCAGCATTTCGGTGACGGTCAGCACGAGATCGGTGGCGGTGATGCCTTCGTTGATCTTGCCCACGAGCTTGAAGCCCACGACTTCGGGGATCAGCATGGTGATCGGCTGGCCCAGCATAGCCGCTTCCGCCTCGATACCACCCACGCCCCAGCCGAGCACGGCAAGGCCATTGACCATGGTGGTATGCGAGTCGGTGCCGACAAGCGTATCGGGGTAGGCGACCGTTTCGCCGTTCTCGTCCTTGGTCCAGACCGTCTGCGCCAGGTATTCGAGGTTGACCTGATGGCAGATACCGGTGCCGGGTGGAACGACCCGGAAATTGTCGAAGGCGGACTGGCCCCAGCGCAGGAACTCATAGCGCTCGCCATTGCGCTCGTATTCGAGCTCGACATTCTGGTTGAAGGCCAGCGGCGTGCCGAAATTATCGACCATGACCGAGTGATCGATGACGAGATCGACGGGCACCAGCGGATTGATCTTCTGCGGATCAGCGCCGAGCTTGGCGGTCGCGTCGCGCATGGCGGCGAGATCGACCACGGCCGGAACGCCGGTGAAGTCCTGCATCAGCACGCGGGCGGGGCGATACTGGATTTCATATTCGCTGGTGCGGCTGACCAGCCACTCGGCGATGGCGAGAATGTCTTCCTTCTTGACGGTGCGGTTGTCCTCGAAGCGCAGCAGGTTTTCCAGCACCACCTTCATCGACCCCGGGAGCCTCGACACGCCGGCAAGGCCGTTCTTCTCGGCCTCGAGAATGGAATAGTAGGTGTAGGTCTTGCCGCCGACCACGAGGGTCGACCTGGATTTGAAGCTGTCTATAGAGGTCACGATGCTCCGCCCTTCTTGCTGTTTGGCGCGGATCGTTCCGGGACGTGGGGCCTAGAGAAAAATCCGCGTTTTCTGGAATGACTCTAATCACCCCGGTTATAGTCAATTGGCTGGGGCCTTGCCAGTTCCACCCTGTCTCCAATACGAGATGGGGCCATGACACGCGGGCAAGTCCAAGAGCCACAACGCCAAGACCCACGACGCCTCAAGGTCCGGGGCCTTGCCTGCGGCTATGGCGAGACCGTGCTGGCCAGCGATCTGGATTTCGAGGTCGCGCCCGGCACGGGCCTGTTGCTGCGCGGCCCCAATGGCGCGGGCAAATCGACGCTTCTGCTGACCCTTGCCGGCCTCCTCCACCCGCTCGCGGGCAGCGTTTCGGTCGAGGGGCACGATCCTGACGACGGGCCGGCTCTGCACTATTGCGGCCATCGCAACGCGGTGCGGGCGCGCCTCGGGGTTCTCGACACCCTCAGGTTCTGGACCGACATCAACGGCGCGACCGGGATGGAGCCTGCGGCCGCCCTCAAGCGCGTGGGGCTGGGGCACATTGCCGGTCTCGACGCCGGTTACCTGTCGGCCGGGCAGCAACGGCGCCTGGTCCTGGCGCGACTTTTGACCACCAACCGTCCCCTCTGGCTGCTCGACGAGCCCAGCGCTGCGCTCGATGCCGAGGGTCAGGGTCTGCTTGCCACGCTCCTGACCGAGCATCTCGGGAATGGCGGCATGGCCGTCATCGCGACCCACGATGACCTGGCCATCGCCGGGCTCTCGACCCTAGCGCTCGGAGCGCGGCCATGAGCGGTTTCCTCGGCGTTCTCAAACGCGATCTGAAGCTGGCGCTTGCGGGCGGCGGCGACATCCTCACGCTCGTCTTGTTCTTCATCATCGTCGGCGCCATCGTTCCCTTTGCGGTCGGCCCCGATCGCGAACTTCTCGCGCGCATCGCCCCCGGCGTCATCTGGATCGCGGCCTTCCTCGCCATGCTGCTTGGCCTCGACAAGCTCTTCCGGCCCGATCGCGAGGACGGGACGCTGGCGCTCTATCGTCTGGCCGACCTGTCGCTCGCCGAAATGGTTGCCGCAAAAGTGATCGCCCATTGGCTGACTGCCGCCCTGCCTCTCGTCATCGCCTCGCCGTTTCTCGCGCTGATCCTGTCCATGGACATGGACACGTTCTGGCGCACGGTGATGTCGCTGCTGGTTGGAACGCCGGCGCTGGCTGCATTCGGCACGTTCGGGGCGGCGGTAACCGTGGCTATTCGCCGTGGTGCCCTGCTCGCGCCCATCCTCATCGCCCCGCTCTGCGTGCCGGTGCTGATCTTCGGCGTCGGGGCCATTTCCCCGCTCGGCGGTCCCGATCAGGCTGGCGCCGCCATGCTGTTCCTTGCGGCACTCAGTCTCATGGCCCTGGCGCTCTCTCCCTTTGCGGCGGGCCTTGCGATAGACTGGGGAGAAGAGTAGAGCGCGCGCCATGAGCATCGACGACACGCCCAAAATGAGCTGGTGGAACCGGCTGGCCCATCCCGGCCAGTTCGTCCAGTGGACCACGCCGCTGGTCTGGCCGCTGGTGGCCATTACGGCGCTGTTGTTCGCAGCGGGCCTCTGGTTCGCCTTCTTCAACTCGCCGGCCGACTACCAGATGGGGGACACCGTGCGCATCATGTATGTGCATGTCCCGACCGCCTGGCTGAGCCAGTTCGTTTATGGCGCCATGGCTGTCTCGGCGCTGGGCACGCTGGTCTGGCGCCATCCCATGGCCGACGTCTCCATGAAGGCCGCAGCGCCGCTCGGCGCGGCCTTTACCGCCATGGCGCTCTTTACCGGCTCCATGTGGGGCCGCCCGACCTGGGGCACGTTCTGGGAGTGGGACGGCCGCATGACCTCGACGCTGATTCTGCTGTTCATCTATCTCGGGATCGTCGCGCTCTGGCGCGCCTTCGACGACCAGCTGCGCGCCGCGCGCGTGGTTGCCGTCGTCACGCTCGTAGGCGCCATCAACGTGCCGATCATCAAATTCTCGGTGGACTGGTGGTCGACCCTGCACCAGCCGGCCAGCGTGTTCCGCGCCGATGGCCCGACCATGCCGGGCTCGATCCTGACACCGCTGTTCACGATGTTCTTCGCGTTCACATTCCTGTTCATCACCCTGCAGCTGGTGGCCATGCACACCGAGGTCCGCCGCCGCCGCGTCGCCACGCTGGAGCGCAAGGCCGCGCGCGGAGGCACGCCATGATCGATCTCGGACAGCACGCCCAGTTCATCGTCATCGCCTATGCCGGGGTGGGCCTCGGCCTTGCCGCGCTGATCGGCTGGATCGTCTATGACAGCCGCCGCACCCGGTCGCGCCTGACCCAGCTCGGGGACAAGCGCAGCTGATGCGTTATCTCCTCTTCGCGTTGCCACTGCTGATCCTCGTGGGCCTGATCGCCGTCTTTGCCACCAGCATCGACCGGGATTCGAGCCTCGTGCGCTCGGTCCTGATCGACAAGCCCGTGCCCGAATTTGCCCTGGCGCCGGTCGACGGGCTGGACGTTCCGGGATTTGACGCCGCGACGCTCAAGGGCCAGCCGACCCTGGTCAATGTCTTCGCGTCCTGGTGCATTCCCTGCCGCGACGAACATCCGCTGCTCGAAGCGATCAAGGCCGAGACTGGCGTGCGCATGTTCGGCATCAATCACTCCGACGCGCCCGAAAACGCCCGGGCCTTCCTCGCCGAACTGGGCAATCCATACGATGCCATCGGCGCCGACCGCGACCGCCGCGTCTCGATCGACTGGGGCGTCTACGGCGTGCCCGAGACCTTCCTGGTCAATGCCGAAGGGGTCATCGTCTACAAGCATGTCGGTCCGCTGACGCCGCAAGCCATTGAGAGCGAACTCATTCCTGCCTTGGAATCGCTGAAAAGCTGATTCATTCAGCTGGCGTTCATAGTGTGTGCGGCATCGTGGCCGTCTTCGCGTTCGAGAAGAGACTTGTATGTTGCGTCGCGTCATCAGCCATCTGCGTCAGCAGAACCCGATCACCCTGATCGAATATGCGCTGATCGCCAGCATCGTCACCGTCGCCACCACCTTCGCCGTCTCGGCTGCCGGCTACAACATCACCGATTTTTTCCCGCTGTGATATTCTGGCTGCGCCAGCATACCTGAGGGACAAGCGATGTCGCGTGTCGACCAAGCCAGCCGACTGATCCACGCCGATGCCCAGACCGTCTACGCTGCCATGACGGAGGCCGATGCACTCGTCGCCTGGCTGCCGCCGACGGGCATGAGCGGCGAAATGCTCGAATTCGAGCCTCGGGCCGGCGGCCACTACAAGATGGTACTGCGCTACGACGATGTCAGTATCGAGGGAAAGAGTGGCGGCGCCCAGGATGTGGTCGATGTGCGCTATACCGAACTCGAGCCCGGCGCGCTTGTGTCCCAGGCCGTCGACTTCGTCTCCGACGATCCGCGTTTTGCCGGCACCATGACCATGGACTGGATCATCGCCGAAGAGGCAGGACAAACCCTTGTCACCATCCGCGCCACCAATGTGCCTGAAGGCATCGGCGCCGAGGACCATGCCGAAGGCCTGGCGTCATCGCTGGAAAACCTGGCCGCCTTCGTGGAACGCCGGTTGCCGGCCGGCCCTAGAAGTCGCTGGTCAGGCCCTTGATCTCCCAGTCGCCGTAGCGGCCCGGTTCAAGCCCGCCGCGCCCGCCCTTCTCCTTGGGCGCCATCGCGGTGGCGGCATCGATCGCCTGCCGCCGCGCTTCGGCTTCGGCCAGCGCACGCCGGGCAGCCGGGGTCAGTTCCCGGACTTCGGCAGGATCATTGGCGTCGGGAGTTGGATCACCGGGCATTTCGCATTCCAATAAGTTTTCGTCATTCCGCTTGCGGGGAACCGGACTGCACACAACATAGTTTGCCAAGACTTCCAACCCAAGGGGTTAGACCATGTTCAATGCCTTCCGCACCTTCGTGCTTCTTGCCGGTATGACGGCCTTGTTCATGGTGGTCGGCTATTTCATCGGCGGCACCGGCGGCATGATGATCGCGCTCGCCTTCGCCGCAGTGACAAACCTCTTTGCCTACTGGAACTCCGACAAGATGGTGCTGCGCATGCAGAACGCCGTCCCGGTCGAGCGCTCCCGTGCGCCAGAGCTCTATGACATGGTCGATGTCCTGTCCAAGCGTGCCGGCATTCCTACGCCCGCCGTCTACGTCATTGAAACTGACCAGCCCAATGCGTTCGCCACCGGTCGCGATCCGGACAATGCGGCGGTTGCCGTGTCTTCGGGGCTGCTGCGCCAGCTCGATACCCGCGAAGTGGCGGGCGTCGTGGCGCACGAACTGGCTCACATCAAGAACCGCGACACCCTGACCATGACCATCACTGCCACGCTGGCTGGCGCCATTTCTGCCCTTGCGCAGTTCGGGCTGTTTTTTGGCGGTGGCAACAACCGCAACAATCCGCTGGGCGGTATCGGCTCGCTGCTGATGGTGTTCCTGGCGCCGCTCGCAGCGGCGATGGTGCAGATGGCGGTGAGCCGGACCCGCGAATACGAGGCTGACAAGGATGGCGCCGAAATCTCCGGCGACCCCCTGGCTCTTGCCTCGGCCCTCAACAAGATCGCAACGCTGGCCGGCCGTCAGGTCAATGTCGCAGCCGAGCGCAACCCGGCAATGGCGCACATGTACATCGTGAACCCGCTCAACGGACAGCGCATGGACAACCTCTTTTCCACCCATCCCGACACCGGCAATCGCATCCAGGCGTTGCAAAGGCTTGCGGCGGAAATGAGCGTGGACGATAAGGGGCGCCGGCCCCAGCCCCGCCCGCGCCCCGCTTCGAGCGGCCGCGACAACGGCGGCGGCTGGCGAGTGCCGACCGCTGGACGCACCGAAGACGACGGGAATGTCCGCGGTCCCTGGGGATAAGAAGCGCGCTTCGCTTTGATTGCGCGCCGCAACTGAGTTGACGAATTGGCGCAACGCACCGAACCGGCGGGCCTGAAGCTCCGCCTCGCCGCCGCACAGCGGCTGAAATCCGTTCTCGCAGGCGAGCACTTCGCGCCGCTGGACGCAGGCGAAATGGCGGACGGGCGCGACCGTGCCCTCGCCAATCGTCTGGTGACCACTGCGCTGCGCCGCCACGGCCAGATCAACGTTATGCTGGCCGAGCTGCTGGAAAAAGGCATGCCGGCCAAATCAGGAACGTTCGAGGCGGTGTTGCGCCTGTCGCTGGCCCAGCTCGTTTTCCTGCCCGATCTCGGCGCCCATAGTGCCCTGTTCCTCGCCGTCGAGGCGGTAAAGCGCGACTCCAAGGCAAGGCACCTCGCCGGCCTGATGAACGCCGTGTTGCGCCGCGCCCAGTCCAATTCGGCGCGCTATGGCCTCATGGACGAGGCCCTGTTGCTGCCCGAGCATCTCGCGCAGGCCTGGACCGCCGCCTACGGCGCCGATGCCGTGTCGCGATTTGCCGAAACCCTCGTGGATGGCGCGCCGCTTGACCTTACCCTACGGGATGACGATGCGGCCCTTGTCGACGCCCTCGGCGCCGAGCGGCTGATCGCCGATTCCGTGCGCATCGAGAATCGCGACCGGCCCGTCGAGGCCCTGCCCGGCTATGACGAGGGGCGCTGGTGGGTACAGGACGTGGCCTCGGCCCTGCCTGCTCGCCTTGTCGGCCTCGATGCCGGCAGCACCGTGCTCGATCTCTGCGCCGCCCCCGGCGGCAAGACCGCGCAGCTCGTCAAGGCCGGCTACAAGGTGACGGCGCTCGACAGCGATGCCATGAGGCTAGCACGGCTCAAGGGCAACATGGCCCGCCTGGGCTATGCGCCCAAGGTCGTGGAGGCCGATGCCGCGACCTTCGACCCGGCAACCCCCTTCGACGGTGTCCTCCTTGACGCGCCCTGTTCGGCCACCGGCACCTTCCGTCGTCACCCCGAAGTGCTCTGGAGCCGCTCGGCGCAGGACATTGCCGGGCGCGTCCGCCTGCAGCGGGCACTGATCGCCAATGCCTTCCGGTGCCTCGCGCCCGGCGGTACGCTGATCTACTGCGTCTGTTCGCTCGAACAGGCCGAGGGCGAAGACCAGGTGCGCTGGGCGCTCGAGGCCCTGCCGGGCCTGTCCCTGCTCCCCGTGGCCGTGGCCGAACTACCGGGACTTTCCGAGGCGGTGACATCGGATGGGCTGGTCCGCACCCACCCGGCAATGACGCCGGGAAGCGGAAATCCGGGGATGGACGGGTTCTTCGTGGCGCGATTCAGGCGAACAGGCTAAAGCCTATAGGGACTTATCCGGGTATTCCGGCAGGGATCGGGTTCTTGCAGAGACGACGCGACAGGAGTGGCGCCTTCGATCCGGCACGGATGGAGGCCGGACGGTGAGCGGGCGGCTGATGACGGCCGGCCGACGCGTTGCGCTGGGCCTGGCCGATCAGATCGTAACCATGCCCCTGCTGCGCTGGACCTGGCGCGGACACACCGACAACGCTTATGCGGGCGACCTCCCCGACTTCCGCCCGGCGGACCGCGAGGCCGTGCGCGAAATGATGTCCGGTCGCTACCTTCTGGCCTCGAAACTGTTCGAGACCGGCGGTGCCTCGCCCTTCGCCATCGATGTCGATCATCCCGACTGGTGGAACAATCTCCATAGCTTTTCCTGGCTGCGGCACTTCCGCGACGTCCGCGATCCGGGGGAGCGGCTGTTCGCGCGGACGCTTGTACTGGACTGGATCGGCCGCGAAGGTCAGTTCGAGGCCGACAGCTGGACGCTGACGCTGACCGCCCAGCGCGTGCTCAACTGGCTTCGGCACCTGACCCTGGTGCTCGATGGCGCCACTCCCGACCAGACGCGGACCATTCAGCGCAGTCTCTCCACCCAGGTCCAGAGCCTGCGTGTGCGTGGCGCCCTTGCGGCCGATGCCGTGGAGGCCCTTTTCGCCGCTCTCGGCCTCCTGGGCGCCGAGCTGTGCAATATCGGCGACGTGCCCGATATTGATGGTCATGTCGCCCGGCTCGACGCGCTTCTGGCCCAGCAGCTCGATGGCGATGGCCTGCATCTCTCGCGCAATCCCAAACTCCAGCTGTCCTTGCTGGTCGAACTGGCCAGCCTGCGCCGCGCCGTCGGCCGTCACGGCAGCCCGGCCATGTCCGAGCTCACCAATCGCATCGACCGCATGCACGAAGCGCTGGACGCGTTGACGCTGTCGAGCGGCGAGCCGGTCTATTTCAACGGTTGCGGCCAGGTGCCCCACGACGTGCTTGTCGCCGTGCAGGCCAATGGACCCTCGGCATCGCGCCGCTCGCGGCTGCTGGGCGGCTACGGCATCATCCGGGCCGGTGAAAGCGTGGTCGTCGGCGACAGTGGACTGCGTCCGCCCGCAGGGTTCGACACCGAAGCTCATGATGGCGGCCTCGCCTTCGAATTCGCTCATGGCAGCGAGCTCATCGTCGGCTCCTGCGGTCCCGCACCCTCCGACATGCTGGAGAGCCGCGATCTCTTCCGTCAGGCCGTGGCCCATTCCTCGGCCACTATCGACGCCGAGGGCGCCGCACAGGTTCGTGCCGGCCGTCCGCCGTCGCCCAGGCCGATGACGCTCGAAACCGCCGAGCATATGCTGATCATGTCCAGCGCCGGCTATGCACCGCGTTTCGGCGCCGAAGTGGAGCGCCGTCTGACCCTTCTTTCTGAAGGCACAACGCTTGTCGGCCAGGACCGCATCGTCGCCACGGGCGAGCCGCATGGCCTCCTGGCGCTGCGCTTCCATTTGGCACCCGGCATCAAGGTGCGCCGCACCACCGGCGAAGGCATTGCCCGGCTGGTCCTGCCCAATGGCGCGGTGTGGAGCTTTCTTTGGGAAGGCGCGCAATTCCGCGAAGAGGACAGCGTGCGCCAGTCCGCCTATCTCGGTTTCCACCGTACCCGGCAGCTCGTGCTCGAGACCAGTGTCGGCCCGGATACCGAGATAGCGTGGATCTTTACGCTGGAACAGGAATAGGGTCCGCTGCCAATCTCTCCGTGCATTCGCATGGAGGCGCCGCAAACCCATTGGCCTTTGCCCCGTCTCGTGCTAGCGAGCGCGCAAATTCCTCCATTGACGGCGAGACGACATTCTCATGGGCAAGACGGTAACGGTCGGGCGGGCACTGCTTTCGGTATTCGACAAATCGGGCATGACCGACTTCGCGCGCGGGCTCGCGGAGGCAGGCGTCAAGCTGGTATCGACCGGCGGCACGCACAAGCTCATCAGTGAAGCGGGCCTGCCGGTGCGCGACATTTCCGACCTCACCGGTTTTCCCGAAATGATGGATGGCCGGGTCAAGACGCTCCACCCCAAGGTGCATGGCGGCCTGCTCTCGGTGCGCGACAATCCGGCCCACAAGGCCTCGATGGACGAGCACGAGATCGGCCCCATCGATCTCGTCGCCGTCAATCTCTACCCCTTCGAAAAGACCGTCGCCTCGGGCGCCAGCTATGACGAGATCATCGAGAACATCGATATCGGCGGCCCGGCCATGGTACGCTCCGCCGCCAAGAACCATGCCTATGTGACGGTCGTCGTCGACCCCGCCGACTACCCCGCCATTCTCGACGCCATCAGGTCGGGCGGCATACCCTTCGCGCTGCGCCAGAAGCTCGCCGCCAAGGCCTATGCCCGCACCGCCGCCTATGACAGCGCCATTTCATCCTGGTTCGCCCGCGAGATCGACTTCGCCGATGTCAGCTATCGCAGCTTTGCCGGCACGCTGAGCGAAGTCATGCGCTACGGCGAAAACCCGCACCAGTGGGCCGCCTTCTACAAGACCGGTGAAAACCGCCCGGGCGTCGCCACGGCCAGCCAGGTCCAAGGCAAGACCCTCTCCTACAACAACATCAACGACACCGACGCCGCCTTCGAACTGGTGAGCGAATTCGATCCGGCGGAAACTGCCGCCGTCGCCATCATCAAGCACGCCAATCCCTGCGGCGTCGCCGTGGCTTCGAACCTGACCGATGCCTACAGGAAGGCCCTGCGCACCGATCCGGTCTCGGCCTTTGGCGGCATCGTCGCCACCAACCGCGAGATCGACGCCGAAACGGCCACCGAGATCGTCAAGGTCTTCACCGAGGTGATCGTTGCGCCCTCCGCCACTCCGGAAGCCCAGGCGATCATTGCCGCCAAGAAGAACCTCCGGCTCCTGCTGACCGGCGGCCTTGCCGATCCCAAGGCCGAAGGTCTCCTGGTCAAGTCGGTGGCCGGGGGTCTGCTGGTGCAGGGCCGCGACAACAAGAATGTCGACGATTGCGACCTCAAGGTCGTCACCAGGCGCCAGCCGACCGAACAGGAATTGGTGGATCTCAAGCTCGCGGCGAAAGTGGCCAAGCACGTCAAGTCAAACGCCATCATCTATGTCAAGGATGGCGCCACCGCCGGCATCGGCGCCGGGCAGATGTCGAGAGTCGATTCAGCGCGCGTCGCCCATCGCAAGTCCATCGACGCAGCCCAGGCAGCGGGGCTGGACGGGGCGCTGACCGAGGGCTCGGTGGTCGCCTCCGACGCCTTCTTCCCCTTCGCCGACGGGCTCGAGGCCCTGGTCGCGGCCGGCGCCACCGCCGTCATCCAGCCGGGCGGTTCGATGCGCGACGACGAGGTCATCGCCGCAGCCGATGCTGCTGGGATCGCCATGGTCATGACGGGCATGCGCCACTTCCGGCATTGACTGCTCGGGCACAGCCGTACCCTGCGGTACGGTTGTGCTTGACCCTCTTCCTGCTTGGGATTAGAACCACTCCAAAGTTCATTCCTGCTGCTGGAAAGCCGATATGACCAAGGCCCGTACGCTCTACGACAAGATCTGGGACGACCATCTGGTCCAGAATAACGAGGACGGTACGAGCCTTCTCTATATCGACCGGCACCTGGTGCACGAAGTGACCTCGCCACAGGCCTTCGAAGGGCTGCGCATGAACGGCCGCAAGGTCCGTCACCCCGAGCGCACGCTGGCCGTTGTCGACCACAACGTGCCCACCACAGACCGTTCCCTGCCCAATCCCGATCCCGAGAGCGCCATCCAGATCGCGGCGCTGGCCGAAAACACCAAGGACTTCGGGATCGAATATTACGATCCGTTCGATGTCAGGCAGGGCATCGTCCATATCGTCGGCCCGGAACAGGGTTTCACCCTGCCCGGCATGACTATCGTCTGCGGTGACTCGCACACGTCGACCCATGGTGCCTTCGGCGCCCTGGCCCACGGCATCGGCACGTCCGAGGTCGAGCACGTTCTGGCCACCCAGACGCTGATCCAGCAAAAGGCCAAGAACATGCTGGTCCGCGTCGATGGCCAGCTGCCGCCGGGCGTCACCGCCAAGGACATCATCCTCGCCATCATCGGCGAGATCGGCACCGCCGGCGGCAATGGTCACGTGATCGAATTTGCCGGCGAAGCCATCCGCTCGCTGTCGATGGAAGGCCGCATGACGGTCTGCAACATGACTATCGAAGGCGGCGCCCGCGCCGGCCTTATCGCCCCCGACGAGACCACCTTCGCCTATGTGAAGGACCGCCCGCGCGCGCCCAAGGGCCAGGCCTGGGACATGGCGCTCGACTACTGGAAGACCCTCCACACCGACGAGGGCGCCCATTACGACAAGGTCGTCATCCTCGACGCTGCCAAGCTGCCGCCGATCGTTTCCTGGGGCTCCTCGCCCGAGGACGTCATTTCGGTGCAGGGCATCGTTCCCAACCCGGATGACATCCAGGACGAAACCAAGCGCGCCTCCAAGTGGCGGGCGCTGGACTATATGGGCCTCAAGCCCGGCACCAAGATCACCGACATCAAGCTCGACCGCGTCTTTGTCGGCTCCTGCACCAATGGTCGCATCGAAGACCTGCGCGCCGCTGCCGCCGTCATTGGGGACCGCAAGGTGGCCGCGCATGTGTCGGCCATGGTTGTGCCGGGGTCGGGCCTCGTCAAGGCACAGGCTGAAGCCGAAGGCCTCGACGTGATCTTCAAGAATGCCGGCTTCGAATGGCGCGAGCCGGGCTGCTCCATGTGCCTGGCCATGAACCCCGACAAGCTTGCCCCCGGCGAGCGCTGCGCCTCCACCTCGAATCGCAATTTCGAGGGTCGCCAGGGCTTCAAGGGCCGCACCCATCTCGTGTCCCCCGCCATGGCCACGGCCGCCGCCATTGCCGGCCACTTCGTCGACATCCGCGAGTGGAACTGAAGACCACGGACTGGTCGGGGCTCCATGCCCCGACCCTCGACGACATCGAGGCCATGGCCAGCAAGGCCCTGGCCGAACTGCCCGAGCCCTTCAAGTCGCTTGCCGCCGACGTGACCTGCTCGGTCGCCGAATTTGCCGAGGACGACATCCTCGAAGGCTTCGGAATGGAAAGCCCCTTTGAGTTGATGGGGCTGTTTTCAGGCATCGGTCTCACCGAAGACGGCGCCGTGCCGCAGACGGGCCAGCTGCCCAATACCGTCTATCTCTACCGCCGCGCCATTCTCGACTATTGGGCCGAGCACGACGACAACACGCTGGGCGAAATCGTCACCCATGTGCTGATCCACGAGCTCGGACACCATTTCGGATTTTCCGACGAGGACATGGAAGCGCTCGAAGCGGCGGCCGACGCCGAGGAGCGCTTATAACCTCGGCATGGTTTCTCGTTAAGGTAAAGAACGGGTTAAGCTGTGGAATGCCCCGTTTCTCGGCTAAGTAGTTGATCCTACTTATTTGGATGGATCGACCACCGGTCGAGTAACGTGAGGTGAGTAAAATGACGACGCGGTCAAAGACTGCACTCAAAATTGTCCAGCCTGGCACTGAACAACTCGAAGAACTGGAAAACGTGATCAAGCAGGCCTCGGCGAGCGAAGTTGCTCCGCTGGTGCAGCGCCTGGGCACCCACCGCGACCGCATCGACCTCGCGATCAAGGAACTCGAGAGCGAACGCTTCGACCTGCTGTCGCGTCGCGACCTGATCCGTCGCCAGGCCGAAGCCGTTGAAAAGGGCCTGCAGATGCATCTCGACGATATCGAAGCCACCCTGGCGCTCTACGAGCGCGGGATTAATTCCGTGCCGCTGCCGGAAAATACCTGACATGCCGTGGCGCTGATCGGGACAAAGCCGAGCTTGGTCCCGATCGCGCGCTGTCTCCAGCGCTTACAATGGTCAGGCAGCGCCTGACGTGTCGCTGCGTTCGCCGCGCTCCACGAAGCTGAATTCCGCTTCATTGCCGCCTGATGGATCATCCGAGACCATCAGCGACAGATTGTTGGCTTCGAGCGCCGCAAACCACTCATCCCAATCCACCAGTTCGAAACCGCCGACCCGGTCGGGACCCTCGTTGCCGTCAGCATTGATGGCGTGCTGGCCAAAGGTCAGCTGCAGCAGCGTCCGGCTCCGGCTGCCCTCGGGCACCTCCATCAGCATGGGATTGCCGCCGCGGGCCGTCGCCCATTCGCGGATGGCTTCGCGGTCGGTGAGAATCTGAGACATCGGGACCTCCAGTTCGGCTGTCCTTGAGAAAGCGCATTTGCCATGCAAGGTTCCCCCAACAGGTAGAACCGGAGGCTTTGCATGAGGACCCGACCGACCAAACGCATGACGCTTGTCATGATCGCCATGCTGGCCTCCCAGACCGCAACCGGGATGGCCTGCGACGTGCCCGCAGGCGTCGAGGTCAGCGAAGCCGATTCGGACCGGATGTTCGATTTCTTCCGCTCGCGCAGCATGGGCCTGGCTGAGGCGCTGCTCTCGACGGATGCCGATGCACGCGCCACCGTGTCCGGACTGTTTTCGGGTGGCGACAGATACATTGACGCTATACCCGATGGCAAATATCGCTGCCGCACCATCAAGCTCGGCGGCATCCTGCCGCTCACCGCCTACGACTATTTCGCCTGCACGATTTCCGATGGCGGCTCGCGCATCGACAAGACATCTGGCTCGCAGCGCTTTTCCGGTACCCTCACCTCGGCTGCCCAGGCCGTGTTCTACCAGGGTGCCCTGCACTATGGCGACGAGCAGCCTATAGCCTATGGTGACGATCCCGAACGCAATCAGGTCGGCTGTATCTATCGGGTCGGCGATGACACAACCCGACGCTACCGGCTCGAGCTGCCAGCGCCGATGTTCGAGTCCACGCACGACGTCATCGAACTTGTTCCGGTGAAATGACGGGGCTTGCGCCCGACACTGGCGCTGCTATTTGAGCCTTTGCAACCACAGTGAGCAGGCCATGACGCAAAATTCCTCTCGCATCCTGATGGGCACGATCGGCGCCGCGCATGGCATCAAGGGCGAGGTGCGCATTGCCTCGCACACTGAAGATCCCGGGGATATTGCCTCCTATGGGCCGCTGGCAACCAACCGGCCGGGCCTGACGGTGACGATTGAAAGCGCGCGGCTGCAGAAAACCGTGCTGATCGCCCGCCTCAAGGGCGTCAACGATCGCAACGCCGCCGAATTGCTCAACGGCGTGGAGCTTTATGTCGATCGCAGCCAGCTGCCCGAGATCGACGACGAGGACGATTTTTACCACGCCGACCTGATCGGCCTCGATGCGCGGCTCGAGAGCGGGGTCTCCATCGGCGCCGTCAGCGCCATCTACGATCACGGGGCCGGTGACATCCTGGAAGTGCGTGACCCGCGCTCGGGCGACACCTTCCTTTACCCGTTCACCAGGCACGTTGTGCCCACCATCGCCATTGCCGACGGTTATCTGGTCATCTCGCCCCCTCTCGATGCCGATCCCGGCGAGGAAGAGCCCGACTGATGTTTTCCGCCGACATCATTACCCTCTTCCCCGAGCTTTTTCCCGGACCGCTCGGCGCTTCGGTCCTGGGCCGGGGCATGAATGACGGATTGTGGTCGCTGCACGCCACGCAGCTGCGCGATTTCGCCACCGACCGGCATCGGACCGTCGACGACACGCCCTCCGGTGGTGGCGCCGGCATGGTGCTCAGGCCCGATATCCTGGCTCAGGCGATAGACACGGTCGCGCCGCCGGATGATCTGCGGCCGCGCATCCTGATGTCGCCGCGCGGCAAGCCGTTGACCCAGGCCCGCGCCCATGAGCTCGCGACCGGACCGGGCGCCGTCATTGTCTGCGGTCGTTTCGAGGGGGTCGACCAGCGTGTCATAGAAGCCCGCCAGCTCGAGGAAGTCTCCATCGGCGACTATGTCCTTGCCGGCGGCGAAGTGGCCGCCATGGTGCTCCTGGAGGCCGTCGTGCGACTGATCCCCGGTGTCCTCGGCGCACCCGACAGCCGCGATGAGGAAAGCTTCGAAAACGGCCTCCTCGAATACCCGCAATACACCCGCCCACAGACTTTCGAGGGCCGCGACATTCCGGCCGTCCTGACATCCGGCGATCACGGCAGGATTGCCAAGTGGCGGCACCAGCAGTCACTCGAGCTGACGCAGGCGCGACGGCCGGATCTGCTGAAGTAGGATTCCGATGCCATTCCGCTCCCCCATCCGTCCTCGCGCTTGATCCGAGGGCGGAACCGGGGTTTGGGGCCCCAGGCCCAAAACCCCTAGACTCTGGGGCAAAATTCCCCTATGAGCCGCCCATTCGTGCGTCGGGCGTTTCGGACCCGCGCGCGGAAAGACCAAGAAGACTGCCCTCCGTTACCAACCAAGACCGGACGACGGGGCCCAAAAGCCCGCAAGAGTCGTTCCCATGAAAAGATCGAACGGATCGAAAATGAACATCATTGAACAGCTCAATGCCGAGCACGTTGCCGAACTCGCCGCAAAGCGCGAACTTCCCGAATTCACCCATGGCGATACCGTCAAGGTCTGGGTCAAGATCCGCGAAGGCGACAAGGAACGCCTGCAGGCCTATGAAGGCGTCGTGATCGCCCGCTCCGGTGGCGGCATCACCGAAAGCTTTACCGTCCGCAAGATTTCCTACGGCGAAGGCGTGGAACGCGTGTTCCCCATCTACTCGCCCAACATCTCGTCGGTCGAAGTGATCAAGCGCGGCAAGGTCCGTCGCGCCAAGCTGTACTACCTGCGCGACCGTCGCGGTAAGTCGGCTCGTATCTTTGAATCGACCAACTCGCGCACCAAGAAGATCGAAGCCTCCGAACGCTCGGCCGCCCAGGCTGCCCGCGAGGCCCGCGAAGCTGAAAAGATCGCAGCTGCCGAGGCTTTTGCCGCAGAGCAGGCCGCCAAGGACGCTGAAGCCGCAGCCGCTGCGGCCGCCGCCGAACAGGCCGCTGCCGCTGAAGGCGAAGCCAAGAGCGAATAAGATCGCTCCCTGTCGAATTGGAAAGCCCGGCCTCTGTGCCGGGCTTTTTGTTGGCGGTGAAGCCAAGGATTCACGTGAAACGCCGCGGCGAACGCATGCATGATGGCGCGCACGGACTTGAGGGCCGCTGCCACTGTTGCGATCGCGTTGGCGGGACATCCGGCACCATCCTGCCATCCCGCGTCAGCAACCACATCCCAATGCCATTTCCGGCTTTACCCCCGCGCCTGGCTTGGCGATAAGACCCCTGCCCGCCGTTCGATCTAGCCTGGATGCGCAATGACCCAATCCATCGTCACCTGGAACATCAATTCGGTTCGCCTGCGCCTGCCGATGGTGCTGGATTTTCTCGCCCGGTATCAGCCCGATGTGCTGATGCTTCAGGAGATCAAATGCACCAATGACCAGTTTCCACGGAACGCCTTCATCGAGGCCGGCTATCCACACATGGCCGTGCACGGCCAGAAGGGCTATCACGGCGTCGCCATCGTCTCGAAATTTCCGCTGACCGATATATCGAGCCGGGTGTTCTGCGACATCCCGGAATCGCGGCACGTCTCCGCCCTCGTCGATCTCGGCCACGGCCCGTTCACGCTGCACAATTTCTACATTCCCGCCGGCGGCGACGAAGCCGATCCCGAGATCAATCCCAAGTTCAGGCACAAGCTGGGCTTCCTCGACGAACTTAAGACCTGGTTCACCGAGCCTGTGTTCCAGCGCGGCCACCTGATCGCCGGCGATTTCAACATCGCCCCGCATGAAAACGATGTCTGGAGCCATAAGCAGCTGCTCAAGATCGTCAGCCACACGCCGCAGGAAACCGAGCGCCTCGATGCCCTGCTTTCCGGCGGCCATGGCTGGGTCGATCTGGTGCGCAAGCACGTGCCCCATGACGAAAAGCTTTATTCCTGGTGGAGCTACCGCAGCGCCAATTGGGAGCTGGCGGACAAGGGCCGTCGCCTCGACCACATCTGGTCAACATCCGACGTCGCCGAACGCTCGGTGGGTGCCGAGATCATCAAGACCTATCGCGGCTACGATCCGCAGCCGAGCGACCACGTACCCGTCATTGCGCGTTTTGCAAGCGTCTGAAGGCGCTATCCGCCACTGACCCTTCCCCGAACACGGCGCCGCCCTCGGACTTGGTCTGAGGGCCACTCCCAACGCTTGCTGGCCTGGCGACGGATCCTCGGGTCAGGCCGGGGGACGAATTCGGGTTAGCGGGACGGCGCCTCAGGCGCCCTTCATCTTGCCGCGCAGTGGCTCCAGCGCATGCATGTAGCGCCCCAGATCCTGCTGGATGCGGGCCGCCGCGCGCGCTGCAAGCTCAGGGTCCTGCCGCGCCAGTTTCATGAAGGCGGCTCGCGGCACGAACAACAGTTCGCAATCGGTAACGGCCGTGAAGGTCACGGGCCGTGGCTTGTCGATGATGAGAGCCGTTGGCGAGATCACGCTGCCCGGTTCGGACAGCGCATAAGGCTTGCCGGCTTCCGCGCCCTCGTGTCGGGCCCGCACGGTGCCCTCGATCAGCACGAATGCACCACCGGGCGTCTCCCCGGACTGGTAGATCACCGCGTCGGCTTCGAAGTGCTTGCGATCTCCCGCAAAGCCAAGCATTCGCAGCTGCTCATCATCGCAGATGTCGAAGAAATCGGCCCGGGCCAGCACCCCGGCCGCGTCGTCCATTCTCATGAGCCCCAGACCCGATGCGCGAACGGCCGCCCAATGGGACTTGGGCGGCTCACATTCAAGCTATAAGTCAGTTCGGAGCGAATTTGAACGGTCTTGTCCCGATATCAGGGGACAAGCCTGTAGCCGCCATCTTCGGTGACCAGGAGACGCGCATTGGACGGGTCGCGCTCGATCTTCTGGCGCAGCCGGTAGATATGCGTCTCGAGCGTGTGCGTGGTCACCCGGTTGTTGTAGCCCCATACCTCCTTGAGCAGTACATCGCGGGTAATGGTCTTGGGACCTTGGCGATAGAGATACTTGAGGATCGAGGTTTCCTTGTCGGTCAACCGCACCTTGATGCCGTCGTTGGTCTCCAGCACCTTGGCTGCAGGCTGGAAGCTGTATTGGCCGATGGTGAAGACGGCGTCTTCGCTCTGGTCGCGCTGGCGCAGCGCAGCGTTGATGCGCGCCAGCAGCACCGGATAGCGGAACGGCTTGGTCAGATAGTCGTTTGCACCGGCTTCAAGACCCTTGATCTCGTCGGCATCGGTATCGTGGCCGGTCAACATCAGCACGGGGCTCTTGTAGCCCTCCTGGCGCATTAGCTTGACGGCCTCGCGGCCATCCATGTCGGGCAGGCCGACATCGAGGATGGTGAGTTCGATATTGTTCTCGCGAACCGCCTTGAGGGCGTCGTTGGCAGTGCCGGCCTGGAGTATGTCGAATTCAGGTTCGCCCTGAAGCTGTTCCACCAGAGTCTGGCGCAGGTCCGCGTCGTCGTCCACGACCAGGATGCGTCGCTTGTTCATTGTATTCTCCGGGCTTTTCCGTCTGGTGTGACAAGGCTCACACGATTGCGACTCGTTTTTGGCCGGTGTTTCACAACGGCGTTATTCAACTTGAAAGAACGCGATTTGGACGGGAAAGTTGCAAGCCCCGGGTGGCGCTAACGTCGGCCGAACAGCGCCGAACCCACGCGCACATGGGTGGCGCCCATGGCGATGGCCGTCTCGAAATCGCCGCTCATCCCCATCGAGAGTTGCGCCACACCAGCCGCGCGCCCCAACTCCGCGAGCAGGGCGAAATAGGGACCGGCCGGCTGCCCGTCGGGCGGAATGCACATGAGGCCCACGATATCGAGCCCGTACTGGTCCCGACAGCTGCGAACGAAGTCGACCGCCTCGCCGATCGACACGCCGGCTTTCTGTTCCTCGCCACCGATATTGACCTGGACGAAGCATGGAATGGTCTTGCCGACCCGCTGCATTTCCTCTGCCAGCATCCTTGCCAGCTTTTCGCGGTCCACCGTCTCGATCACATCGAACAGCGCCACCGCCTCGCGCACCTTGTTGGTCTGCAGCGGTCCGATGAGATGCAAGTCGACATCGGGGTAGCGTTCCCGGAGGATGGGCCACTTGTCCTTGGCTTCCTGGACCCGGTTCTCGCCGAACACCCGCTGCCCCGCCATGAGGAACGGTTCGACGGCGTCGGCGGTGAAGGTCTTCGAAACCGCCACCAGCTCGACATGATCGGGTGGCGCGCCAAAACGGCGGCGCGCCTTTTCCATGCGGTTGCGGATGTATTCGAGCGCCGTATGCGCAGCGGAGAGCGTGTCGGCCATATCGCCGCCCCGTTTCTGTTGACCTTGCAAGGGATTTCTGGTGATGGTCCGGGTAGCCAAAAACCCTCGAAAACGCAAGCTGCGCCGCCCTTGCGGCGCGCTTTGCGGAAAATCTTGCAAGGACGATGATACGTGAGCGGCGAACGCTACAATCCGCGCGAAAGCGAACCGAAATGGCAGCAGGTCTGGAACGAGCGCCAGAGCTTTGTCACGTCCAATGACGATCCGCGCGATCCCTACTACGTCCTCGAGATGTTCCCCTATCCGTCTGGCCGCATCCATATGGGCCATGTGCGCAACTACGCCATGGGCGACGTCGTGGCGCGCTACCAGCGCGCTCGCGGGAAGAACGTCCTGCACCCCATGGGCTGGGACGCCTTCGGCCTGCCGGCCGAGAACGCGGCCATCGAGCGCAAGACCCATCCGGGCACCTGGACCTATCAAAATATCGAAGCCATGAAGGCCCAGCTCAAGTCGATGGGCCTCTCCATCGACTGGACCCGCGAGATCGCGACCTGTTCGCCAGAATACTATCAGCACC
The DNA here is from genome assembly GCF_900177655.1 of Devosia lucknowensis. Lineage (NCBI taxonomy): Bacteria > Pseudomonadati > Pseudomonadota > Alphaproteobacteria > Hyphomicrobiales > Devosiaceae > Devosia > Devosia lucknowensis. Next base: position 808,762 of record NZ_FXWK01000002.1, on the reverse strand, counting down.
AGCAGGCCATGTTCATCGACATGCTCGCCGCTGGCCTGGTCACGCGCAAATCCTCCAAGGTCAACTGGGACCCGGTGGACATGACCGTGCTTGCCAATGAGCAGGTGATCGACGGCAAGGGCTGGCGCTCGGGTGCCGTAGTCGAGCAGCGCGAGCTCACCCAGTGGTTCTTCAAGATCTCGGACTTTGCCGAGGACCTGCTGGAGGCCCTGGATGGCCTCACTGGCTGGCCGGAAAAGGTGCGCACCATGCAGCGCAACTGGATCGGCAAGTCCGAGGGCCTGCGTCTGCTGTTCGAACTGGTCGCCAGCGACAAAACCGATGCGAAGAGCATCGAGGTGTTCACCACACGCCCGGACACTATTTTCGGAGCGTCCTTTATCGGCCTGTCGCCCGATCATCCTCTGACCACGGCCTTGGCGGCCAGCAATCCGGGCCTCGCCGAATTCGTTGCCGAATGCCATCGTCATGGCACCGCCACCGAAACGCTGGAAAAGGCCGAAAAACAGGGCTTTGACACCGGGCTTCGCGTGAAACATCCGGTCATCGAGGGCGAAACACTGCCCGTGTACGTGGCCAATTTCATCCTGATGGACTATGGCACCGGCGCTATTTTCGGCTGTCCGGCACACGATCAACGAGACCTCGACCTGGCGCGCAAATATGGTCTCTCGGTCAAGCCCGTCGTCTTGCCGCCCGGCGCCGATCCCGCCACCTTCGCGGTCGGCGATGAGGCCTATGTTGACGTTGGTAACATTTTCAATTCGGGCTTTCTCGACGGCCTCTCCATTGACGATGCCAAGAAAGCGATTGCTGCCCATTTCGGTGCCCGCACCGTCGACGGCAAGCCGCAGGGTACGCTCGAAACCAATTATCGCCTGCGCGACTGGGGCATTTCGCGCCAGCGCTATTGGGGTTGCCCTATCCCGGTGATCCATTGCGAGGTCTGCGGCACGATCCCCGTGCCCAAAAAGGACCTGCCGGTGAAACTGCCCGATGACGTGAGCTTTGATAAGCCCGGCAACGCCCTCGACCATCACCCGACGTGGAAGCACGTCCACTGCCAACAGTGCGGTGGTGCTGCGCGCCGGGAAACCGACACCATGGACACCTTCGTGGACAGTTCCTGGTATTTCGCCCGCTTCACGGCGCCCCACGCCGATACGCCTACCATCCCGGCCGTAGCCGATCGCTGGTTGCCGGTGGATCAGTATATCGGTGGCATCGAACACGCGATCCTGCACCTGCTCTATTCGCGCTTTTTCACCCGCGCCATGAAGGCAACGGGCCATGTCGGCCTCGACGAGCCATTCAAGGGCATGTTCACCCAGGGCATGGTGACCCACGAGACCTACAAGGGCGAGAAGGGTGAGTGGGTGCCGCCGACCGAAGTCCTCTTCGAGACCAATGCCGATATCCGGACGGCAAAGCACATTCAGACCGGCAGTCCGATCACCATCGGCTCGGTCGAAAAGATGAGCAAGTCCAAGAAGAACGTCGTGGATCCCGACCACATCGTGGCCACGTACGGCGCCGACACGGCTCGCTGGTTCATGCTGTCCGACTCCCCGCCGGAGCGTGATGTGCAATGGACGGAGTCCGGCGTCGAGGGCGCCAGCAGGTTCCAGCAGCGCATCTGGCGGCTGGTCAATGATAGTGTTGAAATCGCCAAACAATCTTCAGGCACTGTTACGTCAGACGATGCAGATGCGAAGTCTTTGCGCAAGGTTGTGCATCGCACTGTCGCCGGCGTAGCACAGGACATCGAGGGCCTGGGCTTCAACCGCGCCGTCGCCCGCATCTATGAGCTGACCAATGCCTTGGCCAAAGCCCGCGACGGCCAGCCCGGAACCGCTCTTGCGGCCGCGCTTCTTGAGGGGGTGGAGCGCCTTGTCCAGCTGATCAACCCGATGATGCCGCACCTGGCGGAATCGTGCTGGGAAGTCCTGGGCAAACAGGGCCTTGTGTCTGACGCATCCTGGCCCGACGTCGATCCAACCCTGCTGGTCGACGACGAAGTGACGATGCCGATCCAGATCAACGGCAAGCGTCGCGGCGAAATCACTGTTCCCAAGGGCATGCCCGCAGCCGAGGTCGAAAAGCTTGTCCTCGCTCTCGAGGTTGTACAGAAGGCACTGGAGGGCAAGACACCCAAGAAGGTCGTGGTGGTGCAGGATCGCATCGTCAATCTGGTCGTGTGATGACGGCACTCAAGGCCCATGAGGTGGCGCGCTATCTGGCGCGCCCCGATCTCACCGAAGGCCTATTCCTTGCCTACGGACCTGATGGCGGGCTGGTGCGCGAAACCGCACAACGTCTCATCCGCTTCCTCAGCGGTGATGATCCTGCGTCCGCTAACGTGACCATATTCGATGGCCCGGAACTGCAGTCGGATCCTTCGCTGCTGGTGCTTGAAGCCCGGTCGGTGTCGTTGTTCGGCGGAAAACGCATCATCCGTGTGCGCAATGCCACCAAAACCCTCGTGATGCCGCTCACGGAATTGCGGGACGATCCGGGCGGCGCTGCGATCGTGCTGGAGGCCGACAACCTGCCGCCGCGCGACGCCCTGCGGGCTCTGGTCGAAGCGGCGAAGCTGGGACGCGCCCTGCCCTGCTATCCCGACTCTGACGAGACGCTGCTCGCGCTGATGCGCGAAACCTTCAACCAGGCGGGCATTCGCGCCGATCCGGATGTGGCAACGACGCTACGGGACATTCTCGGCAACGACCGGGAAATCACCCGCAGAGAGCTTGAAAAACTGACGCTCTATGCGGCCCGCACAAAGACGCTGACGCGCGACGACGTCCTGCTGCTCTGTGCTGATAATGGTGCGCTGGCGATAGATGCGATCCTGGACTCAACCGGTGGCGGCCATGCCGAAAAGCTCGAACTGGCGCTAAACCGCGCTCTGGCGGCCAACGTCAATCCGCAGCAGCTCCTTGCCATGCTCAATACCCATTTCACCAATATCCGGCGCTGGCGCGTGGAAGTCGACGGCGGCAAAACACCGCGTTCGGTGCTCGAGGGCGTCAAGCCCAAGCCGCATTTCTCGCGCATGGGCGCGCTGGAACAGCAATTGCGTCTGTGGACTGAGCCCGCTCTGGCATCGGCCACTGAAAGGCTTTTGGGCGCCGTTTCCGACACACGCAGACGCCCTCAATTGGCCGAGGCTGTCTTGCGTCGCACCACCTTGGCTCTGTGCCTGATGGCCGCCACGCATTGACAAAAAACCCGCCATTTCGGCGGGTTTCACGTGGAACAGCAATTCCATCAGCAGCTTAGTTGGTTCGACCTGTCAGCCTGAGACAGATGTCGTCGAGCTGCTCCAATGTTTTGTAGCGGATTTCGAGCTTTCCGCCGCGCTCGGAATGGTTGAGCGCCACGCTGAGACCGAGCGCGTCGGCCAGCTTGCGCTCCAGCGCCAGGGTATCGGCGTCCCGCTGCTGTGCATCTACAACTGGCTTCTTGCGCGGCAGGTCGCGCTGCTGGCTGAGCGCCTCCGCTTCACGGACGGATAGCCCCTTGTCGACAATCTGGCGCGCCAAACCGGCTGGATCCTCGACGGTGATCAGCGTGCGGGCATGCCCGGCGGTCAGCGTCCCACTCGCAACCATGCCGCGGACGTCCTCAGGCAGCCGCAGCAGCCGCAACGTGTTGGCAACATGCGACCGCGACTTGCCAATAACCTGCGCCAGATCCTGCTGCGTATACTCGAACTGCTCGATCAGCTGGCCGTAGCCCATCGCCTCTTCAAGCGGATTGAGGTCGGCACGCTGCACGTTCTCGATAATGGCAAGCTCAAGCGCTTCCTTGTCATCGACTTCGCGCACGATGACCGGCACGTCATGAAGGCCCGCCTTTTGCGCCGCCCGCCAGCGGCGCTCGCCAGCAATCAACTCGAACACGTTCGGATCATCGGTAGGCCGCACCAGCAGGGGCGACATCACGCCCTTTTCGCGGATCGAGTTGGTGAGCTCCTCGAGCTGATCCGCGTCGAAAGTGCGCCGCGGATTTGCGCGGTTGGCGATAATGAAGTCGACCGGCAGCTTCTTGCCGCTCGATCCCATTTCGGTCACCCGGGCGCCTTCCATGGCGGCCATGTCCCCGATCAGCGCTGCAAGGCCACGGCCGAGGCGTGTGGGTTTGTCGGTCATCTGAGGCCTCCTAGGCTGCAGCCAGTCGCCGCTCACGGCGAATGACTTCGGTCGCGAGGCGCAGATAGGCCTGGCTGCCCGCACATTTGAGATCGTAGAGCAGCGCAGGCTTGCCGTAGGACGGCGCCTCGCTCAGCCGCACATTGCGGGGAATGACCGTCTCGTAGACCAGGTCGCCCATTTCGCTGCGAACGTCATGCAGAACCTGCTCGGACAAATTGTTCCGCTTGTCGAACATGGTCATGACCACGCCCTGGATCGAGAGGCGCGGATTGAGCGTCGAGCGAATCTGCTCGATGGTCTGCAACAGCTGGCTCAGCCCCTCGAGCGCAAAGAATTCGCACTGCAGCGGCACCAGCACGGCATCCGCTGCCACGAGAGAATTGACGGTCAGCAGGTTCAGCGAAGGCGGGCAATCGATCAGGATGTAGCTCACGGCCTGATCATTGATGCGGAGCTCGTCGAGCTGCTTGAAGGCATTGCGCAGCTTGAACGCGCGATCGGCCTGACCCGCAATGGTGAGTTCGACGCCCAGGAGGTCCATGGTGGACGGTACGATCGCGACATTGGGCACTGTCGTCATGATCGCGGCCTCTGGAACGCTTGCCTCCCCGACCAACACGTCATAGGCCGAAAGGGCGCGATCGGTACGCGAAATGCCCAGGCCGGTCGACGCATTGCCCTGAGGGTCAAGGTCGACAATCAGAACGCGCTCGCCGATCGCTGCCAGAGCCGTTGCCAGATTGATCGCCGTGGTTGTCTTTCCCACGCCGCCCTTCTGGTTCGCCAAAGTCAAAATCCGGGGTGCCAAATTGGCCTCCGTCTGCCGCTAACTTACTGATTTTCCGCGCAGATTTGTAACCTCGACGATCACGCCGCCCGGATCGGTATCACTCTTGGTTATTAGCACGTCATGGTGCCAGTGCGCACCCGATTCCGCGAGCTCTTCAACATGTTCCCGCCCTTTATGCAGCAGGGCGCGGGTTTGCGGACCGAAAAACGGCGCCATCCAGGTGCACAATTGGGGCATCGCGGCGAGCGCCCGCGAAGTTATGACGTCAGGCGTCCCTGTTTCACGTGAATCAGTCTGGTCACTCCGCACACCGATGACGGTGACATTGAGACCCAGTTCCCGCGTCACCGTGCGCAGGAAACTGACCTTTCGTGCAGTTGGCTCAATCAGCACAAACCGTCGATCACTGCCCTTGCTGGCGATTGCCATTGGCAATGCCGGGAATCCCCCGCCGCTCCCAAAATCGAGGAAAAGCCGATCGCTCGGCTTTGTCAGTGTCATGACTTGCAAACTATCGGCGAAATGGCGCGTCCAGATCTGGCTCAGTGTTTCACGTGAAACAAGATTCTGTACGGACTGCCATTTTGTGAGCAGTTTGGCATATGATTCCAGGTCATTCGCAACCGCTTCGATGGGTCGCGTCACGTGCCCGGCATAGGCTTGGATAGCGGCAATGTCGCCCATCATCCGGCCTTGCGCAGCTCACCGCGGCGAATGACAGCCAACAGCAATGTGATCGCTGCCGGGGTCATACCGTCCATGGCCTGAGCCTGCGCGATTGTTTGCGGACGGTTGAGATGAAGCTTGTTACGCAACTCCATCGAGAGGCCCGGGATGGAATGGTAGTCGATGTCGTCAGGGATCGCGCGCTGTTCATCGCGACGGACACTTTCGATGTCTGCCTTCTGCCGATCGAGATAGACCGCGTATTGAGCATCGATAGACACCTGCTCGCGTATCATCTCGTCCAGTTTGCCCAGTTCGGGCCAGAGCCGCGTCAGATCGTCTACCGCGATATCGGGATAGGACAGCAGATCGAAGGCCGTGCGACGCTTCCCGTCTTCGTTCACGGCCAGACCGGCCTTTCGGGCCTCGCTGGGTGAGGCCGAAAGACTGTGAAGCAGGCTGCGTCCTTTACGCAAGGCATCGGACTTCTGCCGAAAAATTTCTTCGCGCTGGGTTCCGACCAAGCCGTTGCTCAAACCCAGTCCGGTGAGACGCTGGTCTGCATTATCGGCACGCAAGTGCAGGCGGAATTCGGCGCGCGACGTAAACATGCGATAGGGCTCGCTCACCCCACGGGTGACGAGATCATCGACCATCACCCCAAGATAACTTTCCGTGCGGGACAGGACGAGCGGAGCCGTGCCGGTCGAGGCCAGTGCAGCATTAGCGCCCGCCAGGAGACCCTGTGCGCCGGCTTCTTCGTATCCTGTCGTGCCATTGATCTGACCGGCAAGGTAGAGACCAGGTTGGCGTTTCACTTCCAGCGTCGGGCGAAGCTCCCGCGGATCAACATAGTCATATTCGATTGCATAGCCGGGGCGAATGATCCGCACATTCTCTAACCCGGGCATGGAGCGCAGAAACGCCTCCTGTACGTCCTCAGGAAGCGAGGTGGAAAGGCCGTTGGGATAAACCGTATGATCGTCAAGACCTTCCGGTTCGAGGAAGATCTGGTGGCTGTCCCGATCCGCGAAGCGAACCACCTTATCCTCGATCGACGGACAATAGCGTGGCCCGCGGCTCTGGATACGGCCCGAATACATCGCCGAGCGATGAAGATTGTCGGAGATGATCCGGTGCGTTTCGGCTGTTGTTCGGGTGATGTGACACGACACCTGGCGCGTCATGATGGCCGTCGTAAGCGCCGAGAATGGCTCTGGAGGTGTGTCGCCGGGCTGGTCTTCGAGCACGGCATAATCGATAGTGGCTGCATCGAGCCGCGCCGGCGTGCCCGTTTTAAGACGCCCAAGTTGCAGGCCCAACTCCTCGAGACGCGTTGAGAGACCCAGAACAGGCTTTTCGCCGACCCTGCCTGCGGGAACTGTTTCTTCTCCCCGATGGATAAGGCCACGCAGAAACGTACCCGTCGTCAACACGACAGCCTTGGTGCCAATGCGGCGGCCGTCCAGGAGCACGACCCCGGACACCACGCCATCCGTCACTTCGATATCGTCGACCTCACCTTCGATGACATCGAGATTCGGCTGCGCCCGGATCGCCGCCTGCATGGCTTGCCGATAGAGCTTGCGGTCCGCCTGAGCGCGGGGCCCGCGAACCGCGGGTCCTTTTCGGCGATTGAGCACGCGGAACTGGATGCCGGCCTGATCGGCCACCCGACCCATCAAGCCATCCAGCGCATCGATTTCTCGGACGAGATGACCCTTGCCCAAACCGCCGATCGCGGGGTTGCAGCTCATCTCGCCGATAGTGGCAAATCGATGTGTGACAAGGGCAGTCGGGACGCCAATTCGTGCCGAGGCTGCAGCAGCCTCTGAGCCGGCATGGCCTCCGCCGACGACGATCACGGCATAGTCAGTCATGGCATTTCTCCGAGGCGCCTGACATAGGCCAATGTTTCACGTGAATCAATTGAAGGATGTGTCGATGTCAGCCATCCAGATGTTTCACGTGAATCAATTTTGGTTGTTACAGGTCTGGTGTTTCACGTGAATCCGAGAGGGTCGGTTCATTTCCCGATGCAAAAGCTCGCGAACAGCCGGTCCAGAACCCGCTCGGCGTCCAGCCGCCCGACCAAACGTTCAAGTGACTGGGAGGCAATTCGCAGGTTTTCGGCAGCAAGTTCCGGGGATGACAGCTGTGCCGCCGAGCGCTGCAGCGCTGCAAGCGCTTCCATCAGAGCGACCCGATCGCGCTCATGGCTGAGCAAACTCGGCTCGCCCTGTGTCAGCGTCTCTCCGATGGCTGTGATACGGCGCACGAGCTCGTCAATCCCATCACCGGTAAGCGCAGATACGGTGATATCAACATCAGCCACCGCGCGGAGATCAAATTTGGTGCCCACGACAATTGCATTGTCCGGTCTGTCGAGATCATCCTCTATATCCGGCGCGGTCAGCCAGAGGACGATATCGGCATCGGCAATCGCCATGCGCGCGCGGCGGACTCCCTCGGCTTCCGCCTTGCTGTCGGTGTCGCGGAGACCGGCAAGATCGAGGAGAATGTAAAGCTGCCCATCAATGTTCAATGGCACCTGCCGAACATCCCGCGTCGTGCCCGCTTCGTCGGTAACGATTGCGATGTCGGACTTGGCCAGCGCGTTCAACAGGCTTGATTTTCCGGCATTCGGTGCCCCTGCAAGGGCGACCCTTATTCCCTCGCGGATGATCAGTCCCTGCGCATAGCCGGCCAGCGCCGTGTCGATATCTTTGTAGAGTGCCAGAATCTGCGCGCCGAATTCTTCAGGCAGGGCTTCGTCGACATCGCCTTCGTCGGAGAAGTCGAGTCTGGCTTCGATCTCCGCCCTGAGATCGAGCAGGGTATCGCGCCACGCGTCAATGCGCTGGCTGAGCCCGCCCTCGAATCGTGCCAGGGCCTGGCGACGCTGGTTTTCGGTCTCCGCTTCAAGAAGGTCGCCCAGGCCTTCGATTTCGATGAGGTCCAGCTTGCCGTTTTCGAAGGCGCGGCGCGTAAATTCGCCAGCTTCGGCAAGCCTGGCCCCATTCGCGATGAGGAGGTTCAGGATGGCCCGCACCCCTGCCGGCGATCCATGCACCTGCAACTCGGCGCAATCTTCTCCCGTAAAGCTGTAGGGCCCGGGAAACCACACCACAAGCCCGCGATCGAGGAGGCTGTCTTGCCCGATCGGTCGCAGCACCAGCTTGCGTGGCTCAGGCAATTCACCGCTGACTGCGCGCACCAGGCGGGCTGTATCGCGCCCGGAAAGGCGGATGACGGCGACACCTGAAGGCGGTGCCCCGGACGAAAGCGCGACGATTGTATCGGCTGATGTCATGCTCGTGGGGTCCAAAAGCAAAAGAGCGACACGCTTGGGGCATGTCGCTCTCCAAAAGCGTCGATCTCTGCGGATCAGGTGTTCATCGAATCGAAGAAATCCGAATTGGTCTTGGTTTGACGCACCTTGTCGGTGAGGAACTCCATCGCATCGATGGTGCCCATCGGGTTGAGGATGCGCCGCAGGACGTACATCTTGCGCAGGATATCTGGCTCGACCAGCAGTTCTTCCTTGCGGGTGCCGGACTTGTTGATGTCGATCGCCGGGAAGACGCGCTTGTCGGCCACCTTGCGGTCGAGCACGATTTCCGAGTTGCCGGTACCCTTGAATTCTTCGAAGATCACTTCGTCCATGCGCGATCCAGTATCGATCAGCGCGGTGGAAATGATGGTGAGCGAACCGCCGTCCTCGATATTGCGGGCCGCGCCAAAGAAACGCTTTGGACGCTGCAGCGCATTGGCGTCGACGCCACCGGTCAGCACCTTACCCGAACTTGGAACGACGGTGTTGTAGGCGCGGCCGAGACGGGTAATGGAGTCGAGAAGGATCACCACGTCACGCTTGTGCTCGACGAGGCGCTTGGCCTTTTCGATCACCATTTCCGCGACCTGGACGTGGCGCGATGCCGGTTCGTCGAATGTGGAGGAGATCACCTCGCCGCGCACCGAGCGCTGCATGTCCGTCACTTCTTCCGGCCGCTCGTCGATCAGCAGCACGATGAGATAGCATTCGGGATGATTGGTGGCGATCGATTGTGCAATATTTTGCAACAATACGGTCTTACCAGTGCGCGGAGGCGCAACGATCAGAGCACGCTGGCCCTTGCCCAGAGGCGCGACGAGATCGAGCAGACGGGCCGAGCGATCCTTCAGCGTTGGATCGGGCAGTTCCATGCGCAGGCGCTCTTCGGGATAGAGCGGGGTCAGATTGTCGAAGTTGACCTTGTGGCGGACGGCTTCTGGATCTTCGAAATTGATCGTCGAAACCTTGAGCAGCGCGAAATAGCGCTCGCCTTCCTTGGGAGAGCGGATTTCGCCCTCGACCGTGTCGCCGGTCCGCAGCCCGAAGCGGCGGATTTGGCTGGGGCTGACATAGATGTCATCAGGGCCCGGAAGATAATTCGCATCAGGAGAACGCAGGAAGCCGAACCCGTCGGGGAGCACCTCGACCACGCCTTCGCCGACAATGTTGATGTCCTGGGCAGCCAATTCCTTGAGAATGGCGAACATCAACTCCTGCTTGCGCATGGTCGAAGCGTTTTCGACCTCGAGTTCCTCGGCAAAGGCCAAGAGTTCAGCCGGGGATTTGGCCTTGAGCTCACTGAGCTTGATATTCTGCATGTAGCGAAACGACCCTGGAGGGATATCGGTAAGACTGGATAGTCACAAAGGAAGGGGAAGTTCGACACCCGCGCAGCAACCGGGCGGTCGCGCAATTAGGGGATGCCTTGCCTCCATGTAGCCTGATCCGCCCGTTTATTCAAGCCGTGCCGCCGTCGCCCCAAGCGATTCACGTGAAACCGCCGCGGCTGCGACCGCTCAGAACGGCTTCACGATCACCATGATCACGATGACGATCATCAACACCGTCGGCACTTCGTTGAGCATGCGGAAATATTTCTGCGACTTGCGGTTGGCGTCGCGCGCAAAATCCTTGAGGTGCCGCGCGTAGAGCCCATGAACGCCCGAAAGCGCGATCACGAACGCCGCCTTGACCCAGGGCCAGACCGATCCCCAGTCGACGATGCCGTGGCCCACCATGGCGAGGCCAAAAACCCAGGTCGCTATCATGGCCGGCGTCGTGATGGCGCGGAACAGGCGCCGCTCCATAACCTTGAAGGTTTCCGACTGCACCGAACCCACTTCCGCCACCGCGTGATACACGAACAGCCGCGGCAGGTAGAGCATGCCGGCCATCCACGCGATCACCGAAATGACATGCAGGGCCTTGAACCACTCGATCATGCGCGTGCCTCCCAGGATTTGACCAGATCAACCAGTCGCTCGACATGGGCGATCGGCGTTTCCGGAACGATGCCATGGCCAAGGTTGAAAATGTGCGGACGATCGGAGAACGCCGAAAGAATGGCGCGCGCCTGGCTTTCCATCGCTTCCCCACCGACCACCAGGCGCAGCGGATCAAGATTGCCCTGTACCGCGATATCGGGAGGCAGGCTGGACCGCACGAACTCGAGCGGCGTCGCAAAATCCACGCCGAGCACGTTGACCCCCGTGGACTCCGCATAGCGCCGCAGATTGCCGGCAGCACCGCGCGGAAAGCCGATGATCGGCGCGTTGGGAATGCGCTGCCGCAATCCCTCGACGATCCGCCGATTGGGCTCCATGACGTTGCGGGCAAAGCTCGTGTCGTCGAGATTAAGGGCCCAGCTTTCAAACAGCTGCACCACGTCGGCGCCCGCCTCCAGTTGCGCGGCAAGGTAATCGATCGAGGTTGTGACAAGGATGTCCATCAGCTTGTCGAACGCCGCCGGATGCTCGAGCGCAAACTTGCGCGCCACCCACTGGTCGGGTGAGCCGCGGCCTCCCAGCATATAGGTCGCGACGGTCCAGGGCGCCCCACAGAACCCGATCAGGGTCTTTTCCGGAGGCAGGGCCGCTCGCAGCCGCCGAACGGTATCCAGAACGGGCGCCAGGTGGCCCATGGCCCGCGACGGTTCGAGCGCATCGATACCCTTCTCGTCCAAAGCCTCCAGCACCGGCCCTTCCCCCACCTGGAAGCGAACGGTCTGCCCCAGGGCATCGGGCACCACGAGAATGTCGGAAAAGAGGATCGCGGCGTCGAGATCGAAGCGGCGCAAGGGCTGCATTGTCACCTCCACCGCCAGTTCCGGCGTGTAGCAGAGCTCCAGGAAATCCTTGGCCTGGGTCCGCGTCTGCCGATACTCGGGCAGATAGCGTCCTGCCTGGCGCATGATCCACATGGGGGGTGTCGCCTGGCGCTGTCCGAGGACGGTAGCCAGCATTGGTTTGTGTACCGCTGAATGCATCGCGTCATTCCTTCCAAACCCTAAAAAGAGTCTGTCTTGCTTCGCTTCTTTATCTTTATTGCGGTGTTTAGCTGGAATTCACCGCCACCCACAATCGGCAGCCTCGGTGACACTTGCGCGCAGCCTATGGTTAACGCCGTGTGAACATCGTCCAATCCTTACCGGAACCTTAACGTCGCCACAGATGTTAACGAGAGGTTAATCCGACGACTCCGGAGTCAACGATTCGATTCACGCTGTGGACGATCGGACTCAAAACCTTTTCCGCTCATTTGCGGCTTTCCCCAGAGCTTTCCACCGGGCCCGTCGCCAGGGTCCGTAAACGTCTTGTTAACAATTCGGGACCCAAGTCGAACAAGTTTCGCTTCAGCCAAAACTTGCACGACCAAACCACAGCGTGCCCTTGAGCTGGGGATGACAGTGTGGAAAACTTGGCTCCATGCTGATCCTCGCTTCCGCCAGTGCGACCCGTAAAGCCTTGCTGGACAAGGCTGGTTTGGCGTTCACCACCCATCCAGCGACCATCGACGAACGTGGCATCGAAAGCGAAACTTTCAATGCCGGAGGCGACGGCCGGGACGTGGCGCTGCTATTGGCGCGGCGCAAGGCCGAAGCGGTTTCCGCGCTCCATCCCGGCGCCATCGTGATCGGCGCGGACCAGACGCTGGCGCTGGGGCCTGAACTTTTACACAAGCCATCATCTCTCGGAGACGCTGCCGATCAACTCGATCACCTGCGCGGCAAGACCCACCGCCTGCATGCCGCGGTCACGCTGGTCCGCGATGGCGCCCTGCTCTGGTCCGATGTGCAGACGGCCGAACTCACCATGCGGGACTTTGCACCCGACGAGCGGGACCTCGTTCTCCGCCTCGAAGGCGAAGCCATTCTGTCTTCGGTTGGCGGCTATCGTCTCGAAGGGCCGTCCATCCGCCTGTTCGAAACCGTCACTGGCGACTATTTCACCATTCTCGGGCTTCCCCTGCTTCCCCTCCTGGCCGCTTTGCGCAATATCGCGCCTGAGCTGCTGCAGTCCTGAGGATCGTGCATTGACCACCAAGGCCTTCGTTATCGGTCATCCGATCGCCCATTCCCGTTCGCCCCTGATTCATGGTTCATGGCTCCGGGAGCACGGCATCGACGGCACCTATGAAGCCATCGATGTGGCCCCCGACGATTTGCCCGCCTTTTTCGACCGCTTGCGCTCCGGCGAATTTGCCGGTGGCAACGTCACCATTCCCCACAAGGAAACGGTCTTTGCCCTCTGCGACAGCGTCGATGACCTGGCGCGGATGATCGGGGCGGTGAACACGCTCGTGGTCCGGTCAGGCAAGGTCCATGGCACCAATACCGACTATCTCGGGTTCCTGGGCAATCTCGATGCCAATGCGCCAACCTGGTCGGATGGACCCAAGGATGCCCTCATCATCGGCGCTGGAGGCGCGGCCCGTGCCGTCCTGGTCGCCCTGCGCCGGCGCAATGGCGGCCAGGTCCATGTCCTCAACCGGACCCTCGCCAATGCGCAGGCGCTGATCGAGGAAATCGACGGGCCCTTCGAAGCCCACGGATTCGAGGCTTTCGACGAACTGGCGCCCGATATCGGCCTCGTCGTCAACACCAGTTCCATCGGCATGCATGGCTCGAAATTCGATTGGCTCGACTTGGGCCTCCTGCCGCCGTCTACCCTCGTCACCGATATTGTCTACACGCCGCTCGAAACCCCACTTCTCGCCGAAGCCAATGCACATGGCCTGCGCACGGTCGATGGTCTCGGAATGCTGTTGCATCAGGCGGTGCCGGGATTTGCTGCCTGGTTCGGTGTGACGCCCAAAGTGACACCCGAGCTGCGCAGCCTGGTCGAAGCGACCCTGGACCATTGAGAATGAAGCGGATCGGCATCACGGGGTCCATCGCGACGGGCAAATCCACCCTGCTCGCGGCATTCGCCGCAGCCGGCGTGCCTGTCTTTTCGGCCGATGCCGCGGTCGCCGAACTGTATGCCGGCGACGCCGTTGCGCCGGTGGAAGCACTGTTTCCCGGCGTTTCCAGCAATGGCGTCATCGATCGGCAGGCGCTCTCGAGCCGCCTCGCCGCCGATCCAGCGGGCTTCAAGCGCCTCGAAGCCGTGGTTCATCCCCTGGTGCGCGCCAGGATTGCGCAATTCCTGGATACCGCGGAACGCGATGGTCATGTCGCTGCCGCCGTCGAAGTGCCGCTCCTTTACGAAAGCGGCTACGATTACGGTTTCGACGCGGTGGCCGTCACCCATGTGGACGACGCGATCCAGCGCCGACGGGTACTCGACCGGCCGGGCATGACCGTGGAAAAGCTGGAGAGCCTTCTTGCCCGGCAGATGCCACAGGCCGAAAAGAAGGCACGGGCAACCTGGACCTTCGATACGGCGCAATCGCCCGATATCATCCAGGCCGAGGTTGCCGACCTCGTGGCGGACATCGAACGGCAGGGCGAATGATCAGGGAAATCGTGCTCGATACCGAAACCACGGGTCTTTCGCCGACCGGCGGAGATCGTCTGGTGGAGATCGGCTGCGTCGAGTTGATCAATCACATCCCAACCGGCAAGCATTTCCACGTCTATATCAATCCCCAGCGCTCCATGCCCGAGGAAGCATTCAGGGTCCACGGGCTGAGCGAGGAATTCCTCGCCGACAAGGCACTCTTTAAGGATGTGGTGGATGACTTTCTCGCCTTTATCGGCGACGCAACGCTGGTCATTCACAACGCCCCCTTCGACATGGGCTTTCTCAATCATCAGCTCGAGATCAGTGGCCACAAGACCCTCACCAATCCGGTGATCGATACGGTCATGGTGGCGCGCCAGAAGCATCCGGGCGCCCGTGTCAGCCTCGATGCGCTCTGCAAGCACTACGGCATCGACAATTCCCGCCGCACGCTTCACGGCGCCCTGCTCGACAGCGAGATCCTGGCCGAAGTCTATCTCGAGCTGATCGGGGGCAAGCAGGTCAGTCTGGCCCTGGTGGCCGAGGTTGCAAGTTCAGGCACCGGCGCTGCACAGGTGCGGATCGCCGTGGCCCCGCGTCCCGTCGCCTTGCCCAGCCGCATCAGTGCTCAGGAGGCCGAAGCGCACGCCGCTTTCGTGGGCAAGATGGGCGAAAGCGCCATCTGGGCACAATACGCCGAAGCGGCAGCGGAGTAGGAAGCGACCCTTCATGGTCGCAACACTATCCCATCTGCCGCGGTTATCCCGGCGAAGGCCGGGATCCATGACAAACAATAGACACCGGCTTTTGCCGGAGCGACACCGTAGGTGTTGAGGCAGCCTGCTTGAGCCCCACCCCGGCATCCAAACAAAAACCCCGGCACGAGGCCGGGGTTGTCTGTAGCATGCAGACTTGGCTCAGTTGAGCTTGTCGCCCTCGGGCGCTGCTGCTGCGGCTGGCGCTGCAGCACCGCCCTGCTGGGCCAGCTTGGCCAGGTTCTGCCGATAGATGGCCGAGAAATCCACCGGCTCCATCATCAGCGGCGGGAAACCGCCCTGCTGCGTCACGCTGGCCAGCACCTGGCGCGCGAACGGGAAGATGAGGCGCGGACATTCGAT
Organism: Devosia lucknowensis; assembly: GCF_900177655.1. NCBI lineage: Bacteria > Pseudomonadati > Pseudomonadota > Alphaproteobacteria > Hyphomicrobiales > Devosiaceae > Devosia > Devosia lucknowensis. Next base: position 793,253 of record NZ_FXWK01000002.1, on the reverse strand, counting down.
CATCAGCAGCGGCGACAGCTGGTTTTCCGGCACGTTCTTGAGGCGGAAGATGCCGCCATAGACGAGCTCGACATTGAACAGCAGGGTCTCTTCGCGATTGGCCTTGGCGTTGAGCGTCAGCTCGACCGCGTAGATTTCGTCGTTCTGCTTCTTCACGCCCACCGAGATCGAGACGTTGAAGGCCGGGTTGGTCCCACCGCTCATCAGCGTCGTCGGCGCACCGGGATTTTCGAAGCTGAGGTCGCGGATATACTGGCCCACAAGGTTCATGCTGGGCGCGGTGCCGGGCTGCGGCGCTGCCGCGCCCTGGTTTTCGTCGGCCATTATCTGGTCCTTTTGATTTCGAAGTCAGGCAATTCGAGGCCAGTGGCTAGCACTTTTGGCGCATGCGAACAAGCCGAGCGGCCTAGTTGCGACCGTCCCGCCAGTTCTCGTCCTTGAGCTCGATGGAGCGTGTTTCCGGCTCGGGTTCGTAGACAGGTCCATCATGGCGGCGATAGCTGGTCGTCGTTTCCACCACTCGCACGCGACTGGCCAATGCCTTGAACATCCAACCCCGTACCGGCGGGATCAGCAGGGCCAGCGCCACCATGTCACTGAGAAAGCCGGGCAGCACGAGAAGAATAGCCGCCAGGCCGATCAGCATGGCGTCGAACATGGTCCGGCCGGGTATGGTGCCGGCCCTGACATTGCTGCGCAACCGCGATACGACGCCCAGGCCCTGCTGTCGCAAAAGCATGGCGCCGGCAACGGCACCCAGGATCACCAGACCGAGTGTAGGAAACACGCCGATGGCGCGTCCCACGATGACGAAAAGCGCGATTTCGATAAGGGGCAGGAGGAGAAAGCCGATGGCGATAAAGCGGGCCAAGATCTGTTCCTGTCGTTTCTGGCTCGAAAACGGGGCGCGGCAAAAAAGCAACTCGCCCCAAGGTGAACTGGTTTCAGGCTAAAGCATTGCCTATATATAGGCGAACCGCGGCGCAGAACGAGCGCCATCCATTAGTTTTTTGTCGACGCCTCCCGCGCAAGGTGCCCATTTCATGGACGATTTCCTCGATCTGCCGACGCTGATTGCCATTGCTGTAGCGGTCTTCGTGCTCTTCCGCCTGCGGTCCGTCCTGGGGACGCGTACCGGCAATGAACGTCCTCCGGTCGATCGCAGCCGTTCGACCCGTCCCGAGAAAACCGGCGAGACCAGCGAGGAAACCGTTGTTCCCCTGCGCCCGCGCCCAGCCCAGCCCGAGCTTGACGACGAGCGTCGCGCCCGCAAGCTCGAGGCCGAGATCGAACAGGCCGCTGCCGGCAATGCCGAACTCGCCGCAGGTCTCAAGGCTGTTGTCGAGGCCGATCCGACCTTCTCACCCAAGGGCTTCCTCGAAGGCGCCAAGCAGGCATACGAGATGATCGTCACGGCCTTTGCCGAAGGTGATCGCCAGACGCTCAAGAACCTTCTCGACAAGCCCATCTACGACAGTTTCCATCGCGCCATCAGCGACCGGGAAGCCGAAGGCCGCACCGTCGATTTCACCTTTGTCGGCCTGCCCAAGATCGCCATCGTCGATGCCGAATACGACAAGAAGGACGTCAACGTCACCGTCGACTTCCATGCCGAAGTGGTTTCCGCCACCCGTGACAAGGACGGCAATCTGGTCGAGGGCAATGCCGATCAGGTCCAGACCATCGCTGACGAATGGACCTTCTCGCGCAATCCCAAGTCGCGCGATCCGAACTGGAAAGTCGTGGCCACCAGCCAGCTCGATTGATCCATACCGGCAGGCCCGACGACCATGTCCAAGCGCGGTTCACGACGCCTGCCGCATGACTTCCATCTGTGGACCACGGTGGCAGAAACGGTCGAGCCACTGCGTCGTAAGGGTCTTCTGAAATTGGGGACTGGCGCATTGCCGGTTCCTGAGCCCCAGCCGGAACCGCTGGTCAAGGCGCCACCCAAACCGCTCACATCGGGCAAGCCCTTCCTGCCGCCCTACCAGGCGCCGGTCGCGCCGATCGAGGTCGTGGACAGGGGTGTCGATCCCGCCATCCACAAGAAGGTTCGCCGTGGCCGCATCGAGATCGATGGCAAGATCGACCTCCACGGCATGACCCAGGTCGAGGCCCGCGACAGCCTCCGCCGGTTCATCGGCGCGCGGGCTGCGGCTGGAAACCGCACCATCCTTGTCATCACCGGCAAGGGTGCCAGAACCGATAGCGACTATATCGCCGCCATGACCGAACGGGGAATTCTGCGCACCATGCTGCCGATCTGGCTGTCCGAACCGGGCCTGTCGCATCTGGTATCAGGCTGGAGCGTGGCTGCGCGCGGCCATGGTGGGGAGGGGGCGTGGTATGTGCGCCTGCGTCGGCATTGACCCCGCTTGGTGCCAAGCTCAGGGCCCTTCGCGACGCGCGCGGCATTTCCCTCAAGGAGATGGCGGCGGCGCTGAACGTGTCCTCCGCCTACCTTTCGGCGCTCGAACACGGCAAGCGTGGCCAGCCGACCAGTTTCCTGCTGCACCGCATGATCGCCTATTTCAACGTCATCTGGGACGAGGCCGAGGAGCTCCAGCGCCTAGCCGAAATCTCCGATCCCAAGGTGACCATCGATACCGGGGGCCTTGTGCCCGAGGCCACCGAGCTCACCAATCGCTTGCGCGACAATATCGAGCGGCTGGACGCCGACGATCTGCGCTTCCTGCGCGACGAATTGGTCAAGCGAAGCGCGCGGAAGCGGTAGGGCTCCACAAATGGATTGCCGGGACAAGCCCGGCAATGACGATGGGGAGCGAACTTGTGTGAGGGGCAGGCGCCCCTAAAGCACGAACTTGCTCAGGTCCGTATCTCCAGCCAGCACACCGACCTTGTCCCGCACAAACGCCGCGTCGATGGTCACGGTCTGGCCGTTCCGGTCGGGCGCGTCGAAGGAGATTTCCTCGACCAGCCGTTCCATCACCGTCTGCAGGCGCCGCGCGCCGATATTCTCGACGCTCGAATTGACCTTCACGGCCGCATCGGCAATCGCCTCGATGGCATCCTGGGTGATCTCGAGCGTCAGCCCTTCGGTTCCCATCAGCGCCACATACTGCTTGATCAGGCTCGCTTCGGTATCGCTGAGGATGCCGATGAAGTCCTCGCGCGTCAGCGCCTTGAGTTCCACCCGGATCGGCAGGCGCCCCTGCAGTTCAGGCAACAGGTCGCTGGGCTTGGACACGTGGAACGCGCCCGAGGCGATGAAGAGGATATGGTCGGTCTTGACCGGCCCATACTTGGTCGCAACGGTCGTGCCTTCGATCAGCGGCAGCAAGTCTCGCTGCACACCTTCGCGCGATGGACCGCCCTGCACCCCACCTTCGCGGGCCGCGACCTTGTCGATCTCGTCGATGAAGACGATGCCGTGGTTTTCGACGAGTTCGATCGCCTCGGCCTTGAGCTGGTCCTGGTCGAGCAGCTTGTCGGCCTCTTCGGCGATCAGGGGCTCATAGGCATCCTTGACCTTGATCTTGCGCTTGACCCCGCGCCCGCCCATGGCCTGCTTGAACATGTCCGAGAGGTTGATCATGCCGATGCCGCCCTGCATGCCGGGAATATCCATCCCCTGCGGCGTCGACGGCGTCATCTCGATCTCGATATCCTTGTCGTCGAGCTCGTTCTTGCGCAGCTTGGTGCGGAAACTGTCGCGCGTCGAGGGCGTGGCCGACGTGCCGACCAGCGCATCGAGCACCCGCTCTTCGGCATTGTGATGGGCCTGCGCCTGCACATCGCGACGGCGCTTGTCGCGCAGGACGGTGATCCCGGCCTCGACGAGGTCGCGCACGATCTGCTCGACATCGCGGCCGACATAGCCCACTTCGGTGAACTTGGTGGCCTCGACCTTGACGAAGGGGGCCTGCGCCAGCCGTGCCAGGCGACGCGAAATCTCGGTCTTGCCCACGCCGGTCGGCCCGATCATCAGGATGTTCTTGGGGCTGACCTCGCGCCGCAGCTCGGGCGAAAGCTGCTGCCGGCGCCAGCGATTGCGCAGCGCTACGGCCACGGCGCGCTTGGCGTCGGCCTGGCCCACGATGTGGCGGTCGAGCTCGGAGACGATTTCGCGCGGGGAGAAATTGGTTTCAGACATATTTTTCACTTTCGCTCAGCGTTTCCAGCAAAAGTGGTTCCACTTTTGCGGTTCGGACAACGCGTCTTAATTCATGCCTTGCTGTCGGATCCGTCACGATCCAGGAAGCGCACCATCAGGTGTTCGTCGATGTATCGACCGTTCACGAAGAGATAGCGGGGCTCGGTGGCGTAATGCTCGAAGCCGAGCTTGCGGTAGAGCCGGATTGCCGGCTCGTTTTCCGACCAGACGCCGAGGTGGATCTGGATGACATGGTGCCTTGCATGCTCGACCAGATGCTCGACCAGCGCCCGCGACAGACCGGTGCCGCGCTGTTCCGGCCGCGTATAGACCTGGATCATCCAGCCCCGATGCCGCTCCTTGGCGCCCTCATTGCGAAGGAACGCATTGATGCCGCCCAGCGACCCGTCAGCCATCACCGCGCCGAACACCGTCAGTGTCTCGAGCATCTGCCGGATATCGGCATCGCTCCTTTGCGCAAAGTTTTCCGCCGTCGAGACGAAGGCCTCCGGATGGTTGGCCAGCGCCTCATGGCGAATGGAGCGGTAGGCCGCGATGTCGCCGGGGCCGAGGCGTCGGATGGAGAAGGTCACTGAATCAGAGCTCGATGCTTTCGACCGTTACATTGCCATTGGTATAGACGCAGATTTCCTCCGCGATCTTCATGGCGCGGCGGGCGATGTCTTCCGCATCGAGTTCGGTCGCCTGGTGCAGCGCCAGCGCGGCTGAATGGGCGTAGTTGCCGCCCGAGCCGATGGCGATCACGCCGTGGTCGGGGGTCAGCACGTCGCCATTGCCGGTCAGCACCAGCGTATCCTTGGCATCGGCCACGATCATCATGGCTTCGAGCTTCCGCAGATACCGGTCGGTGCGCCAGTCCTTGGCCAGTTCGACGGCCGCGCGCATCAGTTGGTCGGGATATTGCTCGAGCTTGCCTTCGAGCCGCTCGAAGAGGGTAAAGGCGTCCGCTGTCGAGCCGGCAAAGCCGCCGATTACCTTGCCACCGGCAAGGCGACGTACTTTCTTGGCGCCGTGCTTCATCACGGTCTGGCCCATGGAAACCTGGCCATCGCCAGCCACTACCACCTTGTTGCCCTTGCGCACGGAAACGATCGTCGTCCCGTGCCAGCCGGGGGATTGATGTTCACTCATTGGGGGAATTACTCCGAACTGTTGAGTGATATTTAGGGCGGCACGAAGCGATTGCAACAGACCCCCCACCCAACTTCCCCCCGGAAGACGGGGGAGGAGCCGATCGAGTTTGTACCCGATACCCCTCCAACACCGGCAGTCTCCTCCCCTCCTTCAGGGGGAGGCTGGGTGGGGTGTCCCTAAACCCAATCTTCACGCGCGCATGCCTATCTGCTACTCAGCCGCCGAATTCCGGAGACCTGCCATGCGCACTGCAAAAATCGCCCGCAAGACCAACGAGACCGAGATTTCCGTCTCGATCAATCTCGACGGCTCGGGCGCGCACAGCATGAAGACCGGCGTCGGCTTCTTCGATCACATGCTCGACCAGCTCTCGCGCCATTCGCTCATCGACATGGATGTCACCTGCAAGGGTGATCTCCACATCGACAGCCACCATACCGTCGAGGATGTCGGCATCGCGCTGGGCCAGGCGATCAAGGAGGCACTTGGCGATAAGCGCGGCATCCGCCGCTATGCCTCCTCCGACCTGCCCATGGACGGCACCCTGACCCGTGCCGCGCTGGATGTGTCCGGCCGCGCCTTCCTGGTGTTCAAGGCCCAGTTCTCACAGGGCAAGATCGGCGATATCGATACCGAGCTTTTCCAGGAGTTCTTCCAGGCGCTGGCCATCAATGCCGGCATCACGCTCCATATCGAAAACTTCTATTTCGACAACAATCACCATCTGGCCGAGTCCATGTTCAAGGCCGTGGCCCGCGCCCTGCGCGAAGCCGTGGAGATCGATCCGCGTACGGCTGATCGGGTGCCGAGCACCAAGGGCACGCTGTAGCCCTTTCGCGCGCTGCAGTTTTGCACTAAGTCACGCCCAACCACAGGTGTCACCCCGGCGAAGGCCGGGGTCCATCCTGATATCTCGAGGTGGATCCCGGCCTTCGCCGGATGACTTCGGGGTTCTGGAGAAAAACAGTGACCCTCTACGCCATCCTGATGCCCAAGCCCGAAACAGGCACCCTGCCCGCGGCCGTGCCTGAAAAATTCTCCTGGTTCGCGACGCTGCTGCCCCCCGTGCATGCGCTCTCCCATCGGCTCTGGGACCAGTTGGCGCTCTATGGTCTGGGTGTCGCCGCCATCGCTTTCGCCGCGCGCTGGACCGGGCCGGATGCCGCGATCTGGCTTTATATCCTGCTCGCCATATCCTGTGGCTTCGCGGCGCCCGGCGCCCTGCGCCGCGCCTTGCGGCGCCGTGGCTACCAGCCGGGCATCCATCGTTTTGCCGTCGACCCGGATGCGGCGCGCCTTTCTGCCTTGGGGGACAACGCATGAGCACCGTCGCCATCATCGACTATGGCGCCGGCAATCTGCGCTCCGCCGCCAAGGCCTTTGAACGCGTCGCCGCCGAACGTGACCAGGGTGATGTCGTCACCGTCACGGCCGATCCCGATATTGTCCGTGGTGCGGATCGCATCATGCTGCCCGGCGTCGGCGCCTTTGCCGATTGCATGGCCGGTCTGCGCGCCGTCCCGGGCATGATCGAGGTGCTCGACGAGCGCGTGATCAAGGCTGGCACGCCCTTCCTGGGCGTTTGCGTCGGCATGCAGCTTCTTGCCGGCGAAGGCCGCGAAAAGGTCGTCACCCCGGGTCTGGGCTGGATCCCAGGCGCCGTCGAAAAGATCAAGCCGTCGGACCCGGCGCTGAAAATTCCCCATATGGGCTGGAACACCATCGATAGTGTCCGCCACCATGCGCTCCTCGATGGCATTGCCACCGGTACCGGCGGCCTCCACGCCTATTTCGTCCACTCCTATCACCTGCGCACGGCCGATCCGGCCCATCTCGTCGCCACCACCAATTACGGCGGTGCCTTCACCGCCTGCGTCGGCCGCGACAACATTTTCGGCACCCAGTTCCACCCGGAAAAAAGCCAGGCACTCGGGCTGAAGCTGATCGACAATTTCCTGGAGTGGAAGCCGTGAGGCACCCCCACCTAACCTCTCCCTATGAGGGGGAGGGATCACATCGAGCGTGTGGCACCATGCTGCCAAAACCAATGTCCCTGCTCCTCCCCCTTATAGGGGGAGGTCGGGTGGGGGTTCTGCCAAAGAGCAAAAGACCATGATCCTCTTCCCCGCCATCGACCTCAAGGACGGACAGTGCGTGCGCCTCAAACTCGGCGACATGGACCAGGCCACCGTCTTCAATGACAATCCGGCCGCCCAGGCCAAGAGTTTCGAGGACCAGGGTTTCGAATACCTCCATGTGGTCGATCTCAACGGCGCCTTTGCCGGCGAGAGCGTCAACGGCGCTGCCGTCGAAGCCATCCTCGCGACGGTGAATTTTCCGGTCCAGCTCGGCGGCGGCATTCGCACGCTCGACCATATCGAGGCTTGGCTCGACAAGGGTCTTGCCCGCGTCATCCTTGGGACCGTCGCGGTGCGCAATCCGGAGCTGGTAAGGGAAGCTGCCAGGAAATGGCCAGGCCAGGTCGCCGTCGGCACCGATGCCAAGGGCGGCATGGTGGCCGTGGAGGGCTGGGCGGAAACCTCCGAACTCTCCATATCGGAGCTCGCCAAGCGCTTCGAAGGCGCTGGCGTTGCGGCTATCATCTATACCGATATCGATCGCGACGGCATTCTGGCCGGCATCAACTGGGACTCGACGCTGGAGCTCGCGCGCTCGACCTCAATCCCGGTCATTGCCTCGGGCGGCCTCGCCTCCATGGATGATATCGAGCGCATGACGCGGCCCGAATATCAGGTGCTCGAAGGCGCCATTTCCGGCCGCGCGCTCTATGACGGGCGCATTGATTCACGTGAAGCATTGGCGCGCCTGAAAGCGGCATGATGGCGGATCGGAGCAAGCGCTTTCCTTGGCTCGGCCACCTCGTGGTCTTCTGCCTGATCGGCGCTTTCTCCATGTCGCCCGTCATCTGGCTCGCTGTGGTCAACGCGCAGTCCTCCGGCGCACAGATCGGCCTTACCGATCTCATGGCGCAATGGGGTATTCTTGGCTGGCTGGTCACGACCCCGTTCGTGATCGGCCCGTTTCTCTTTCTCGTCTGGGGCGCGATCGCCGCGATCCATCTCGCCCTCCATCTGCGACGGCGCGGTCAAGCATGAACCGGGCCGGAAAATTTCACTGGACCGTCTATCTCGTCATCCTTGCGGTGATCGTCCTTTTTGCAGCCGCGCCGTTTCTTTCGGTGCTGTTCACTTATGCTATAGCCGATGCCAACAACTGCGTGGTCAACGAGGCGACCACCCATCCCTGCCTTGTCCTGGGCATGGATCTGGGCGGCCTTCTCTATTTCACCGGCCTCATGGGTTGGTTCATGCTGGCCACCATTCCGCTCGGTGGGGGCGCGCTGATCGTCTGGTTCGTCCTTCTTCTCATCCACTACCTCGCCTGGCGGCAGAAAGCCGGAACGCCATGAGTCTCAAGACCCGAATCATTCCCTGCCTGGACGTTGCCGCCCCGCGTCGCCCGCAGCGCAGCGAGGACGCGCAGACCAAAAAAGGAAGCCGCCGGTGAGCCTCAAGACCCGAATCATTCCCTGCCTGGACGTGGCCGGCGGCCGCGTCGTCAAGGGCGTCAATTTCGTCGATCTGGTCGATGCCGGGGATCCCGTCGAAGCTGCCATGGCCTATGACGCGGCGGGTGCCGACGAATTGACCTTCCTCGACATCACCGCCAGCCACGAGGGCCGTGATACCATTTTCGACGTCGTGGCGCGCACGGCCGAGCATTGCTTCATGCCGGTGACCGTCGGCGGCGGCGTCCGCAGCATCGAGGATATCAGGAAGCTTTTGCTGGCCGGCGCAGATAAGGTGGCGATCAACTCCGCTGCGGTCAGCGATCCCGATTTCATCGCCCGCGCCGCCGACAAGTTCGGCAATCAGTGCATTGTTGTCTCGGTCGATGCCAAGCAGCGGCTCGACGCCCGGGTCGGCGGCGACAACCGGTCGGAGTGGGAAATCTACACTCATGGCGGTCGCAAGCCGACGGGCATCGACGCGGTGGAGTTTGCTGCGCGCATGGTCGAGCGTGGCGCCGGCGAATTGCTGGTGACCTCGATGGACCGCGACGGCACCAAGTCGGGTTTCGATCTCAAACTCACCCGCGCCATTGCCGATACGGTCGAAGTTCCGGTCATCGCTTCGGGCGGCGTCGGTTCGCTTCAGGATCTGGTCGATGGCGTTGTCGAAGGGCATGCGAGCGCCGTGCTGGCGGCGTCCATCTTCCACTTCGGCACCTTCACCATTCCCCAGGCCAAGGCCTATATGGCCGAACATGGCATCGCCATGCGGCTCGATGCGCTCTCCGGCAAGGCTGCCTGAACCGAAGGTAGCGGATGACGCGGCCTGGAACTCATGTTTAAACGAATCGCAGTTGTCATCCCGGCGCAGGCCGGGATCCATCCTGAGATCGCAAGTTGGGCCACGGCCGTCGCCGGGGTGACATCCAGTGGATGGGACAAGAAATGACCCTTGAAGAACTCGAAGCGCGCATCGCCATCCGTGCGGCAGCCTCGCCCGAGGAAAGCTATACGGCAAGGCTGATCGCCCGAGGCATCGGCAAGGCCGCCCAGAAGCTGGGCGAGGAAGCAATCGAAGCGGTGATCGCCGCCGTCACCCATGACCGCGCCGAACTGGTCAAGGAGAGTGCCGACGTGCTTTATCACCTCCTCGTCGTGCTCAAGGCCGAAGGCGTCCCCCTCGCCGAAGTCATGGCCGAGCTCGATGGGCGCACTGCCCAGTCGGGTCTCGCCGAAAAAGCTGCGCGCAAGGATACGCTCTGATGGCCAGGCGCAACCCCGCCCACGACCCGTACCAGACCTTCACCAAGCAGCAGTGGAGCGATCTGCGCAACGGTCAGCCGATGACGCTCACCGCCGAGGATATCGAGCGCCTCCGGGCGCTGACCGATCCGATTTCGCTGGCCGAGGCCGAAGAGGTATTCCTGCCGCTCTCGCGCCTCCTGGCCTATTACGTCGAGGCGATTCAGGGGCTCCACCAGATTTCGTCGCGCTTTCTCAATACTCCCGGCGACAAGGTGCCCTTCATCATCGGTGTTGCCGGGTCGGTGGCCGTGGGCAAGTCCACCACCTCGCGCATCCTGCGCGCCCTGCTCTCGCGCTGGCCCTCGAGCCCCAAGGTCGATCTCGTCACCACCGACGGCTTCCTGCATCCCAACAAGGTGCTCGAGGATCGCGGCCTCATGCACCGCAAGGGCTTCCCCGAAAGCTACGACCGCGCCCGCTTCGTCAATTTCCTGGCCGACATCAAGTCGGGCAAGTCAAAGGTTGCCGTGCCGGTCTACTCGCACCTCGTCTATGACGTCGTGCCAGGCGAAGAGGTGATCATCGATCGCCCCGATATCCTGATCGTCGAGGGCCTCAACATCCTCCAGCCCGGCGAATTGCCACGCGACGGCAAGCCCATCCTCTTCGCGTCCGACTTCATCGATTTCTCGATCTATATCGACGCCGATGTCGAGGACCTGCGCGACTGGTATCTCACCCGCTTCTTCCGGCTGCGCGAAACCGCCTTCCGCGATCCCACGTCCTTCTTCCGCCGCTTCTCGGAAATGAGCGAGGAGGAAGCCGGCATCTTCGGGCGTAATGTCTGGAAGACCATCAACCTGCCCAACCTGCTCGAAAACGTCCTTCCCACTCGCGGCCGCGCCGACCTCATCCTCAAGAAGGGCAAGGATCACCGCGTCGAGGAAGTGAAGCTCAAGCGGCTCTAGCTCGTCGCAACGCGCTCGCTCCTACACTTCCCCCTTTGAGGGGGCGGTGGCGGCGCTTGGCCGGCAGGCCTGGCGAGGGGAGGGTGTGGCACCGGGCGTGCCTCTTAATAGGTCCCCGGCTGCGGCTGGCTGAGCACGATCAGATTGCCATCCGGGTCGCGCAGCTTTGCCGTCTTGAAGAAATCCCCGATCGCCTTGGCCACCGGCTTGATGCCATGCAGTTCGAGCCGTCCGAGTTCCTCGGCGATGTCGTCGACAACGAGCATCACGACGCTCGCACCGGCCCGATCGGCATCGCTCATCACATGTACCCAGCCGCCCCCGGGCAGTTTCCACTCGGCCACGTCGACCATGGTCCGCGCATCGGCAGGGCGGCCGAACAGGTATTCGTACCAGACCAGGGAATGGCCGAGGTCTTCCACCGCGACACCGGCCAGCACATTGGTAAGAGTCATGGAGTGGTCCATCTTTCTCTTCGGTTCTGCCCGAATCGTAGCACAGACCCGTCGCGGGCGGCATCCCGGTTGGCGGGCGGAACGGGCGCTGCTATAGGCGGTGGGAATCTGAGGAGAATGCGGCATGAGCAAGTTGCGCATCATCGTGGCCGGAGCGGGTGGACGCATGGGCGCCGCCAACATCGCGGCCATTGCCGCCCATGATGGTGTCGAACTGGTCGGCGCGCTTGATCGGCCCGGTTCCGCCGCCATCGGCAAGGATGCCGGTACGCTCGCTGGGCTCGAAGCCTTGGGCGTGCCGGTCAGCGACGACATCGCCCCCCTGCTCGGTCGCGCCGATGCGATCATTGACTTTACCGCGCCCGCGTCCAGCGTGGCCCTCGCGCAGCGCGCTGCCCAGACCGGCCTCGTCCACATCATCGGCACCACGGGCTGTTCGGAAGCCGACGACGCCGCCATCGCTGCGGCTGCGGCCGCCGGCGCGCGCATCGTCAAGTCCGGCAATTTTTCGCCCGGCATGGTGGCGCTGACGGCACTGGTCGAAAAGGCCGCGCGCGCCCTGGCCGACTACGACGTCGAAATTCTCGAAATGCACCATAACAAAAAGGTCGACGCCCCCTCGGGCACGGCGCTGATGCTGGGCGAGGCCGCCGCCCGGGGCCGCGACATTGCCCTCAAGGACCATAAGGTCACCGTGCGCGATGGCCATACCGGCCCGCGAGAGGCCGGTACCATTGGCTTTGCCACTTTGCGCGGCGGCAACGTCATCGGCGACCACATGGTGATCCTGGCCGGTCAGTCCGAGCGCATCGAGCTCAATCATCGCGCGCAGGATCGCACCATCTATGCCAATGGCGCCATCAAGGCTGTCCTCTGGGCCGCCGCCCAACCGCCTGGCCTCTACTCCATGGCCGATGTGCTCGGCCTCAACGACTGACACGGCGCCCGTCGCGCCTTATCGAAACACTCGATCCAAGGGACCCAATACATGAGCGGAACGCTGATCCTGGTGCGTCATGGCCAAAGCGAATGGAACCTCAAGAACCTCTTCACCGGCTGGCGCAATCCCAACCTCACCGAAAAGGGCGAGGGCGAAGCCCGCGCCACCGGCAAGGCGTTGAAGGCCGCCGGCATCGTGCCCGATCTCTACTACACCTCGGCCCTCCGGCGCGCCCAGCACACGCTCGACCTGATGCTCGAGGAAATGGGCATTCTCAACGTCACCATTACCCGCAATGTGGCGCTCAACGAACGCGACTATGGCGACCTCTCCGGCCTCAACAAGGACGACGCCCGTGAAAAGTGGGGCGAGGAGCAGGTCCACATCTGGCGCCGGTCCTTCGACGTACCCCCGCCGGGCGGTGAATCGCTCAAGGACACCGCCGCCCGCACCCTGCCCTATTACGAAGCCGAGATTCTGCCCCAGCTCAAGGCGGGCAAGACCGTGCTGGTCGCCGCCCACGGCAATTCGCTGCGCGCCCTGGTCATGGCCATCGAGGGCCTGACCCCGGACGAAATCCTCGCCCGCGAAATCGGCACCGGCGAGCCCACCACCTACAGGATCGGCCCCGACGGCAAGCTGGTCGAACGCGTGACGCTGTAATCGGCTGACCCGCACAGCGTCCAGGACCCCGATTGCGTCCTCGGTCGCGACGAATGGCCCTCGGATCAAGGCCGAGGGCGGCACCGCGTGAGCTGGTATTTCACGGATTCACGTGAAGCAAAAATCTCAATGCGCCGCCGAAACCACCCCGGCTTCCCAGCCGAGGATCGCGCGCTTCCTTGGTACCCCCCAGTGATAGCCCGTCAGCGCACCCGATGTGCCTACCACCCGGTGGCAGGGCACGACGAAGCTGATCGGGTTTTTTCCCACTGCGGCGCCCACGGCGCGGGACGCGCTGGGTCGGCCGATATGGTTGGCCACGCCCGAATAGGTCGCCGCCTTGCCCACCGGGATTTTCAGCAGCGTTTCCCAGACCTTCACTTCGAAATTCGTGCCGATCAGCACCACGCGGACCGGTTGCTCGGCAGACCAGCGCGCAGGTTCGAAGACGCCGGCCACCAGCGGCGCGATGCGCGCGTCATCGCGGCTGAACCGTGCATTGGGCCAGCGATTGGCAAGGTCGGCAAACGCCGCCTCGATAGTGGTTTCGCCGTCGGCAAAGCCAAGCCCCGAAATGCCATACTCCGTGGCCGTCACCACGGCGAGGCCGAAGGGCGACGGCGCCACGCCCCAGATCATGTCGAGCCCGGCCCCGCCGGCGCGAAACACGCCCGGCGGCATGGCCTCGTAGGTCACGAAGAGGTCGTGCAGCCGCGATGTGGACGAGAGACCCACTTCATAGGTCGTGTCGAGCACGCTGGCCTGGCCGCGCAGCAGGCTCTTGGCATGGTCGAGCGCCACGGCCTGGGCAAAGCTTTTGGGTGTGAGGCCGCACCAGCGGCGGAAGAGGTCGGTCAACTGCCGCTCGGTCAGGCCCAGTGCCCGCGCGAACCGGCCCAGGTCGGTGGCATCGGGTCCGTTTTCGCTGAGATAGCGAATGGCGGCGCGGATGGTTTCGTAATCGCTGTCGGGCGCAAGCGTCACATGTTGGTTCATGTCCGGGTCCCTCTTCTGGGTGTCCTGACGGTCTAGCGCCAGACCATCCCGGCGGCGACCCGGTTTTGACCGTCAGCCGGTCCGGCGCGCCTGTCGCAGGGCGGCGCCGAATGCACGGGCAAAGCTGCCCTTGTCGGTCGCGCTGAGGAAAGAGCCCAATTCGGTTTCGTCCGTGCCCAAGCGCAGGAAAACACCGGTCGTGCGCTCGAACTGGTCACGCTCGAGCCGCAGCCTGATCTGCTTGGGGTTGAAGCGCTGCAGCTGCTTTTCCGCCCCGGGCAATTGCGTCGCCACTTCCAGCTGGTCGGGCCACAGCGTCACCTGCTGGCTGGTGCGCTTGCGGCGCGCCTGCCGCAGCCCCAGGACCACGAGACTGCCTGCCGCGATGCCGAAGGCCAGGAGGCCGGGCAGCAGGAAGGCGGGAATGGCAAGCAGGAATGGTGTGCCGACGATGCCGGCCAGGGTCAGCGCAATCCATCCGCCCGCCATCCGCAGCGAATGTTCCGGCCGCAGCGTGGCGGCAAAGAGCGGGGTTGTGGTGGTGACTTGCATCGCGCGACCTCTTGGCCGAAATACTGGCAGAAAATCGGGGCCGAGAGAATGCCAAGAGTTAAAAAAGTGAAAACGCTTGGCAGGGCCGAAGCCGAAGCCATCTTCGAGCGCTTCCACGACATCGAGCCCGAGCCCAAGGGCGAGCTCGACTACATCAATGCCTTCACGCTGCTGGTCGCGGTGGTGCTATCGGCCCAGGCCACCGACGTCGGCGTCAACAAGGCGACCCGGCGCCTCTTCGAGCTGGCGCCCGATCCGGCTTCCATGGTGGCCCTCGGTCTTGAGGCGATCACCGAGCACATCAAGACCATTGGTCTGTTTCGCGGCAAGGCCAAAAATGTCCTCGCGCTCAGTCAGATGCTGATCGACCTGCATGGCGGCGAAGTGCCCGCCGATCGCGAAGCGCTCGAGGCCCTGCCCGGCGTTGGCCGCAAGACAGCCAACGTGGTGCTCAACATCTTCTTCAAGCAGCCCACCATTGCCGTCGACACCCATCTGTTCCGGGTCGGGAACCGCACCGGCCTCGCCCCAGGCAAGACCCCGCTGGACGTTGAAATGGCGCTGACCCGGCAAGTGCCCGAGCGCTTCATGCTGCACGCCCACCACTGGCTGATCCTGCATGGTCGCTACATCTGCAAGGCCCGCAAGCCCGAATGCTGGCGCTGCCCGATAAGCCAATGGTGCCTCTTCGAACCCAAGACTCCGGCGCCGAATTTGCCGCTGGCCAAGCATGTGGGTTGAACGCAATCCCCACCCACATGCACCGGGGTGACGATCCCTAGGGGCCATGCGCTGTGCTCCCGAGCTAGTTCCCATACCCGCGCGCCATCATCGCCGCAAAAATCGGGATCAGCAGCAGCACCCCGGCCTGTAGATGCAGGAACCGCCGGTTGCGGCTCACCTCGTCGGCCGGTGGCAGGTAGTCGGCCACCCCCTCGCCCGCCTTGACCCAGCGCCGGATCGCCATGGTCGGCGGAATAGCGAGGAGCCCCATGACCAGAAAGGCGCCCATCTTGCCCCAGAAGGCGTGGTTCCCGACATAATATTCCCAGCCCACGGTGCCGAAGATCACCCGCAAGATGCCGATGATGATCACGACGCCCGCTATCCCGCCATAAGCCGCGTCGACGCGCGCCAGCTGGCTCACGCCCCTGGCCGAAAGCCCCGGCCGCAGCAGCGCGAACTCGGCGGCAAACAGGCCCACCAGCGTGAACACCGCGAGGTGATGCGCTATCGCTAGAACCAGATCGACATCGATCATTTGCCTTCATTCCCCCGACATGTAATCAGTGCACACATCATTCTGACTATAAGTGAACGATGTCAACTTCTTCCAATAGCCCCTATCACCACGGCAATCTGCGTCAGGCCCTGCTCGAAGCGGGGCTGATTATCCTCGAAAAGCAAGGTGAGGCGGGTCTCGGCCTGCGCGATCTGGCACGCGCTGTTGGCGTATCTCCGGCAGCCCCCTATCGTCACTTCGACAGTCGCGCGGCTCTCCTCGAGGCTCTTGCCGTCACCGGGTTCCAGCGCTTTTCCGCTCGCATGGAGGCGGTCGCCGCGACCCGGCCGGACAATCCGATGGCCGCCATGGGCAAGACCTATGTCGTCTTCGCCCTGCAAAATGCCAATCTCTTTCGGCTCATGTTTTCGCCGCAGCTCAAGAAGGACGCCCGCCCCGGCCTCGCCATGGCATCGTCAGCCGCTTTCGATACCTTGCGTCATGTGGTTGGCGGCGATGTGGGCGCTGGCCGGATCAAGGCGCTGGCGGCATGGGCCAAGGTGCATGGCCTTGCGGTCCTGCTGCTCGATGGCCAGATCGCCCTGCGCGCCGGCGAGGATACCGAGGCACTGATTGGCGAGATCATCTCAAGTCTCTGACGCTCACGCTGCGCTGGCAGCCTCGCCCTTTACCTGTTCGATCAGCCGTTTGTAGTAGACGATGATCGAGCCGATGCGCTTGGCCTGGCCGGGATGCTTCAATCCCAGCTCAACCAGGTCCCGTGCCTCGTTCATCAGGATCTCGACGATGTCGTCCCGGCGTGTGGAAACCGTGCTCATCCACGTCCAGGCCCGCAGTTTCCGGCACGAGTGCCGCAGCCTCTCTTCCAGTTCCTCTGCGCTCAGCATCTTCGCCTCAGCCACCATACGACTGCGCAACTGCCCGGCGCCGTGCCGGTTCCCGGACGGGAGAGCCGATGGTCAACAGGCGGTTAACCCCAGCCGCCGGGGCCGAGCACCGGCCGAAACCGTTGCCCGCTTCCCCGTCATGCTCTAAACCCGCTCACGGCCTTAACCGAACTGCCGGATCCCTCACATGACCCAGACCCGCTTCGACGTGCTGACCATTGGCAATGCCATCGTCGACATCATTGCCCCCGTCGAACCTGGCTTCATCGAACGCGAAGGCATGAAGGAAGGCATCATGCACCTGATCGATACCGATCGGGCCGAAGACCTCTATGGCAAGATGCCGCTTGGCCGGCAGCAGATTTCGGGTGGCTCGGCCGCCAATACCGCGGCAGGCGTTGCCTCCCTCGGTGGCCGCGCCGCCTTCGTGGGCAAGGTCGCCGACGATCCACTGGGCGATGTCTTCGAGACCGATCTCGATGCGATCGGCGTCCACTACAACACCACGCGCCTCAAGGGTGGCGCGCTGACCGCCCGCTCCATGATCTTCGTCTCGCCCGATGGCGAGCGCACCATGAACACCTATCTCGGCGCCTGCCACGAGCTGACCGAGCGCGACATCAAGCCCGACGAGATCGGCGGCGCCGCCATCACCTACATGGAAGGTTTTCTGTGGGACCCGGTGGAAGCCAAGAAGGCCTTCGTGCTGGCGGCTCACTATGCCCACAAGCACGAGCGTGCCGCGGCTTTCACCCTGTCCGATCCCTTCTGCGTCGATCGCTACCGCGCCGAATTCCTCGACCTGATCCGCTCCAAGACCATCGACTACGTCTTTGCGAATGTTCACGAGCTCAAGTCGCTCTACGAAACCGACGACCTGGGCGAGGCGGTCCGGCAGATTGCCAAGGATGCCGAGGTGGCCGCCATCACCATGGGCGCCGATGGCGCCATGGCCGTGTTCAACGGCGAAGTGGTTTCGGTCCCGGCCTTCCCGGTCGAACAGGTTGTCGACGCCACCGGCGCCGGAGACCTCTTTGCCTCCGGCTTCCTTCTCGGCCTCGCCCGCGGCCAGACCATCGAATCCGCCCTCAAGACCGGATGCCTCGCCGCCTCCGAAGTCATCTCCCACATCGGCGCGCGCCCGCAGCTCGATCTGGCGCAGCTGACGCAGAAGCATGGGCTGGCTGGGTGACGAGAGAAACGCCCTAAGCTCTGGGCGTAAGCACGGGCCTTCGACCCAAACCCTCTCTCCCCGAATAGGAGGGTCAGAGGCACATCGCGTTCATCGACGACGCTGAAGCAGGCACCGGCAGACACCTCCCCCTGTTTCAGGGGGAGGCCGGGTGGGGGCTCTCTCTCTCTCTCAGGCCAGGCTCACCCGCTTCCCGTTCATCTCGTCCAGGATCGCTCTTGCCGCCGCCGCCGGGTCTGCGGCCTCGATGATCGGCCGTGCCACCACCAGATGCGAAGCGCCCGCATTGAGCGCGTCGGCTGGCGTCATGGCGCGCTTCTGGTCACCCAGGGCCGCGCCCGCCGGCCGGATGCCAGGGGTCACGACAGCCATCTTCGAGCCCACGATGGTGCGCACCATTTCCGCTTCCTGCGCCGAGGCGACGATACCGCCGATCCCGGCTTCGCGCGCCTGCTGGGCGCGGAGCGCCACGAGCCCGGCCGCATCGCGGGCATAGCCGGCATCCTTGACGTCCTCGTCGTCCATCGAGGTTAAGACGGTGACGCCCAGCACGCAGAGGCCCGAGCCCGCGGCGGCCTTCTGCGCGGCGCGCATGGTCTTGGGATAGGCGTGGACCGTCAGCATGGTCGCGCCGGTCTCGGCGATGGCCGCCGCTCCCTTTTCCACCGTGTTGTCGATATCGAGCAGCTTGAGGTCGAAGAACACCTTCTTGCCCGCCGCCAGCAGCGCCTTGCCCAGCGCCAACCCATCCGCGCCATAAAAGCACTGATAGCCGATCTTGTAGAAATCCACCGTGTCGCCGAGGAGCGACACCACCTCCTCGGCGCGCGCGCGCGAAGAAACGTCGAGGCCCACGATCAATTGGCCAGCCATGCTGCAGATCCTTTCGCTGATTTGCCACCCGGTCGCACAAGAGCGGCGCGAGGGCAAGCTTTCTCTTGTCCGCAACACCGCAGAATGGGCTTGCCCGGCATTGCTATGGCATCATATCAGGCAGGGTATTCGGCCTCTTGGGATTATTTCATGCAGCAACAGGCATTGGCGGCCATGGTCGCCTGGATGCGTCTTGAATCCGCGCTCAAGGCATTCGAGCTCGATCTCAAGCGCCGCCACAACATCACCACGCTGCAACTGGCCGTGCTTCACATCGTGTCCGAACGGCCGCACATCCCGCTGGCGGCGCTGCGCAAGGCTCTGCTCGCCCATGCCGCCACGCTCGGCCAGGCCATCGACGACCTGCGCCGCAAGGGCCTTTGCCAGGTGCGGACCAATCCCGAGGATCGCCGCGCCCGCAATGTGTCCCTCACCGAGGCCGGTGCCACCCTGGTGGCGGCCCAGCCCATGGCCGGCCCCATGCGCCTGCGTGACGTCGAGGGCGAAACCGAACGCCTGGATCGTCTCGCGCCCGCGCTCGGCGACGCGCTGGAGCTCTTCGGCCTCGATCCGTGGACGCGGCGCTAGGCCGAGGCGAACCAGTCCGGCCCGATCTCCTCCATCGGCGTCCAGTCGGTCAGCAATTGCCGCGCCGAAAGATCGAAGAGGAAGCCGTTTCCTCCACCCGGGCCGCCGATGCGGCCCTGGTCTTCCTCGCGCGAGATCCGACGGTTGCCGATCCGGCATTTGAGCAGCGTCCCGACTGCGCCATGGCCGCAGAAGATCACGGGCATGTCCGCCGGCACCGAGGCCAGCGCCGTGCGCACTGTGGCCACGATCCGCGCCTGCGCGTCGATCGCCCGCTCCCAGCCGTCGGCGCTTTGCTGTGGGTGGGCGAAGAACCGGTCGGCATGGGCCTCGAACAGCGCCGGCGGCAGGAAGCCGGTGGCCGAGCGATCGTTCTCGCCCATCTGATGGTCGGACAGCACCGGCGTGCCCGACGCGGCTGCCACCAGTTCGGCCAGCTGCAGCGCCTTGGTCTCGCGGCTCGAAAACACGATCGTGCCCACCGGCACCACGCCGCGCTGGGCAAAGGCCTCGGCGCGCGCCCGCCCCTCGGCCGACAGGCCCCACAGCGGCACCGGTACGGCCGCATCCATCGCGACCTGGGGATGGGTGAGATAGAGCGCGCGCAATCCTATCCTCGGCTGAAATGGGTGAGCTCGCTCACCATCTGCTCGACCTTGCGGATGATGGCGGGCTCGCTCGGATCACCGTTTTCGTCAAATGCGGCTTCGGCGGGGCCGATGCCAAGCAGCGTCGGTACGATCAGCGTTCCCACCTTGGTGAGACTGTCCCTGAGGTGGCTCAAGGACCATATGGTGCCATACTTTCCCGAAGAGACGCCGCCGATGCCGAACACGGCGTGGCGAAACGGGCTCGGCTTCTGCCGGCTGAGCCAGGTGACCGTGTTGACCAGCAAGGGCGGTATGCCGCCATTGTATTCGGGCGTCGCGATGAAGACGATGTCATGGCTGCGCCACATCTCGGCCAGTCGCCCGGCTGCCTCGGGCACGTTGTCGGGTTCGAGATCCTCGTTGAAGATCGGCATCGGGTAATCGCCGAGGTCGATTTCGGTCACCTTGACGCCGGCCTCGGTGAGCTTGCGGCCCATATGCTGTTGCAGGATACGATTGTAGGACCCCTTGCGGATGGACCCCGAAAGGGTGAGCGCCGTCTTCATGTCGCCTCCTGATGTCTCGATAGTGTCGAAACTGGCGCGGCCCGCTCGTCGGTGCAAGTGAATTGGCGAGGTGCTGTCCAATACAAGGGGCGCACCCACACTCGGGAGTTAGAAAATGGCCAACATGATCTTCGTCAATCTGCCGGTTACCGACCTCAAGGCCTCCATGGCCTATTACAAGGCGCTCGGCTTCGACCATAATCCGCAGTTCACCGACGACACTGCCGCCTGCATCGTCATCAGCGACACCATCTTCGTGATGCTGCTCACCCACGACAAGTTCCGCCAGTTCTCGAGCAAGCCCATTCCGGATGCCAAGACGCAGACCGGCGCGCTCTACGCCCTCTCGCGCGATAGCCGCGACGCGGTCGACACGATCGCCGATGCGGCGATTGCAGCCGGCGGTACCGAAACCCGCGACGTCCAGGACTACGGCTTCATGTATGGCCGCGCCGTCGCCGACCGTGATGGCCACGTCTGGGAATACACCTGGATGGACCTCAGCCAGATGCCCTGAGAGCCGGCCCATAGGGCAAACCGCGCCAGTGGCGCGATTTGAGGCGACCAGGCCATGAGAGCTGTGCTCGAATGGCACGACGCCGAGACAAACGCAGACCCACCTCCCCCTCGACGGGGAGGTAGCGACGCTAGGCCTGAAAGGCCATAGCAAAGCTAGGTGGGGGTAACCCTTCTTCCCTTGTGGGAGAAGGTGCCCGAAGGGCGGATGAGGGGGCTTGCGCAAGTGAGACCGGCGCCCGCCGAAACCTCGTGCCATTCGAGCGCAGCTCTCATGGCCTTGAGGCCTCAAATCGCGCCATAGGCGCGATTTGGCCGCGAAGCGGCCGGCCTCAAGCCTCGAACATTTTCTTGAGCTTGTCGAAGAAGCCGCCTGATGTGGGGCTGGTTTCTTCGGTTTCGAGCCGGGCAAACTCTTCGAGCAATTCGCGCTGGCGCTTGCTGAGGTTCTGCGGCGTCTCGATGTCGAGCTGCACGTAGAGGTCGCCGATATCCTTGCTCCGGAGCACCGGCATGCCCTTGCTCTTGAGGCGAACGCGCTGGCCCGGCTGGGTGCCGGCAGGCACCTTCACCTTGGCCCGCGCCTGGTCGAGCGTGGGCACTTCGAATTCGCCGCCCAGCGCCGCCGTCGTCATCGAGATCGGCACGCGCGCGTAAAGATCGGCGCCGTCGCGCTGGAACAGCTGGTGCGGCTTGATCGAAACGAAAATATAAAGGTCGCCCGGCGGGCCGCCGCGGATGCCGGCCTCGCCCTCATTGGCAAGGCGGATGCGCGTCCCGTCCTCGATGCCCTTGGGCACGTCGACGCTGAGCTTGCGGTTCTGCTGGCGACGGCCCTGGCCGCCGCAATCGGTGCAAGGCTGGTCCATCATCTGGCCGCGGCCCTGGCAGACCGGGCAGGTCCGCTCGATGGTGAAGAACCCCTGCGCCGCGCGCACCTTGCCATGGCCGTTGCACTGCCGGCAGGTATGGGTGCCGGTGCCGGGCTTGGCGCCCGTACCGTCGCAGGTTTCGCAGCCGGCCAGCGTCGGCACGTCGATTTCCACCGTACGGCCGTCAAAACTCTCCTCGAGCGAGATTTCGAGATTGTATCTCAGGTCCGAGCCGCGCAGCTTCGAGGCGCCGCCGCCGCCGCGACGACCCCCGCCGCCCATGAAGTCCCCGAAAATGTCCTCGAAAATGTCGGACATCGACGAATTGAAGTCGGCGCCGAAGCCACCCCCCTGCCCGCGCCCGCCATTTTCGAAGGCGGCGTGGCCGAACCGGTCATAGGCCGCGCGCTTCTGCGGATCCTTGAGCGTATCGTAGGCTTCGTTGATTTCCTTGAATTTGTGCTCTGCCTCATTGTTCCCCGGGTTGCGGTCGGGGTGAAACTGCATGGCGAGCTTGCGATAAGCGCTCTTGAGGGCGGCATCATCGGCGCCTTTCTGGCAGCCGAGCACCTCGTAGAAATCGCGTTTGGACAAGGTCAACTCTCTCGTCTTCGTCGCGCCGGTATGGTCGTCGCGCTGAATGAAAATAAGCAAAAGCCGGCTGCGCCGGCCCGTTCACCCGCATATGGGCAGGCGCGGCGGTATTAGCAAGGGCAGCGCGGGGGATCAACACATAGCGATTCACGTGAAACGCCACTGCAATGGGCCGGACAGGTGGGGCATTCTCCGCCCTCCCCGTTCCGTCACCACCCGGCTTGACCGGGTGATCCATCTCTTCCCACCTTGGATGGGTAAAGGGCTACGTCTGCATCCTGGCAACGAAGAAAACGGCTGCTTCCATTCCTTCGTCATTGCCCGGTTGGTCCGGGCAATCCATGCGATGCCTCAAGTTCCCAACAACCAGTCCGAAACGTCTTTCCACTCGGGATTGGCGGATTCGATCAGGTTAATCTTCCATTGCCGAGGCCACCTCTTGATCGCTTTCTCCCGCCGGATAGCGGCAATCACGAGGCATGGCGCTCGATCCAGACCAGCGTCTTCACCCCATATCGCGAGGTGAAACTAGGCGTGAGCGCGTGCTGATGCTCGAACCAGCGTCGGGACGGATTTGTCGTCACGCCCGTATAGAGCGTCCCATTCTTCCCCGACGCGAGAATGTAGACGTATCCCCTCATGCAATGAGCTTGCCGCGAAATGGACCACCCGGACAAGCCGGGTGGTGACGATGGGGGCGGAAGCGTGGACTTCCCGTCTCATCGTCATTGCCCGGCTTGACCGGGCAATCCACCTTTCTTCCCTTTTCTCGCCCCCCAAAAACAAAGGCCCCGGTGTTTCCACCGGGGCCTCGTCATTCATTCAACCAGGCTTACGCCGATTTCTTGTCGTCGTCGCCGTCCTTGACCTCTTCGAAGTCGGCGTCGACCACGTCGTCGTCGTCATCGCGGTCGGCAGTGCCGTTGGCCTTGGCTTCGGCTTCCGCCTGCGATGCCTTGTACATGGCTTCGCCCAGCTTCATCGAGGCTTCCGCAAGGGTTGCGGTCTTTTCCTTGATGGCTTCGGCATCGTCTCCATCCAGCACCGAACGCAGGTCGGTGATGGCGGTTTCGATGGCGGCCTTGTCCTCGGCCGAAACCTTGTCGCCATAGTCCTTGAGCGACTTCTCGGTCGAGTGGACCAGCGATTCGCCCTGGTTCCTGGCTTCCACCGCTTCGCGCTTGCGCTTGTCGGCTTCGGCATTGGCCTCGGCATCCTTGACCATCTTTTCGATGTCGGCGTCGGAGAGACCACCCGAGGCCTGGATGCGGATCTGCTGCTCCTTGCCGGTGCCCTTGTCCTTGGCCGACACGTTGACGATGCCGTTGGCGTCGATGTCGAAGGTCACTTCGATCTGCGGCACGCCGCGCGGTGCGGGGGGAATGCCGGCAAGGTCGAAATTGCCCAGCAGCTTGTTGTCCGCCGCCATTTCACGCTCGCCCTGGAAGACGCGGATGGTCACCGCATTCTGGTTGTCTTCGGCGGTCGAGAAGGTCTGGCTCTTCTTGGTCGGGATCGTGGTGTTGCGATCGATCAGGCGCGTGAACACGCCACCGAGCGTTTCGATGCCCAGCGACAGCGGGGTCACGTCGAGCAGCAGCACGTCCTTGACGTCGCCCTGCAGCACGCCGCCCTGGATGGCAGCACCCAGTGCCACGACTTCGTCCGGGTTGACGCCCTTGTGCGGCTCCTTGCCGAACAGCTGCTTGACCGCTTCCTGCACCTTGGGCATGCGGCTCATGCCGCCCACCAGCACGACTTCGTCGATCTGGCTGGCCGAGACGCCGGCATCCTTCATCGCCTGCTTGCACGGCTCGATGGTGCGCTGGATCAGGTCATCCACCAGCGATTCGAGCTTGGAGCGCGAAAGCTTGAGCGTCAGGTGCTTGGGGCCCGAAGCATCCGCCGTGATGAACGGCAGGTTGATTTCGGTCTGCGTGGCGCTCGAGAGTTCGATCTTGGCCTTTTCGGCAGCTTCCTTGAGGCGCTGCAGCGCGAGCTTGTCGGAGCGCAGGTCAATGCCCTGCTCCTTCTTGAACTCGTCGGCCAGGTAGTCGACGAGGCGCATGTCGAAGTCTTCGCCACCAAGGAAGGTGTCGCCATTGGTGGACTTCACTTCGAAGACGCCGTCGCCGATCTCGAGGATCGACACGTCGAAGGTACCGCCGCCAAGGTCATAGACCGCGATCGTGCCCGAATTCTTCTTGTCGAGGCCATAGGCCAGCGCAGCGGCGGTCGGCTCGTTGATGATGCGCAGCACTTCAAGGCCCGCGATCTTGCCGGCATCCTTGGTCGCCTGGCGCTGCGAATCGTTGAAATAGGCGGGAACGGTGATCACGGCCTGCGTGACGGTCTCGCCGAGATACGATTCGGCGGTTTCCTTCATCTTCTGAAGCACCATGGCCGAAACCTGCGAGGGCGAATACTTGTCGCCCGAAGCCTCGACCCAGGCGTCGCCATTGTCGGCAGCCACGATCTTGAAGGGCACGAGGCCCTTGTCCTTGGCCACGACCTTGTCGTCGTAGCGGCGGCCGATCAGGCGCTTGACGGCGAACAGGGTATTTTCCGGATTGGTCACGGCCTGGCGCTTGGCCGGCTGGCCGACAAGGCGCTCGCCGTCCTTGGAGAATGCCACCATGGAGGGCGTGGTGCGCGCGCCTTCCGCATTTTCGATGACCTTGGGATTGCTGCCGTCCATCACGGCAACGCAGCTATTGGTGGTACCCAGGTCGATACCGATAACTTTAGCCATTACTCTGCCTCTCTCTCAGCGAACCCACCGCGAAGCCCTCTTGTCAGAGCAGCCTCTTGGCCCCTCGGGGCCGGGTCCCTCGTAGGTTTGAAAATCGCCCCTTGCGGGGCCTGGGGGGTATATAGGGGGGTGCGAGAGGGGCTTCAAGCGCGACTTGGTGGAGTTTTTTGGGTCGCCGTCGCTTGGGGGGCCGCCCGGCTTCGGGGCGGCCCGCCGGGGTCAGTCGTTGATCGTGTAGGAGCTCAGTTGGCAGATGTCGATCTCTGGTTCGATCAGCTCTGCACCGTTGTCCATCACGAACTTGAAGTCGTATAGGCACTGGTCGGAGCCGTCGCCGATCGTGGCTGTCGCCTGGTATCCCGCTTCCAGCACGCCGCTGTCGCCAAGCAGGTCATCACCCCAGTGATCCTCGTTGCTCGGCGTGGTGTAGAAGTAATGGAGGTCGTAGGACGAGTTGTTGATGACCGTGAATTCCACGGTCTGTGCCGCGGCGGGCGCGATGCCGGCCACGAGCGCAAGGGCGGCAAGGCCGCCCAGCAGGATCTTGTTCATGAAAATGCCCTCTGCCGGAACGAATGCTGCTCCGGACGCAACGATAAATGCCACTGAAGAACATATCGGCCAAGAGTGATTCGCGTTGGCCCCGTCTTCGGGATGCGAAAAATGGTTACGGCGCTCTCGGCAATCGACTAGAACGGCGCGATGATCACCACGGGCACTGTGCTCCTGCACGACAATCTCGGCACCGGCGGCCAGAACCTCCTGTTCACGGCGCCGCGCGAGGTGCTTGTCGCGCACACCGCCGACCAGGCGCATGCGGCTCTCGCCCGCCTTGAGGCAGCCGGCCGTGAGGGCCTTTGGGCCGCCGGCTACCTCGCTTACGAGCTGGGTTTTCTGTTCGAGGAACGTCTTGCTCGCCTGCTGCCGCCGCGCAGCGAGATGCCGCTTCTCTGGCTCGGCCTTTACGACGCGCCCCGGCAGCTGAGCGGGCAGGATGTCGATCGCCTCCTCTCAGGCGCACCCGAAGGACGGGCGGCTGCGGTCGCTCCCGATCTCGATTTCGACGCCTATCGCGCGGCCTTCGATCGCGTCGAGGCCCTCATTGCAGCCGGCGATACCTATCAGGTCAACCTGACCTTGAGGGCCGGTTTCACGCTCGAAGGCGATCCCCTCGGCCTTTATCGCACGCTCGCGGCCAGCCAGCCTGTCGCTTACGGCGCCTATATCCATGCGGGCGACCATCACGTGCTCTCGCGCTCGCCCGAGCTTTTCGTGTCCGGCACCGGGGACATCCTCAGGGCGCGGCCCATGAAAGGCACAATGGGACGCGGCCGCACGCTCGCCGAAGACGAAGCGGGCCGGGCCGCCCTTGCCGCGGACCCCAAGAACCGCGCCGAAAACCTGATGATCGTCGATCTCCTGCGCAATGACCTGGGGCGCATCGCCGAGACCGGCTCCGTCCGCGTCACCGACCTCTTTACGGTCGAAACCTATCGCAGCCTCCACACCATGACCTCGGGCATCGAGGCGCGTCGCAAGCGTGGCGTCGGCATTGGCGAGGTCCTCGCCAATCTCTTTCCCTGCGGCTCCATTACCGGCGCGCCCAAGCTCCGGGCCATGGAAATCATCCACGCCGTCGAGGCCGGCCCGCGCGGCCTCTATACCGGCTCGATCGGCTATGTCGCGCCCTCGGGCGATTTCAGTTTCAACGTCGCCATCCGCACGGCCGTCATCGACGCCGGGGGGCGCGGCACCATCGGCATCGGCGGCGGCATCGTCGCCGACTCCACGGCCCGGTCCGAATACGATGAGGCGCTCCTCAAATTGACGTTCCTGTCCGACCCTGCCCCGCCCGTCACCCTGATCGAGACCATGCTGTGGACCCCGCAGCATCGATATGTGCTGCTCGAACGCCACATCGAGCGCCTGATCGCCTCGGCCCGCTATTTCCGCATCCCGCTTGATCTCGGCGCCATCTCGACTGCCCTCCAGGATCTGCAGGCCGGTTTCGAGAGCGACATGCGCGTGCGCCTCACCGTCAGCGCCGAGGCGGGCCACGCCCTCACCAGCACGCCCCTGCCGCCGACGCCCCCGGTCATGCGCTTCGTCATTGCGCCCGAACGCGTCACCTCCACCAACCTCTGGCTGGCGCACAAGACCACCAATCGGCAGATGCTCGACGCGGCCCGCCAACGCGCCATGGAGAGCCAAGGCGTCGACGAGGTCGTCTTCCTCAACGAACGAAACGAATTGACCGAGGGCTCGTACATGTCCCTATTTGTGGGCAACGGCGACGGTGTCTTTCGCACCCCGCCGCTCACCGCCGGCCTCTTGCCCGGAACGCTGCGTGCGGACCTGATCGCCTCGGGGGCCGCGCAGGAACAGGTGCTGACGCTCGATGATCTGCGCCAGGCGGGGTCGGACATCTATCTCGGCAATTCGGTACGCGGCGTCGTGCCGGCGGTTTGGGTAAAAACAGAGGATCCAGCATGACGCTCACGGTCAATCCAGAGGACGTCCTTGTCGTCGTCGATGTGCAATACGATTTCCTGCCCGGCGGCAGTCTTGCCGTCTCCGGCGGCGACGAGATCGTGCCGCTGATCAACCAGCTTGCCACGCGCTTTGCCAATGTCGTCCTCACCCAGGACTGGCATCCCGCCGATCACGTCTCCTTTGCCAGCCAGCACGCCGGCAAGGCGCCGTTCGACACCATCGACCTGCCCTACGGCACCCAGGTTCTCTGGCCCGATCACTGCGTCTGGGCCACCCGTGGCGCCGAAATATCGAGCGATCTCAACATCCCCCACGCCCAGCTCATCATCCGCAAGGGCTTCAGGCGCGCCATCGACAGCTATTCCGGTTTCCAGGAAGCCGATCGCGAAATCCTCACCGGCCTTGCCGGTTATCTCAACGAGCGCGATGTCGGCCGTCTCTTCGTGGTCGGCCTCGCCACCGATTTCTGCGTCGCCTGGACCGCCCTCGATGGCGTCGCCGGCGGCTTCGACGTGACCGTCATCGAGGACGCGACACGGGCCATCGATGCGGATGGCTCGCTGAGCAAGGCCTGGGCCGACATGACCGACGCCGGCGTCGAACGCATCCAGAGCCGGGAAATTTTGGGCTAGTCCGCGTGCCGCAGGCAAAATCGCTCCAGTGGAGCGATTTTAGCGGGCTAGGCCATGAGAGCTACGCTCGAATGGCGGGGCATGGCTCCTGCTCACCCCCCGTCTAGAGGATGTGTCGCACCCGAGATGTGCACAGGTCCTCCTGCCGAAACAAAAAGGGCGCCCACCGGGCGCCCCTTCCAATTCAAGCCCGCAAAGGCATCAGGCGCTCTTGTCCACGCCGTCGTCTCCGGCCGGAGCCGCCGCACCGCCCTTGGCGACACCCACCATGGCCGGGCGCAGCACGCGTTCGCCAATGGCAAAACCTTCCTGCACCACCTGCACCACCGTGCCCTCGGGCACGTTGGGGTTGGGCACTTCGAACATCGCCTGATGCTTGTGCGGGTCGAATTTCTGTCCCGCCGCCTCGATCGGCTTCACGCCGTGCTTGGCCAGCAGCCGCTGCATTTCGCGGTCGGCCAGCTCGATCCCGTCGATCAGGCTCTTGAGCGAACCGTCGGCGGTCTCCCGCACCTCGGCCGGGATCACCATCAGCGCCCGGCTCAGGGCGTCGGTTGCCGTCAGCATGTCGCGCGCAAAGCCGGCAATCGCATAGGAGCGGGTATCGGCCACGTCGCGCTCGGTGCGCTTGCGCAGGTTCTCCATCTCGGCTGCCACGCGCAGCACGCGGTCCTTGAGTTCCGTATTCTCGGCGCGCAGCGCCTCGACCGGATCGATTTCCGGCGTGTCGGTCGCAGGGATTTCGGTTTCCGGCGTTTCGCCCTGGGCGGCGTTTTCGTCGCTCATCTGGTCTTCTTCCCCAATTGGCTAAATCTCTTGCCCGCCATATCGGCCAATGATGGACTGAATTCAAGCGCCGAGCCCAGGAGAATGCAAAATCGCGCCGCGCCTGCCCCTACGTCCCGCGCTTGCGGGCCATCATCGAGCTGATGACATTGGCGGTGTAATCCACCACCGGCACGATCCGCGCATAGTTGAGCCGCGTCGGCCCAATCACCCCGAGCACGCCCACGATCCGGTCGTTGGCGTCCTTGTAGGGGGAAAGGATCACCGATGAGCCCGAAAGCGAAAACAGCTTGTTCTCCGAGCCGATGAAGATGCGCACGCCCTGTGCCCGCTCGGCATCGCCCAGCAGTTCAAGCAGCCCATCCTTGCTTTCCAGCTCGTCGAACAGCTGGCGCATCCGCATCAGCTCGTCGCTTTGCATCGTGTCGTTGATGAGGTTGGCGCGGCCGCGCACGATCACCGTGGGGGCAGAATTGCCGCTCGGCGCCGACAGCGTGGCAATGCCGGCATCCACCAGTTTCTGCGTCAGTTCATCGAGTTCGGCGCGCTGTTCGGCCCGCCTTTCGTTGAGCACCTTGCGCGCTTCCGACAATGTCCGGCCCACGACGTAGTGGGCCAGGTAATTGCCCGCCTGGGTCAGGGCGCTGGCCGTATAGCCCGGCGGCAGGTCGAGAATGCGGTTTTCCACCTGCCCGTCCTCGCCCACCAGCACCGCCATGGCCCGCGCGGCGTCGAGCCGCACGAATTCGATATGCTTGAGCACCATGTCGGCCTTGGTGGCGATCACCACGCCGGCCCCGTGGCTCAGCCCCGACAGCAGCGACGACGCTTCCGCCAGCACGTCTTCCACCTGCGCATGGCCAGCCGTGCCCTGGATGTGCCGCGCGATCTGGCTGCGTTCGCTCTCGTTGATCGTTCCGATCTCGAGCATGGAGTCGACGAAGAAGCGGAGGCCCTGTTGCGTCGGCGCCCGGCCGGCCGACGTGTGCGGCGCCGCGATCAGCCCCAGGTCCTCGAGGTCGGCCATCACGTTTCGGACAGAAGCGGGCGATAGTTCCACCTGCAGCAGGCGGCTCAGGTCGCGCGAGCCGACCGGCATGCCGGTATCGAGATAGCGCTCCACCAGCCGCCGGAAAATCTCCTGGCTGCGGGAATTGAGCACCGAGAGAAAGTCTTCTTCCGGCCTGGACATGGGGTTTGATTAAACTCGTCGACTTTAACCTTGGCTTCTCATTTAGGCCCTTCGTCCCCATCCGCCAAGCGCCCGGCGCTTGTGAGCGCGCTCCGGGAGGGTTAAGAGGCGGTTAACGGCAATTACAGACTGGAATCACGATGCGGCCATCCGGACGGCAGCCAAGCGACATGCGGGCAGTAACCCTTGAGCGCAACGTCGCCATGAAGGCCGAAGGCTCCTGCCTCGTCGCCTTCGGCAACACCAGGGTTCTGTGCACCGCCTCGGTCGAAACCAGCGTTCCTGGCTGGCTGCGCGGCAAGGGCCAGGGCTGGGTCACCGCCGAATACGGCATGCTGCCCCGCGCCACCGGCTCGCGCACCCGCCGCGAGGCGACCGCCGGCAAGCAATCGGGGCGCACCCAGGAAATCCAGCGTCTCATCGGCCGCTCGCTACGCGCCGTGGTCGATCTCGAGCTTCTTGGCGAAGTCCAGATCACCCTCGATTGCGACGTGCTCGAAGCCGATGGCGGCACCCGCACCGCCTCCATCACCGGCGCCTATGTGGCGCTGGTCGATGCCATCAGGTGGATGGACGAGCGCAAGCTGACCAAGGGCCAGGCCCTCAAGGACAGCGTCGCTGCCGTCTCCTGCGGCATCTATCGCGGCACGCCGGTTCTCGATCTCGACTATCTCGAGGACGTCGAGGCCGAGACCGATGCCAATTTCGTCATGACCGGTTCCGGAAAATTCGTCGAAATCCAGGGCACCGCCGAAGGCGCGCCGTTCTCGCGTGACGAACTCCAGTCCCTCATGGCCCTCGCCGAACAGGGCATCGGCGAACTGTCCGTCATGCAGAAAGCGGCCCTCGGCGTATGATGGGCTGGCTAAAGAACCCCTCACCCGTCTCGGCCTTTGGCCGATCCACCCTCTCCCACAAGGGGCGAGGGGGAGCCGGCGCAGGTCCGAGCGCGGTGCCCCCTTCTCCCCTTGTGGGAGAAGGTGCCCGAAGGGCGGATGAGGGGGCCTTCAATCAAGATCATTGCCCCATCTGGAACGACATAACCCGCGCTTTGGAGGCCAAATGACCATTCCCCGCCTCAAGGCCGGTGACCGCCTCTGCATTGCCACTCACAATGCCGGCAAGCTCAAGGAATTCCGCGAGCTCTTCGAGCCTTTCGGCCTCGAACTTGTTTCTGCGGGCGACCTCGGGCTCCCCGAGCCCGAAGAAACCGGCACCACCTTTGCCGAGAACGCCCGCACCAAGGCGCATGCCGCAGCCCGGGGCGCCAACATGCTTGCGCTGTCCGACGACAGCGGCATTTCCGTCGATGCGCTCAACGGCGAACCCGGCGTCTACACCGCCGACTGGGCTGGCGTGCCGCGCGATTTCAACCGCGCCATGAAGCGCGTTGAGGATGCCCTCCAGGCTGCCGGCGCCATCTCGCCGGGACAGCGCCGGGCGGCCTTCAACGCCACCCTGTGCCTCGCTCACCCCGATGGCCGCGACGTGCTCTATGTCGGCAAATGCGAGGGGACCCTGGTCTGGCCCCCGCGCGGCGATCAGGGGCATGGCTACGATCCCATGTTCATGCCCGATGGCTACGACATCACCTTCGGCGAAATGCCGCCCGAGGTGAAGCACTCCTGGTCACCCGGCCAGCAGGGCCTCAGCCACCGCGCAAGAGCATTCGCGCTGTTTGTCGAGCAGCAGATCGATCATGGGTAGGTCGGTGCCGAACCAGGTGACCCCCACCCCGACCCTCCCCCTGAAGAAGGGGGAGGGAGTCAGGCCTGCGTTTGATCCAGACATCCGCGGACTGCATCTGCCTGCCCCTCCCCCTTCTTCAGGGGGAGGCCGGGTGGGGGTTTTCTTGGCTTCTCACAGGTGCCGTCCATGACGCAAAATCCCAACGACCTCTTCGGCGTCTACGTCCACTGGCCGTTCTGCGCGTCCAAGTGCCCCTATTGCGATTTCAATTCCCACGTTCATCGCGGCCCCTTCGATGAAGACGCCTTTGTCGAGGGCTACAAGCGCGAGATCGCCCATATGGCCGCGCTTTCGCCCGGCCGCCTGGTGCAATCGGTTTTCTTCGGCGGCGGCACACCGTCGCTGATGTCGCCCAAGGCCGTCGGCACCATTCTCGATGCCATCGCCAACGCCTGGGAGATCGATCGCAGGGCCGAAATCACCCTCGAAGCCAACCCGACCTCGGTCGAGGTCGAGCGCTTCAAGGGCTTCCGCGCAGCGGGCGTCAATCGTGTGTCGCTGGGCGTCCAGTCGCTGCGCCCGGGTCCCTTGGCCGAGCTTGGTCGCCGCCACACGGTCGAGGAAGCTGTTGCCGCCGTGCGCATCGCCCAGAGCGTCTTTGATCGCTCGAGCTTCGATCTCATCTATGGCCGTCCCAAGCAGACCCTCGAGGATTGGGAAGACGAGCTCAAGGAGGGTCTCTGGCTCGCCCAGGGCCATATCAGCCTTTACATGCTGACCATCGAGCAGGGGACGCGCTATTTCGACCTGCATCAGGCCGGAAAGCTCAAGATGCCCAACGAGGATCTGGCGGCCGACTTCTACGAGCTGACCCAGGAATTGACCGCCGCTGCGGGCATGCCGGCCTACGAGATTTCCAACCATGCCGTTCCCGGCCAGGAATCGCGGCACAACATGCTCTATTGGCGCTATGGCGAATATGCCGGCATCGGCCCGGGCGCGCATGGCCGCCTCATGGTCAATCACCAGCGCCACGCCACCGCCACCGAACGCCTGCCCTTCGACTGGCTCAACCTCGTCAACAGCCAGGGCCACGGCATGATCACCGACGATGTCCTCACCTGGGAAGAACAGGGCGACGAATATCTGGTCATGGGGCTGCGCTTGAAGGAAGGCATCTCGCCGACCCGCTTCATGTCCATTTCGGGCCGCGGCATTTCGGAAGCGCAGATCATGGCCCTCAAGGGCTACGGTTTCCTCGAAACCCTCCCCAACGGCAATCTCCGCGTCACCGACAAGGGCTTCCCCGTCCTCGATGCCGTGGTGGCCGACCTGGCGGCCTAGCCGCGCAGCGACACCTCTCCCTCGGGGGAGAGGTCGGCCGAAGGCCGGGTGAGGGGGCCTTCTCCCGTCATATCCCTTCCTTCAGCTGCAGCCTGCTTCAGTCGATCCGGGAAATCCTAGATCTTCGCCGCATCCACCGTCGTGACCACACCCCCTGCCCCGATCTGTTTGATCGCCAGCGCATAATCGCTGCGACCGTTCGCCTGGAAGCGGAAAAGTCCGTCGCGCCCGGCAAAGCCCGAAGGATTGGTCAGCAGCTGCGCGCTATAGGGCGGCACCGCCTTCGACAGCGTGTTCACATTGGCCAGGATCACTGCCGTATAGGCGATGGTCGCCATCTGTGGCGGCGCCGCGCCGAACTGCCGCTGGTAGTCGGCGCGGATGGCATTGAGCCCGGCGTCGTCCACTCCAGGGAAAACGGCCCCGACAAGCGCCGCATTGGTCGCCAGCTGCGGGTCGGCGCTCCAGTCGGCCGAACCCACCAGTTGCACATCGTCCCTGGCCACCCCCGCCTGGGCGAGCAACCCGGCAAAAGTTGGCGCCGTGGCCCGGTCGGGGACGAACAGGGCGTCGAGCATCATCCGCTCGACCAGCGGCTTGGCCTGATTGATGATCCCCTGCGCTTCACTGACATCGGAAAACGTATAGACGGCGCTCGGATTGAAGCCGGCTGCAATCGCCTGCGTCCGGAACGCTGATGCCAGGGCCTCGCCATAGGGCGTCGACGGGAAAATGCCCGCTGGTCCGCGCCGCCCCTGTTCGCGCAGCCAGGTCAGCGCCCGTTTCATCTCGGTTTCGGGCAGCACGTTGAGCACGTAGACATTGGGGCCGGCCACGCTGCCATTGTTGGCAAAGCCGATCATCGGGATATTGGCGGCCCGCGTAACGGCCGCGGCGGCGCTGATCTGCTCGGCCGTCAGCGGACCCAGCACCAGCTTGGCGCCCTCGGCGACCGCGGCATTGGCGGCGCTCACCGCCCCGGCCGCGCCGGTGCCGGTATCGCGCAGCGACAGGGTTATGTTCTCCGCAATATTGGCATTGGCTTCGATGAACTGGATGGCCAGGCGCGCCGCATTGGCCAGCGCCACCCCCAGTTGTGCCACGGCCGGATCGCCCGACAGCGGCAGCAGCAGCGCCACCGTCACCGATCCGCGCCCGATGCGCTGCGATGGCATGGTCGGCGCAGCAGATCCGAGCGGCGCGCCACCGGTTTGGTCGGCGCTGTCCCACGGGAAAGAAAACGACCGCGATCCCAGTTGCAGCGACCCCGGCGAGCAGGCCGCAACGAGAGCGGCCAGCCCGGTCATCACCGAGCGGCGGGTCCAGCGCGTCGCTGTCTCACCTTTTCGCACCACGGCCGTTCCAAGTGCTCACAGTCTGTTAACAAATTGTACCCAATTCGTTAATCAAGCATTGAAATCCGGGAAGGCGCGGCGATGAACGAACACAAATCCGACTATTTCATCGCCGGCACCCGTTTCACCGCCCCGGCACTGGCGCCCGGACTCTATGTCGTTGCCACGCCTATAGGAAATCTGCGCGACATCACCCTGCGGGCGCTCGAAACCCTGGCGGCGGTCGAACTGGTTCTCTGCGAGGATACCCGTACCTCCGCCAAACTGCTCGACCACTATGGCATCTCGGCAAAACGCCAGGCTTTTCATGAACATAACGAGCGGGACAAGGCCGAATACATCGCCGGCCGCATTGCCTCCGGCGCTGCCATCGCCCTCATATCCGACGCCGGAACCCCGCTCCTGTCCGACCCCGGCTTCCCGCTAATCCGGACCCTGGCCGAACAGGACCTGCCGATCTTCCCGATCCCCGGCGCCTCCGCCCTGCTCTCGGCGCTCGTTGTTGCGGGCCTCCCAACTGACGCGTTCGCCTTCCACGGCTTCCTGCCACCCAAGGCTGGCGCGAGGGCTAACGTCTTGGCAAAGCACGTCGATTCACGTGAAACACTGATCTTTTACGAGTCTCCGCGACGTCTCGACGGCACGCTAGCCGCCATGGCCGAGGTGCTCGGGGACCGACCCGCCGTCGTCGCGCTGGAGCTGACCAAGCGCTTCGAGCGCACCATGCGCGGGAGCCTCTCCGAACTGGCGGCCCGGTTTGCCGATGATGAGACCAGGGGCGAGGCGGTGATCGTCGTCGCCGGTGCCGCCGAGCCCAGCGCGCCCGCCGCCGAGGACTGGCAGGCGGCACTCGGCAAAGCCATGCAAGATCAACCGCTTCGGGCCGCGGTCGACGAGATCGCCGCCCGGTTCGGGCTCAAGCGCAAGGACGTTTACGATGCCGCCCTCGCCCTCAAGAACGCCGAGTGACAAGCGCCGCAAGGCCTATCGAAGCGGCCACCGCGGCGAGGCACTGGCCGCGCTTTTCCTGCAACTCAAGTTCTACCGCATCCGCAATCGCCGCTACAAAACCCCGGTCGGCGAGATCGACCTCGTGGCCGAAAAGGGCGCCAGCATCATCTTCATAGAGGTCAAGCAGCGCGCCCCGGATGCCGACGAGTCGCTGACCTATGCGGCGATCCATCGCGACAGGATCGTCCGCGCCGCCCACCTTTGGCTCGCCCGCAATCCGGAGGCCGCCGGCCGCGATTTGCGCTTCGACGTGATTCTGCTTGCACCCGGGCGCTGGCCACGCCATCTCATCAATGCCTTTCCAGCTTTCTGAGAGTAGTCATGTCGCTCAAAGTCGCCGTCCAGATGGACCATGTCGCAACCATCAATCCGCGCGGCGATTCGACCTTCGCCATGATGCTCGAGGCCCAGGCCCGCGGACATGAGCTCTTGCACTACACACCCGACACCCTGTCCATGCGCGACAATACGGTGAGCGCTCTCGCCCAGCCCATCACCGTCACCGATGCCGAAAAGGGTCAGCATTTCACCCTCGGCGAAGCGCGCCGCGTCGATCTCGGCACCCAGGACGTGGTGCTGATGCGCCAGGATCCGCCGTTCGACATGAACTACATCACGCTCACGCACCTGCTCGAGCGCATCCATCCCAGGACGCTTGTCGTCAATCCGCCCGCCGCGGTCCGCAACGCGCCCGAGAAGATTCTCGTCACTGAATTTCCCGACCTGATGCCGCCAACCCTGGTGACCCGCGACCGGGCGGAAATTCATGCCTTCCGCAAGGAGCACGGCAACATCATCGTCAAGCCGCTCTACGGCAATGGCGGCGCGGGTGTGTTCTTCATCCAGGAGGGCGACCACAATCTCGCAAGCCTGCTCGAACTGTTCGAGGCCAATTACCGCGAACCCTTCATGATCCAGAAGTACCTCCCCGATGTGCGCAAGGGCGACAAGCGCATCATCATCATCGATGGTGAGCCGGTCATGGGCCTCAATCGCATCCCCGCCGATGGCGAGGCGCGCTCCAACATGCATGTGGGCGGTCGTCCCGAACTCTCGCCGCTGACCGAGAGGGAGCAGGAAATCTGCGCGCGGATCGCCCCGGCGCTCAAGGCGCGTGACATGATCTTCGTCGGCATCGACGTGATCGGCGGCTATCTTACCGAAATCAACGTCACATCGCCCACCGGCATTCGTGAGATCAAACGTTTCGGCGGTCCCGACATTGCCGTGCTGATCTGGGATGCCATCGAGAAGCGCCGGGCCTGACGCAAGGCGGCGCGGGGTTGGCGCGGCGCGGCAAATGCCCTAGTGCTTGGGGCGGATCCGGGGGCCGAGCATGAACACTTTCCTTGTCGCCTTTGCCACGCTGTTCGCAACGGTGGGCGTAGCCGACATCGCGTTCATTTTCGCCGCTCTGACCAAGGACAACACCCCGGCCCAGCGCCGCATCTTCGCCACGCGCGGCGTGCTGGTGGCACTGGGCATCCTGCTGTTCTTCGCGGTGCTGGGCAATGCCATCCTCGATGTTTTCGGCATTACCATTCCGGCGCTCCGCACCGCCGGCGGCATTCTGCTGCTGCTCATCGCCATCGACATGGTGTTCGCACGCCATTCGGGTGGCACCGGTACGACCGACGAGGAAGAAGTCGAGGCCCGCCAGAGCCACGACATCTCGATCTTTCCGCTTGCCATGCCGTTGATGGCGGGTCCCGGAGCCATTTCCGCGGTCATCCTGCTGACCACCGGCGCCGAGTCCACATTCGAATTCGGCCTGGTTCTGGCCGCCATCATCGTGATTCTGGCGCTCTGCTGGCTGACTTTGCTGATCGCCATTCCCATTCAGCGCCTGCTGGGGCTTACCGGCCTATCCGTGGTCTCGCGTATCGTCGGCATTCTCCTCGCCGCGCTCGCCGTGCAATTCGTGTTCGATGGCATCCGCGCCAGTGGCCTGCTTGGCGGCTGACGTCCCGTTCGGAACAATTTGACGTATTAAGCAAGTCTTAACGCTGTCATTGCGGCTGGCAGACAGGTGGCGCAATGCTCATGCAGCAAACCTGACCGGGAAACGACCCATGCGTCTCGCCGCTGCACTCCTGCTTCTGATCTTCGCCATCATGGCCACCAGCGCCGCCGGCACGACTGCGGCGCGTTCGGAAATGCTCGCCCCTGTGACTGTGGAGCTCCTGAACTAGGGGGCTTCGCCGCTGTCGCGCTCAGGCTCGAGACCGACGCCGAAGGCATCGACACGCCCCTGGGGCGCCTGCATCAACTGCTCCAGCGAAAAGGCGGCCGGCGCGTCGCCGGCAGTTCCCGCCAGCACCAGATCGCTGGCACGGTCCGGAACCCGGCTCAGCGGCATCACGGCCCCAGCCACTTCCAAGAGCCTGATCTGTCCGAGCCCCTGATAGGGTGGGCGCAGCATCTGTGCGGCATCAGTGCCCTGGAGCGGGTCCGCCACGGCAACGCTCACCTGACCGCCGCGATAGAAGGTGCTGATCGACTGGCTGATATAGAAGGCCAGCTTGTCGGCGCCGGCCGCCGAATAGTGGATGCCGTCGTCCTTGCGCATCAGCGCATTCTGTCCGTTGACGTCGGGTCCGTAGGCGGCATAGCGCCCTTCGGCATCGGCAAAGCGATCGTAGATGTCGACGAATTCGGCACCGTTGGCAAAGGCGGCCATGCGGTGCAAGGCGCTGATCTGGTTCATCGCCGCCGAATACTGGCTCCGCTCCATCGGCGGCAGTCCCATCCAGATCACCGGTTTGCGCGCTGCCCGCAGCTGCCCGAGAAAACTGTTGAGCCGGGCCTGATAGATATTTGTCCATCCTTCGCTGAGCGCCGGATAGGTCTGGCCGCTGGCCGTGATTTCCTGACGGTCATTGATGCCGATGATGACCACGGCAATATCGAAACTGTCGGCTGCGATCTGCTCGGCGATTGCCGCATTCCAGTCGAAGAAATCATCACGCACGAAACCCGACGAATTGAC
Organism: Devosia lucknowensis; assembly: GCF_900177655.1. Taxonomy (NCBI): domain Bacteria; kingdom Pseudomonadati; phylum Pseudomonadota; class Alphaproteobacteria; order Hyphomicrobiales; family Devosiaceae; genus Devosia; species Devosia lucknowensis. Next base: position 754,466 of record NZ_FXWK01000002.1, on the reverse strand, counting down.
CCCCTGGCCGATGACGACCAGGTTTGGATCTTCGGCGTAGAAGCGCTCCAGCGCCTTGGTAAGGTCTATCGCCAGCGAGTCACCGAAAACGGCCATCCGGGTCGCGTCGGGCGATTTGTCGACCACCGGCTTGGGAGGTGGCAGCGCCGCCGTGGGCCGGGGGGCCGTTTGCCGCGGCTGCGATTGCGGTTGTTGCTGGACTTGCGGCGCGGGAGCCGGCTCCTCTCCGAACAGGAGGTCGAACAACGTCCGGCGGCGTGGTGCCTCGGCCTGGGCAACCTGGATGCGGTCTCCGGCTGCGGCCTGTGCGAGAGCCGGGCCGACATCGATCAGCGCCACACACACCACCAATAAAGCCAGAACAAGCCGCTTCATGTCCGTTCCCATGTTCGCCCGAGCCTTGTAGCAGGCGCCGAAGTTCAAGGCCACGTTGCTCCCACGAGCGTTATCGCACCGCTGCCGCCAGCGCGTCGTGAGCGGCGCGGGTCACGAATCCATCAGCGACCTCGCCGCGCATGGCCTGGAACCGGGCATAGGCGGCTTGCGTCACCGGACCGATGCGTCCATCGACAACGCCGTTGTAAAGGCCGAGCGTGATCAGTGCCTGCTGGATGGACTGCCGCTGCGCCAGGTTCGGAAATTGCGTCTGGCGCGGCCAAGAGGCGACGAAACCGCCGCCGCCCTTCAATCGGTCGGTCAGGTGAGCGACAGCAAGGGCGTAGCTGTCGGAGAAATTGTATCCCTTGAAGACCAGGTAGTTGGCCGTCATCAGGAATTTGGGACCGTCCTTGCCGGCCGGCACATAAAGGAAGACCGGTGTCAATGGATCGGCGAACTGTCGTCCGGCCACGCGGGTCACGCCGCGTTCGGCGAAGAAAGATACCGGTCGCAGCTGGTCTCGCGTCGCCAGCAGATAGTCGAAGCCTTCGGGCACGAGCACCTCGAAGCCCCAGTCGAGCCCGGGCTGGTAGCCCAGGCGCCGGAGATAGACAGCGCTGGTGGCAAGAGCATCGGCAAGCGAATTGTGCAGGTCCACGCGCCCATCGCCATCCCCATCGGTGCCGTTGGCGAGCACGTTCGACGGGTTGACCTGCAGGTGCCCGATGGCGCCCGCCCATGATCCCATCGGCGAAACGCCGCCATTGAGAGCCGCAAGTTTCAGCGCCGCAACGAAATCGGCCTTGTCTTCGGCGAACCGGCTGCGCCGCTGCCAGGCCACCGTTGCCAGCGACCGCACGATCGGGCGGATCAGCTTGGCATTGCCCAGCACCGCGCCATAGTCGGTCTCCATCCCCCAGATGGCGCCCAGGATATAGGGATCGACACCATATTGCTGGGCTACGCGGGCAAAGAGCTCCTGGTTCCGGCCCATCGCCGCCTTGCCGCGCTCGATGCGGGAGCCGGTAATGCGCGTGTCGAGATAGTCCCACACGGGCGTCGTGAATTCCGGCTGCGTCTCGACAAGGCTGGGAACACTCGGATCGGGCGCAAGGCCGGCAACCGTCGCATCGTAAAAGCCGCCGTCGATGCCGGCCGCCACAGCTTCGGCACGGAAGCTGGAAAGGAAGTCTCCAAAACTGTCGGTGGGCTGGGCAAACGCAGGAGAGGCGAATGCCAGCCAAACGATCGCCATCCACCGCATGGTTCGTCCCTTCCTAACGGTTGCGGGTGAGCAGGTGCCGCTCCCACGCATACGCCGTTTCGACGATTTCGTTGAGATCATCGTGCTGCGGAACCCAGCCCAGGAGACTGCGCACCTTTTCGCCGGTCGCAGTGATCGACGCCGGGTCGCCGGCTCGGCGAGGTGCTTCGTCGGCCCTGAGGTTCACGCCCGAGACCTGGCGCACCGTTTCCACCACCTGGCGCACGGAATAGCCCTGCCCATAGGCGCAGTTGAGCGTGGTGCTGTCGCCGCCGCCACGCAGATGCCGCAGCAGCAATGCATGGGCGGCGATCAGGTCCGTCACGTGAATGTAGTCGCGCACGCAGGTGCCATCGGGCGTCTCGTAGTCGGTGCCGAAAATGTCCATTTTCTCGCGTTTGCCTAGCGCCACCTGGCAGGCCACCTTGATCAGATGCGTGGCCTCGGGCGTCGACTGGCCCGAACGCTTCTGCGGATCGGCCCCGGCGACATTGAAGTAGCGCAGAACGCCATAGGTCATGTCATGGGCGGCGGCGACATCGGCCAGCATCCATTCGGTCATGAGCTTGGACCGGCCATAGGGCGACATGGGATTGAGCGGCGTGTCCTCAACCACCGGAGCCAGCCCGGTCATGCCGTAGACGGCAGCGGTCGAAGAGAAGATGAAGTGCTTCACCCCACCCCTGACCGCGGCCTCGATCAGGTTGCGCGATGTGGCGGTGTTGTTGGCATAATATTTGAGCGGATTGGAGACTGACTCCGGCACCACGATCGAGCCGGCGAAGTGCACGATCTCGGTGATCTTGTGCTTCTCGATGAGCTTGAGCACATGCTCGATATCCCCGGCATTTCCCGCCTCGAAGCGGGCGCGCCCGTCGATGGCCCAGTCGAAACCGGTGACCAGATTGTCGAGCACGACCACGTCCTCGCCGGCATCAGCCAGATTGAGCACCATATGGCTGCCGATATAGCCGGCGCCGCCGGTTACGAGGACCGTCATGCTTTGTCTCTCCGTTTTGGAAATGCTATTGAACGCAACGATATGCGCGAGACGTTGATTTAGCTTTACGTCCAAATCGCGTCCACCAGGGAGAGTTCATTGTCCAAACGCGTCCGTACCGCAGTCTTCCCCGTTGCCGGCCTCGGCACCCGCTTCCTGCCCGCGACCAAAGCCATGCCCAAGGAGATGCTGACCGTCGTCGACAGGCCGCTGATCCAGTATGCCGTGGACGAGGCGCGCGAGGCGGGGATCGAGCACTTCGTCTTCGTCACCGGGCGCAACAAAGGCGTCATCGAGGATCATTTCGATCGCCAGTTCGAGCTCGAAGCGACGCTCGAAAGCCGCGGCAAGAAGGCGGCGCTCGACGAATTGCAGAAGGACCTGCCGTCTGCCGGACGCACCAGTTTCACCCGCCAGCAGGAGCCGCTGGGCCTCGGTCACGCCGTCTGGTGCGCCCGCGATATCGTGGGCGACCAGCCTTTCGCGCTTCTGTTGCCCGATATGATTTTTCGCGCCAAGCCGGGCGTGCTCAAGCAGATGATGGACGCCTACGACGAGCGGCCGGGCAACATTATCGGCGTCGAGGAATGCGCTTGGGAAGATGTCTCGTCCTATGGCGTCGTGGTGCGCGGCGAGGGACCTGACCAGGGCTTTGCCATCAATGGCATGGTGGAAAAACCCAAGCGCGACGAAGCGCCGTCCAATCTTTTCATTTCCGGCCGCTATATCCTGCAGCCCGAAATCTTCGCCCTTCTGGCCGAGCAGACCCGCGGCGCAGGCGGCGAGATCCAGCTGACCGACGCCATGCAGACCCTGATGGGTCAGCAGGCCTTCACCGGCGTTAAATACGAAGGAAAGGTCTACGACTGCGGATCCAAGCTGGGCTTTCTGACGGCCAACGTCGTCTTTGCCCTCGATCGCGCGGACATCCGTCCTGGCTTCATCGACGAGTTGCGCAAGCTCGACCTGGGCGACAAGCTCTAGGCGCAAGGCTTCCACGGCAGCGCGCGCGGCCTGCCGCGCCCTGCTGTCCCCTCAGCGCTTCAGCGTCACCCCGAGGCTGACCGAATGACTGTCGGTGACGCCATTGAGGCTGTTGTCGCGGTGCGAATAGGCATAGTCGGCCGATAATGCCGTGCGCGAATTGAACTTGTAGTCCGCGCCGGCACCGAAGCCGTGGCGGCGTTCTGTTTCTCCGCTGCCCTCGACAGTCGATAGGCCCCAGTCGGCCGAGGCACGCAGGCGCAGCCAGGAATTGACCGTGTAACTGGCGCTGGCCGTCGCGATGTGGGCGACCCGCGCCGTACCCCCGACGTCGGCGCCGGTCGGCTCGATCGTGGTTGACAGCGCGGCCGTGAGGTTCAGCGTGGTATCGGGCGAGTAGGCGATGCTGGCGTCGTAAAGTCGGGTGGTGATGTCGGTGAGCCCGGCATCGTCGAAGTCGTGCTGGCCGACGCCCACCGAGGCACTTGCCGATAAAAGCCCGTTCCAGCTGCCGCTCACGCCACCGCGCAGGCTGCGGCTGGTGGCGTCGTTCTTGATGCCGCTTGTGCCGGCCTGGTCGAACCAGTCACGACCAATGTCTGCTTGGGTGAAGACGTCGAAGATCGGTGTGGCCTCGACTCCGAGCCGCAGACCGACATCGCCCTGCCAGACATTGTCGGCGGAATTGTCGGTGAGACCGGTATCGGTGCGGGTGGTGGGGCCGTAAAGCGTGCGTTCGAGGTCGCCAGTGACGCTGAGGTCGAAGCGGCCGAAGCGTCGCTCGACGGCGCCGCTCAGTGCTGCCGTCAGCACCTGCGGCGGCACCTCGACCAGCGGATTGGCGCCGGGCGCTCCTGGCAGGTCCTGACTGAGCCCGATGCGGGCCGAGCCCGAAGCGGTGGTGTCTCGGCCCAGCGCCGTGACGGCATCGAGTTGCAGATTGAGGCCAGTGACACCGAGCGTGCCGTCGGTATTGCGCGCGAGGGACGCGCCCCCGTTCAGCACGAGGTCAGTGCGAACACCCTGATGCGTCGCGGTGAAGGCCGGGTTGAGCGTCGTTACGAAACTGTTGCCGCCGGTCGCCGCCGTGTAGCTGCCCTTGAGGCCGATGGACCAATCGAGCTCGAACGGTGGATGCGCCGGCTCGTCCGGCACGGCGAAACCCTCGGGCATGGGGGCGCTGGGGTAGATTCCAGCCTCGAGCCGCTCGCCGTCCAGCGTCTTGTCGGCAACCGTCACCGGATCGGCCCATGCGGCACCGGCCAGCGCCGTACTTGCCAACAGGACACCCGCGATGATGAGTTTCTGCCGGGCCACGTCCCGCTCCGCATATCATGCCGGCAGGACCCGGAAGCCGGCCAGACCCCTTGGGTCGAGCCGCTATCCTCTCAGCTTATGGTTAACGAAAGCTTGCGGGCGAACGCTTATGCGGCTTCCACGGTCAGCACGGCGCCACTGGCCCCGGTGATCCGCACGCGCTGCCCTGCCGGCAGGTCGGGCCCCGCCACGCGCCAGATGGTATCGCCCAGAGGCAGCCTGCCAAAACCACCGGCTATCGGCTGCTGCAGAATAGCGGTCTGGCCGATGAACTGCTCCGCGCGTTGGTTGAGCATTGGCCTGTCCGTCTGTGCATGCCGGTGCCGCGTCAGCCGCACCCAGACCAAGATCGAGACCAGCGACAGGACGCCGAAGATCAGCCACTGCACCGGCCAGTCGAGGGGTTGAAACAGCACCAGGACCCCCGTCAAAATGCCTGCTATGCCCATCCAGAGCAGGAAGCCGCCGGGAACCACCAGTTCAAGCGCGAGCAGCACGAGCCCGGCAATGATCCAGCTCCAGGGCGCATTCTCTGCCAGGAAGGCGATGACCTGCATGCTGGCCTATCCCTGGCTCTGCGGCGTCGTGTTGGGCGGCCTGCTGGTGGACCGTGGCTGGTTCGGTTTTTCCGCCCCGAAGGTTTCGCGGGCGATTTCGGCAATGCCGCCGATGGCGCCAATGACGCTGGACGCTTCGACCGGCAACATCAGCAGCTTTTGGTTGGGCGACGTGGCGATCCCCTCCAGCGCCTTGATATAGTTGTTGGCCACGAAATAGTTGATGGCCTGCACACTGCCCGAGGCTATGGCGTCTGAAACCAGTTGCGTGGCCTTGGCCTCGGCCTCGGCGGCGCGTTCCCGCGCTTCCGCGTCGCGGAAGGCAGCTTCGCGGCGACCCTCGGCTTCCAGCACCTGTGCCTGCTTTTCGCCCTCGGCCTTGAGGATGGCTGCCTGCCGCCGACCCTCGGCTTCAAGGATCGTGGCGCGCTTCTCGCGCTCCGCCTTCATCTGCCGGCCCATGGATTCGACCAGGTCCTTGGGCGGATCGATGTCCTTGATTTCGATACGGGTGATCTTGACGCCCCAGGGCGACACGGCTGTGTCGACCACGCGCAGCACCCGGTCATTGATCTCGTCGCGATGACTGAGCAGCTCGTCGAGATCCATCGAGCCCATGACCGAGCGGATATTGGTCATGGTGAGGTTGAGGATGGCGTTTTCGAGATCGGTCACCTCGTAGGCGGCCGAAGCGGCGTCGAGGATCTGGTAGAAGGTCACGCCATTGGCCGTCACCGTCGCGTTGTCGCGGGTGATGACTTCCTGGTGCGGCACGTCCAGCACCTGCTCCATGACGTTGATCTTCTTGCCGACCACGTCGATGAACGGCACGATGAGGTTGAGCCCGGGCTTGAGCGTGCGTGTATATTTGCCGAAGCGCTCGATCGTGTAGTTGTGGCCCTGCGGCACGGTCTTGGCGCCGGCAAACAGCACCAGCACGGCCAGGATTCCCAGCGCGATAAGCACCACGCTCAGCCCGTCGATGCCGAAACCGTTGAGAAAGTCCATGACCGTTACCCTTTATACCTGACGCGCCGCGACTTTATGCGGCGCGCTTCGGCTTGGGTAGCGGCAATTTGGGGGCAGTCTATTTCGCGAACTGGCAACGCCCGCTGGCCTGCAGCGTCGCCATGGCGCGTGGGTCGCAGCCGGTGGACAGGAACATCAACCAGTCGCCCGTCGAACCGTAGAAGACGTTGCGATCGACTTCGCCCTTTACGCCCGGCACGACGCCGGTCTGGGTATACTGCCAGAAGGTCCATGGGCGGTTCTTGTAGCGCTCATGCGGTTCTGCAGCGGTGGAGCGCAGCCAGAACGTGTTGGGCAGGTAGACATCTTCCAGGATGTCACGATGGAAGTTCATGTCGGTATAGATGATCGGCAGCTTGCCGGTATGGCGCTCCATGGCCGTCAGCATGACATTGATCTTCTCGAGCGCATCGGCCTTGCTCGGCTTGACTTTGCAGCTCGAGTGATTGTTCCACTCAAGATCCAGCACCGGCGGCAGCGCGCTCGGGTCCGCGGGAACGTTCTGGACGAACCAGGCCGCCTGTTCTGCCGCCGTCGAACACCATGTCATGAAGTGATAGGCGCCGCGCGGCATGCCGGCATCGCGCGCCCGCTCCCAATTCACGCGGAAATTGGGATCAATGTAGTCCTTGCCCTCGGTGGCCTTCATGAAAACGAAGTGGATGCCGGCGCCGCGCGCCCGGGCAAAATCGACATTCTCCTGATAGCGCGCCACGTCGATACCCTGGATGGGCATGCCGCGGGCGCGATCGACCTTGGCGTGCGGCCGGTTGTCGCCGGGAATGGCGCCATAAAGACCCCCCACGCTGCCGCAGGCGACCAGCGCCGCGACGGCGAGGCTCAGAACGGCGCCGCGAAGGACGGCGGAGACGGAGCGACGGGCAGAAAAGACCATGGATCGAAATACTCGTGGCGCAGAATAAACTGCTATTGAATCAACATGCTGGGGTTAATGGAGTTTTAGGGTAACCAGTGTGGCAGCCCACATGGTTAATAGACCATTTTCTGTTCTTTCTTCGTTCTTGTTAACTATTTCCGCCTCTGCTAGCTTTGCCGGCATTGAGGGGGCTCGCACGATGGTCACGCGCGTGACGACTGTGGCGTTTCAAGGCATCGACGCCGTGCCGGTGGACGTTCAGGCGCATATCGCGCCCGGCTTCCCCGGCCTTGTCCTCGTGGGCTTGCCGGACAAGGCCGTGCGCGAAAGCGGCGAACGGGTACGCGCTGCGCTTACGGCCTCGGGTCTGGGCCTGCCGCCCAAGCGCATCACCATCAATCTCGCTCCGGCCGATCTTCCCAAGGAAGGAAGCCACTACGATCTGCCGATCGCCCTGGCGCTTATGAGTGCGCTGGGTGCCATCCCGCAGGACGCATTGGACGGATATATGGCGGTGGGCGAACTTGGTCTCGATGGAAGACTGGCGCATGTCGGCGGCGTGCTGCCCGCAGCAATGGCCGCCAGTGCGCGGGGTCTCGGCCTCGTCTGTCCGACTGGGTCCGGACCGGAGGCGGCCTGGGCCGGTGACGATCTCGACATCATAGCCGCCGACAGCCTCGTCGCCCTCGCCAATCATCTCACCGGGCTGCAACTCCAGGCGCGCCCCAAACCCGGACGGCAGCTTGCCGACGCCGCACAACTGCCTGATCTCGCAGACGTGCGTGGTCAGGCCGTGGCCCGGCGCGCGCTCGAAGTGGCGGCGGCCGGCGGGCACAATCTCCTGATGGTTGGTCCGCCCGGCGCCGGCAAGTCGATGCTGGCCGCCCGGCTGCCATCGATCCTGCCGCCGCTTTCGGCACGCGAACTGCTCGACATTTCCATGATCCAGTCCATCGCCGGAGAACTGGCCGGCGGCGTGCTGTCCGACCGGCGTCCCTTCCGCGCACCCCACCATTCTGCCTCGATGGCGGCGCTGGTGGGCGGTGGCTTGAGGGTCCGTCCCGGCGAAGCCAGCCTTGCGCATAACGGCGTGCTCTTTCTCGACGAGCTTCCAGAATTTGCCCCCAGTGGTGAAAACACCAAAGTTCTGCTTTAACAACCAATGTTCTGCACTGGCGTCCAATTTCAAGTGACTGTTCATAGATGGTGAACAGGCCGGGCAGAACCAGAGTCGGGCCGGTTTTGGGGCATTTGGGCTTGGTTTTCGGCACCCTTGAGGCTGATGAGTTCGCTCTCAAGCCGATTGAGCCCCTTAATGTCCAGCTCTGCTGCCTTCATGCGCTGATAGAGCTCGACGAGGCTGAGGCGGCGCTTGATGATTTCATCGACTGCCTCGTTTCGGATCCTGCGCCGGACGACCCAACCGATGGCCGCTAAGACCGAACCCGTGATGATTGCCAATACCTGCAGCATCTGCTTCCTCCATTTGAGGAAGAGCATAAGCGGCTGGCGAGCGTGGAGGATAAGTTGGGCTACTTGATGGGGAGAGCCTTGGCATGAGCGCCAGCAATCTAACCGTGATCGACCACACCCACTGGTTCGTCGGCGGCACGCACTTCGGCCATACCGGGATCCTGGACCTGGCGATGCGTCCCTATGCCGATATCAAGGAACACGATCGGGAGCTCGTTCGCAAATGGAACGAACTTGTTCAGCCTCGGGACACCGTTTGGCACTTGGGTGATGTTGCTGGAGATGAAGTGCCATTCGACGATGTGAAGACAACCTTCAAACGGCTCAACGGCATCAAGCGGTTGATCGTGGGCAATCATGATGGTGAGGAAGTGCGCGACAAGCTTGATTGGGCAAGCGTCGACGACATCCGCACACTTGTGGCGCGCGACTGCAAGATCGTCCTGTGCCACTACCCGCTTCTAGAATGGGAAGGCTACTTCTCGGGTGACCTGCACTTCCATGGGCATACCCATGACCGGATCCCCTCGACCCGCCGTCGCTGGGACTGCGGCGTGGACCACCAGGCGTTCCTGCCGATGACGTTCAGCCAGATCAAAGAGAGGATGAACGACCTTCCTGATCCGATTTCTTAGTCGCTCGCACTGAATTGGTGCTTCTCAAATGGTTCTTGGTCATTGCAATTCCAGGAGCTGCCGAAATGCGCACAATTCTCCGCTCAGACATTCAGACTTGCCTCGACAAACTTGACCCAATCCGCCGATACGACCTAGTTCAGCTTGAAGCTGAGATCTTCAACCTCTTCGACGATCGTGAACTCCGCAAGCTGCCCTGCCTCATGGAAAGATTTCTGGAGGACAAGACGCCTCCGGACCCTTCCGGACTGTACGATGGGCTCGCTGCATTAGAGGCCCAGGTATACGAGCGCTGGGCAATCGTTGATCCGTACATCTATGTCGACAACGATTACCGAGACGAGGCGCCACCAGAAGCATTCAAGTGCCTACTTGGTTATTTTGATGCCGAAGGTGTCTTCATCCCCAAACCCTCCTTGTCGCCCCTCCCTCGATACTGCCACTCCACCGATGACGCTTCCCACCTTCGGATCACCGTCGTCGGCTACCATCTTCTGCTCGCCCTTAGCGAGCGACAGACCGACACCATGGATTACGAATTCGAAGCTCGGCTGCACTCTGTTACGGGAGAGACCATCAGCGACTACGTGTCCACCGACGCACCCATTGCCGTCGTTGGGGCGACGTTGACGGCGTTAGCGAAGGGTTGGAGTCATCCGCTTGGTGGCTATGTGGTGAAGGACGCTTGAGCCCTTAATGGCCTGGGGCAATCGGTGGAGCGTCCAGTTCAGCACGCACCTCGTCCACTCGACGCTTTAAGTGCTGGATCACCGGTCTGCACCTTTCAAAGCTCCAACCGAAAGACCCGCTCGGGTGAGGGATATGCGCTGCTATTGCTCGATATGGCATAGCGACTTCGTACTCTCGCTCTCTCCAGCCCCGTCCGCCGGCCTGATAGGCGTCGTGACGTTCGACAAGGCCAGCGGGCATGCGACGCCATAACTGCGTTCCGCACACCAGGATGGCCTCTGCCTCGATCTGCTTTACCAGATCCTGAAATAGCCGAGGCGCTACGCCATACCACAACTCGTCCGGTGGGCGCTTGCGCGAGGTGTTAGCAGCGACCACCGGAATGTAGTTGTAGAATACGACCGAGTGCCAGAACTCCGCCGGCTGGTAGCGAGCACCTTCACCCATGACCAGGCGCTCGATCCGTGAGAAGAACTGGTAGTTGCCGCCGGCCAAATGATGGCTGACGACCTGCTCAGTCATATCGGGGATGTCGGTCCCGATCGGGGCTGTTTCATGATAATGCGATTCCCCCAGAACCAGCAGCCTCAGGCCACCCAGGACGTTGCTGCTGTCCCCCCATTGATCCCCTCGCCAGCGTCTCGCCATTACCGATGCTCCGTTTGTTCGTGTCGGTAACAGAACCTCGCCAGGTCGGCCAGTTCAGTGAAAGTTCGGAATCGGCGTCGCTGGCCATCGACAGCCGCTGCTGTCAACCGAGCCAGCCCAAATAGTGTTCTTGTTTTGTTCTTGACTGTCGCTCATCCTAAAAGGAATCGACGACGGAGACGACATGGACCTCACCACCGCCATCGCTGACCACCGCATGCCGGTGCCCGTGTCCTCGCTGATCCAGCTGAGCGTGCCCTTCGTCGGCCAAACCGTCCATGCTGGCTTCCCCTCGCCGGCAGATGACTTCATCGAGGACATGATCGACCTGAACCAAGTGCTGGTTCAGAACCCGACCGCGACCTTCCTGTGGCGCGTCGTGGGCGACTGCATGATCGACGTGAAAATCTTCCCGGGCGACGTCGTCATCGTTGACCGCTCATTGGCGCCGAAGCATCGGTCGATCGTTCTCGCGATTATTAACGGCGAACCGACGCTCAAGCGTCTCCATCGTCGCGGCGGCATGTTCGTGCTGCAGAATGAGAACGTGAAGCTTCCGGCCTTCCTGATCTCGGAGGGGACAGAGGTTTCGGTGTGGGGCGTGGTCACTGCGACCATTCGCGACCTTAAGAAATGACCGCCTTCGCGCTGGTCGACGGCAACAGCTTCTATTGCTCCTGCGAGCGCGTGTTTGACCCGCGGCTCGAGAAGCGCCCTGTCATCGTCCTCAGCAACAATGATGGTTGCGCTGTGGCCCGTACCAACGAGGCCAAGGCGCTGGGCATCCGGATGGGTCACCCGTACTTCCAGATCAAGGATCTGTGCCGGCGAGAGGGCGTCGTGGCGCTGTCATCGAATTACGCGCTGTACGGAGACATGTCGCGGCGCCTCAACCAGATCTATGATCGGTTCAGCCCGGACGTGGAGGTCTACTCGATCGATGAGAGCTTCATCGACGTCAGCCGCCTGCCGGTAAAAGACCGGACCACCTGGGCGAAGGACTTGCGCTCGACGGTCAAGCAGTGGTCGGGCATTCCGACGTGCGTCGGCATTGGCCCGACCAAGACACTTGCTAAGCTTGCGAACAAGGCGGCCAAGAAGCTTGCTGATGGCGTTCTTGATCTTAGCGACACCACAGAGCGGGCTCGGGTCATGGCCGACTTCCCGATTGGCGACGTGTGGGGCATCGGGCCCGCCAACCAAGCCAAGCTCGCTGCCATGGGCATTCAGTTCGCCGGCCAGGTGCGCGATCTGGAGCCGCGGCAAGCCCGACAGCTCATGACCGTTGTGGGGGAGCGACTGGTCCATGAGCTCAACGGGCGGTCTTGCATGCCGTTGGAGACGGTGCCGCCGGTGCGCCAGGGCTGCGCTGTCACCCGTTCTTTCGGGCAGCGCGTCACCCGCAAGCTCGAGATGGAACAGGCGGTGGCCGGCTACGCCACCAGACTGGGCGAAAAGCTCCGACGCCATGGCCTCGCCACCGACCAGGTCACCGTGTTCATGCACACCAGCCGGTTCGATGACGACGAGCCGCAGCGCAGTGTCTCGATGACCGTGGACCTGCCCGAGGCGACCAACTACACCCTGGCGCTGATCAAGGCCAGCCGACGCGCAGTCGACCAGCTCTGGAAGTCGGGATACCGCTATGCCAAGGCCGGCATCGTCACGCAGGATTTGGTACCGCCCTCAGAGTCTCAACAGGCCCTGTTCGACGGCCTTGATCATGAGCGCGCTGCAAGGGTCATGCAGGCTCTCGACTCGGCCAACAAGCGCTGGGGGCGTGTCACCGTTTTCCCGGCAGTGATGGGCATCAAGCGAGAAGCTTTCTCGACCAAGTTTGAGATGCGGACGCCCAGATACACAACGCGATGGGACGAGTTGCCGAAGTGTAGGTGACGTCGTTGATGGCGCCTCTGTCCCAGACATTTTTGGGGAAATCACAAAGGTTCGTCAGCTGGTTAGCTTGATCCAACAGTGAATTTTTACGATCCGCCATCCTCCTATTTCATGGAGGATGACGATGCCGAAGACCCGCTCCCTCACCCCACGCATGATTTCGGATTTCTGCCGGCTGAGGCTGAAGACCGTCCTCGACAGCGACGAGATCGAAGTGATGACGAAGTATCTCGTCGGGCTGATCGAGTTGATGGCCTATCCGCCTTATAGAGGCAGCAAAGCTGACTGGGTCATGCTGGCCGACGCTACCGGGATCGAGGCGAACAAATTAAAGGCAGCCGGTCCGCGGTTGCAGCCGGTCCTTGATGCAGTAGCCAGGTCCATCGCCATGGAGGGGCATGCCGTTCCGCCACCGTCCACGCCAATTGCGACCAAGCCGACGTCAACCGGCGACAATCAGCGTTCCAAAGCAAGATCTCGTCCTGGGCCGGCGCCGAAACCGATCATCGAGCACCCAGAGCCTCTCTTCACCGAGTGGGAGGATCCGGCCGGCTTCGGTGATGCCCTCAACCTCCATATGCGTAGGCACGGCGACACTGTGCGTCACCTTTATCTGGCGCTGGATTCCCGAGGGGAGGCGCAGGACCAGCGGACTCTCATGAAATGGTGCACCGGCCAGCTTCTGCCCATGACCGCTCGAAGCTTCGTCGTCCTCAACAATATCGAACGGCGCTACCGCCTTCCGCTCGGCTACTTCAAAGCCAAGTTGCCGCATCAGGCCCGGGCCATCCGTGGGGTCACCCTCGCCGGGCTGCCGACAGCGGAACGCCGTCGCCTCGCCTGGCACCTACCCGATGACTTCCTGACGCGACCGAAGGCGGAGCAGGAGGAGATCCTGGAGTGGGTGCGGCGCGTCATCATCTCAGGCTCCACCGACTACCGGCAGTTCCAGGCTGCAGCCATGCGGCAGCGATATGCTGTGCGCTTCACCGCTTTCCAGAATTCGCCGCGACGGGCAGCACCCAAGCCTGAGGACGAGGTCAGCGATCTCGACGAAGAGCTTCAGTCGGCGGTGATGGACGCGCCGGCCGCGCTGGACGCCGAGATGAACGCCCTGTTGCGGTTCAAGACGGCCACGCTCACCGCATTCGGTTTCCAGCGCAACGGAGTCTGGAATGAGGAGACTGCTAGTCAGAAGGTCGAGCACCTGGGCCTGATGTTCGGGGCCTTAGCATCCGGTCCGCGAAGCACGGTTAAAGGCGCCGGCGTACCGCTCGATAGCCTCTGCTTCGCCATGCTGATCTTCCCAGCGGTCTGGGACTGGTACCTGCAGTGGCGGGAACAGAGACGTGGTTTCTACACCAAGTGGGAGGTCGACATGCTCAGCGTCGTATTGAGCATGTCGCGAGCAGAGACCGGCTGGATACGCCAGACGCCATCTCTTGCTGATCGGCTTCGGCCTATCCCCGGAATGATCACCGACGCGGACATCGATAGCGCCAGGTCTGACTGGGAAGCTGCGTGCGAGCTCTTCCACAAGCATGCGAGACATCGCATTCGCGAGATCGAACGCGTCGCTCGAGTCCATAGGGATCCGTTCGAGCCGATCCTGCCAATCCTCGAATCCGCCAGCCCGGTCGGCGAGTACCGGAAGATTACCGAGGAGATCATGCGGCTGATGCCCGATGAGCGCCGCTACCCCCGACAAGCAGCGGAGGCCGTGCGCTCGTTCCTGCTGCTGCGGCTGGGAATGCACACCGGCCTTCGTCAGCGCAACCTCCGAGAGCTCCTCGTTTGCCCTCGCGGGCGTATGCCGACGTCCGAGCGGCACCTCGAGGACAGGAAGCGTGGTGAGCTGCGCTGGAGCGATCGGGATCAAGGCTGGGAGGTGCTGATCCCTTCCGTGGCCTTCAAGAACTCGACCTCCAGCTTCTTTGGATCAAAGCCGTTCCGACTGGTGCTTCCCGACCTGGCGGGTCTCTATGACGCCATAGAAGCCTATATTGACCGGCACCGTGCCCGGCTCCTCGGCAATGCTGCGGACCCGGGCACGTTCTTCGTGAAGACCTGCAAGCGCACCAGCGCTGACGCCAGCTACAATCAGAACAGTTTCTATGAGGCGTGGCGCCTGAGCATCCAGAGATATGGGATCTACAATCCCTGGACGGGCCGCGGCGCCATCAAGGGCCTGCTGCCTCATGGGCCCCATAACATCCGCGACGTCCTGGCGACCCATATCCTCAAGCAGACAGGGTCGTTCGAGCAGGCATCCTACGCTATCCAGGATACGCCGGACATGGTGGCCAAGCACTATGGCCGGTTCCTGCCCCAGGATAAGTCGGCCATCGCTGCCAAGATCCTCAACCAAGTCTGGGAGGCGGCGTGACCTACATGGCCATGCCGAGCATGAGCGGCTCTGGCTCGGGTTCCGGCTCGGGCCAGCGATAGCCAGCTGCGAACTGATCGATGAGCCCATACTGCTGCCCGTCCTCAAGGGGTGCGGCATACGAGCCATTTAGCTCGAGGCGCTTGCTCAAGATAGCAAGGCAGGCCACCGTGAACGTGGGGATTACCGGGTCTCGGGTTGCAGCGTTCTGTCCATAGTAGTCCGACTGCGCCATGCGGGAGAGCCGCGGTTCTACTAGGATGGTGTCTGGCTGCGCCATGCCGTCATCCCGCATGGTTAGGCAGTAGAAGGGGAACACGCTCAGCCGGCTTGTCGTGATGAAAACCGATAGATTGTCTGAACCGAACCACCGACGTTCGAAGTGCATGTCGCGATGGACGTTAGGCAAGTAGCAGCGAATGGAATCCATGACTTGACGTTCGACGTCACGCGAAAAACTGGGTGCTTCCCTGAAGCCCTTGCCGCTCAGCAGTTCGTCCATCTTCGTGCCGGCAGGGTGGCCGGCGTTGTCGAGCGCCGCCGCAAATATCTGTGCCTCCGCAACGCTCATGCAATGCGCGACCGCGGTGTCGACCGCAACGCCATCAGCCGTCCAATGTGTCAGGGTGAGGCAGACGAAGTCATCGGCACCAGGTGGTGTGATTGTCCACCGGCGGTTGTGCGATGCGTCGCGCACCAGCCAACCTTGCCGTTTCTCGAGCCAGTGTGTTTGTTCCAACCAGTTCATCCGTCGTCTCCATCAACGATGGATAGGATGCTGGACGGCTATGCATAGAACCAGCGCACGCGTTGATGGGACGACGATGCGGCGGCCAACTGGCGCCCTTGGCACGTAGTCTAGGGGCGATTAGTCTAATCCAGCTCAGACTAATCTGAGGGTGCAATCGTCTCATGGTGAGGGTTCCCGATCATCCACCGAAGCCCGTCGAACCCATAGTGCGGCTCTCGCAGTTCCGAGACGGCGGGTATGTCCTGATCAGCCACTGCTCTTCAGGCAGCGGCCATGAGCATGTCGTTGTCTACGATACCGTCATAGAGAAAATGGGAGACGTAGAGGTCGACTACCAGTTCAAGCAGGCTATGACTTGCCCGGAGTGCGGCGCGGCTGGCGGTGGGATGACTATGAAGCAGCCAAGAGCGTAGAATATATCGCTCCCTTGCAATCAACTCGCGATGACCTCATGCTGGGCGAGTGGGGGAGGGTCTAAGATGAGCAAGGGTGCTGCTCGCAACATGCAGCGAATATCGCTGAAGATTGCCGCGGGCACCGCGCCGCCTCAGAACCCCGACGTGAAGCAGGCTCCAGTCTACAAGCAAGTGCGTGCGCTCGAACTGCGTCGACTTGCCCGGATCCGCCATGTCTTCGAGATCGAGGACGAGGTCGCCAAGAAGCAAGCTGCCGGCGAGAGCGTCGGTCTGCTGCGCGAGAAGCTGCTCGGCGTCAAGAACGGCACGATCGAGCCACCGGACTACCGTGATATTAGACCAACAAGCGACACCCAACGCCATCGGTCGATGACGCCCAGCAAGCCCCATCGCGATCAGCAGAAGAGCGATGGACGTGTTCGGCACCACCGGCTGTATCGCAGCGATCGTGAGGTGATCTCGGACCTAAACGACCTCAGGAAAGGCAAGCTCACTCCCACCGGGATGGCGACGATCAAGGGCCTGCTGGATCGCTTCGACGAGGAGACGGTTATCGGCGCCCTGGAGCTGAAGGCAGAATTCGTGCGCAAGGTCGCGGCCAGCGCGCTGTTTGCGATGGTTCCCGCCATGTCGCCGGCCGACGGGATATTGCTGGCAGGCGTCCTGGAGGCCCGCCTTCCTCCACTTCCGAAGGAAGATCCTCCCGATGAACGTCAGCCCGCGGAGACTGCCCCTGCACAAGGCGATGCCGTCAAGGCCATCAGCGTCGACGCGATCTCCGGTGCCGAGTACCTGGAACTCAGGATCAGGGGGTGGACGATCTCGGGTAGTTGGATGCAGCCGCCCGGCTCCAAGCAGACGCCTCCTTCTACTCCCGATCCCGTACCTACTAAGAAGGTAATAGAGACGCTTTCAGCCAAGCGCCCGAGGACGGCAGTGGCGCCAGCTGCCAAGCCCGATAAAGCAAAAAAGAAGAAGGGGCGCGGCAGGAAGGCCACCAAGCCTGTTGCTCAACCGCGGCACGTGCCCTTGTCGGCAGAGGCTCTCGCTCGGCTGCGGAGCAACGAGGCGTTCCGGACCAGTTCAGCCGAACCGCCGCGCAAGATCGGGACTATTACCTTGCCGCCTTCGACTAGAGCTGGCTTCGTCGCTCCGCCGGCCACCCCGGAGATCAACTGGAGAGACGAGTCGGAAGATGGGTCGATGTGGGATCGGTAGGTAGATGGGCCAGCGCTAGAAGTCTAGCGACCACACTTGAACCCCGTCGCGTTCTAATTTCGCCTGTCGACCAGCTGTGGCATAGAGCGGCGACAAGAAGAAAACGTACCGATGCGTCTCCGATCGCCCGGCCATTTTGGCTAAGTCCAGGTGCAGCTTCCCATTGTTCCTAGGGTCCACGGCAGCAAAGGTCTCAGCGCCGACCAACCCAGGCACAGCGCTCATGATGTCGAGCTCGAGTGAGGCATGGGCACCGGGCGCTAGATGGAAGCCGCCTGCGTCCGGGTGAAGCTCGAGCAACTGCTTTGCAGCAGTTGCGGCCACGAAGTAGGTCCAGGTCTGGTTAATCTGCTCAACAACGTTGAGTGCTCGGTCCTCAACAGGGTGGAAACCCACAGCTTCGAACTTCATACGCTTCAACATGTCCAGCGGCTCACCGGATTGACCTGCGATCCAGTCATGCACTCGAGCCGCCGACGATCGGAATGTGGTCAGCAAGCGATCGGCATCCTCAGGTGCTCTCACATAGATACCGGTCACTATGACCAACCGCTGCTGAGAACCTTCATGGCCTCGTCTTTGTCCAGCACCTGCTCGCAGAGCTGCCACGAGGATCCATCGTCCTGTAGGAAATTGCCGTAGCGCAGCTCGAACACGTCCGCGGTGCTCTTCTTCTTCTTGGTAAAGTCCTTCAGTCCCTCTTCCATCGCTTCGATGTCATCGATCCAATCGTCGTCGATGACATCAGGAAGTGACCCTAGGAGGTCATATCGGTCCTTCATTCGAGCGGATAGCTTGTCATAAACCTTTTCATCGACCGTGTTCTGATAGACGAGATTGGCCATGTTGACGAAGTCGCGCTTCTGCCCATACCGCTTGATGCGCCCGATGCGCTGTTCAAGCCGTGACGGATTCCAAGGCAGATCTATGTTGATCAGCGATGCAAGGGTCTGAAGGTTCAGTCCCTCCGCAGCGGCATCGGTGGCTATGACCAGGCGCACGGTGTAATCCCGCACGGCCTTTTTGATGTCTTCGCGATCGACGGATCGCCACTGACCATTTAGGAAGACGCCCGACCGACCGGCGCCACCATAGACCGCAACGGTCTCCTGGGGGAAGTGGTGCGACAGCTTCTCGGCCACCCAGTGCGCGGTGTCGTAGTACTGGCTGAATATGATGCAGCCGTCATCCAACCATCCCCTCTCCTCAAGGAAATAAACGCAGGTGTCCAGCTTAGGGTCGCTCGGATTTCGCTCCAGGTGATAGATGACCTCCTGAAGATGCCGAACCTCATTAGAGAAGACCGTCGCCAAGTCCGGGTCCTCTGCGAGCAGCTCGTCGAGCTCGTCTTCAACCACCTCATCGTCGTCGAGCTGCCGCTTCTCGATTAGCTTTCGACATGTCGACAGCCCTGATGCAACGCTGGAGCATATGCGTTGACGAAGAAGGTTCTTCATGAACCCAGCGCCCTTGACCCGCTGCGCCAAGGCCGATGTGAACTTCTCCACGGCTTCGTAAGCCAGGTCAAAATCACCGCTGGTCTTTACGGCCTGACCCTCGAAGTACCTGACATTCGTGTCGTGGGTCTTCGGCCACATCTCGACGGCGATCTTCTTCATCAGACCCGCGTCTTCCAGCGTGCGCCGGCGACGTAGAACGACATGACGGCTGATCGGATTGTGGTACTGGAAGAACCGCAGTCCTTTGATGGTGCCGCGCAAGTTGTCGACGAGGTCCTCGCGAGTGAAGGACTGCAACTCGGTATAGGACTCGTCGGTGAAGTCGTGTATCGGACCTTCGAAGCCTAGATCCTGATAGATGTTGTCGAACAGTGGAGCATCGTCTCGCGGCGGCAGTGGGTTCCGGAGCAGATTCCAAGCCTCAGCTTCATCCTCGACGGCAACGTCGCCGGTCAAGATGTCCCTGACCTGATCCGGACGGCGCCACGCCGACATCTCGCGACCAAGGACGTGCGTCGCTGACCGGTTGAGGATCTCCAGCAGATCCCAGAGTTCGTCCACCTCAGTCTGGATTGGCGTGGCTGTGCCGATGATCAAATGCCGTGCGCGCTCGGCGATCTGCAGCATGAACTTCAGCAGGTTACCGGCCACAGGGTCCTTACCCAGCGCCCTTTGCTTCCGTGCCTTGTGCCCTTCATCTAGGATGACCATACCGTAGTGTCGGCGCAAGAGGTGCTCGACTTCCTTGGTGTCCTGCACGATCAACCCGGTGGACACGATTCCTATTCGGTAGGGGCAGCGGGTGATGTCCTCCGCACCGCGGGTTCGGATCAGGTGACCATGAGGATCGCGCCACATCTTCTTTGAGGATAACCACAAGGCGGTTGGCACGTTTAGCTTATCCAGCAACTCTGTCTGCCACTGGATGCCGAGTGTTGCTGGGCATAGGATCAACACCGGACCATCGCCGAGCAACGCCGAAACCAGTGCTGCCGTCGCCATCGACAGCGTCTTGCCCACTCCAACTTCGTCAGCAAGAAGTAGGCGTGCCTTGCCGAACTGCTCGCGGTGTCTGTGGAATAGGGTCACGAAAGCGCGTTGCCACGGCATGAGCTCTTCGCCTCGACGGTAGAGCGGAGACTCCACCAATGCCGACTGGCCAACCTTGTCCGCTGGTAGAGCCTCGAGCTTAACTTGAACCTTCCGGGCGGTACGCCCGATCTCCTCGACAACTGCTTCCGGGAGCCGCCGACCTATCTTCCAGAGCTCGTCGAACTCTGCCTGCACCCAATTGGTGCCATCAGGAGAGCGATCTTCCCAAACGAGTTCGTAAGATCGCGCCCAACCCTGCGCAGTCTCGTTTATCGACCCCATGAAGGCCGTGCTTGTGCTGTCTGGATAGCGCACCACGCCGGCCTTGCCGTGCAGGAAAGGGGCGTCGTCGCGCGACACCACCTTGATCTCGACGTTGCCCGCCTTGAGCAACTCGTAAAGGCGGCCATACCTGGCACGATCTCTCAGCGATGCAACCGGATCGTCCTCACTGTTCCACTTCTCCAGCATCGTGCGCTGGACCACGTCTTCTGCGGCCTTGCCAACCGCTACATCGCGTGGGTCCAGATCACTGTTGCAGATGATCCGGACCTTATCGATTGCGGATACCTCTTCGTGGATCAGTTCGAAGATCGATGAGCGGAAGTAGCCAGCGATACGGTCATACGAGACCGCGCCTTTAAGGCGGTCCTTTAGGAATACGACGTGGGTGCTATGGCGGGACGAGAACCTGGTGATGAAGTCCGTCTTTGCAAACGGAATACTCGCAAGCTTCTCGTCCATCTTCAGTGACTATCCAAGGCGTTCGTTTTTAATCAGCCCCGCCAGGATAGTGGCATTCTGCGATTCCGTCACATCGATCTGCTTCCGTTTGGAAGCAATGTAGGTGGCTATCGCCTGCAGGTCCGCTCGCTGGTCCAGGTAGTCGGTTGTGAGGTCCCGGAGATGACTGACAACGTCTTCATCTGAGACGCCACCTTTCATCTCCCAGAGCGCATACAGCACTGCCCGTGTCAGCGACGAGCCGAACTCATCGTCACCCATCTGACGCTTGCCAAAATCGACCGCCGTTTTCAATGCGGCGCCATTGGCAGTCACCGAGGACATCAGGTCCCCGTAGTCGGATACTCGGAAGGCTTTTGCGAAGTTCTGATAGTTGTCCACCTTCTTTGACCCCGTAGTCTCGATGTCCATCATCTTCAGATAGAATCGCTCGGTTCCGGTCAACTTCCGCCAGGTCTGCTCACTCATCCCTTCTGGTACGAGGTGTTCGTTTGCCACCTGAACGGCATACTCAATGATGTCGTCGATCAAGGTACGCTCGTTGTTCGCACGAGGACGCAGCGCCTCGACGGTCATGTCCTTGCCATCGATCTTCACGTACTTCGTCAGCACGCGCAGCGCGGCGGCGTAACCAGCCATCTGAAGGTCAGCGTCGTTGAAGAGGTTCTCGCTGCGACCATGACCGCGAAGGCTTTGGTTCAGCCCGACCATATCTTCGATCTGCCGAGCAACTTCGTCTTTGACTTCTTGAGTTACTTCGTCTGAGTACCCGCTCTCGCTTCCATCTCTCTTGCGAAGAATGATTATGTGAGTTCCCTGGATGTACCCGCCCTTTTTTATTTCGGACGTTGTTTCAGTAGCTATGTACCAATCTGCAATCACCTGTAGACCGGCGCCCCAAAATATTTGGGCCATATCTGACCAGACTTTACTGTCTTTATGCGTGAACATAACGATCTGAAGGCCATTGTCTGACATGTGCTCAGTCGTAGCTCGATATGAACTTACCATCCCGGCTCGGAAGTGTTCACCTTGTCCCTTCACGGCAAGGCGACGGCGGCTGTCCCACGTAAAGTTGTCAAATTGAGGTGCATGAGAGTTCCTCAACCAGGCTATGAAGAATTCGGTTATCTCATCATAAACAACCGAGTCAGAGTAAGGCGGGTCGGTAACGACGAGATCGGATGACCAGTTCATGGCTCCAGCAGGCTGGGTAAGCAGCTTGTAGGACCCTGCGCGCGGTGAGCAGAAAAACGTGGTGAGAACGGTCTCCATTAGAGGTTTTGAAGCCCGTACGCCCCAATTGAACATCGTCTTTAGAGAGGGTCCCGAGAATAGCTGTTCTGGATAGTCGCCGCGCGGACGCCACTGACTCGACTTGTTGCAATAGTCTAGCGCTTTTGCCCTAATTAGGGACATCACAGGATCTGATGGCGCAATAGATGCGAGAATCTTGTGATAAACTATCTGCCGTGGCGTGAACATATGGTGCCAATAGGTCCACCCGTTGGTCCTTATCGGCCCCTCATTTTCTTTGCCGGTTTCGATGGCCATATCAGAAACCAGGCCATCTTGCTGCCAGTCTGCCAGATTGGCAGCGACATAGCCCTCAATCCAACTTTCGCGCGCAACGTCCTCGTCGGTAACTTCTTTGAAGAAAATGCCTCCGTCAGGCCTTTGCCACTGAATAGCATAAAGTCGTTCGCGGAAAATATCCTGCGGGCGAGGCGCTACATCCTCTTTCGTCCATGGTCGAAGCGAATTTGTATTCGATGTACTTGTTTCACCGCGAATAGACGAAACACTCACCCCGTGAACGTCTTCGTTCATTGGATGAACGATTCGTCCGCCCTTCACAGTTCCTGTGGAGAGCGTTCTGAATTCATCGGCGTCCGCCGCCTGATGGATGCGTATACGGTAAGTCTTACTCTTCTCGTCCGGAACCAAGACTGCAACTGTTCTCGATCCTTCCGATATCACGGTAGAGGGTAACAGTGGAACATTCCAACCTGTGGCAGGACAGGTGGTTTCTAAGCAAAACAGGTAAGCCTTTGCGCGATTACCTGACGCATCGGTATCTAGGCCGAGCTTCAGCACTTCGTCGTTGAACGCCTGCGCGTAGGCTTCCTGCCGTTGGCGAATAGCGGCAGCTTCTGTAACATTAGTGCCTACAATCTCCATCGCGCCCCAAGTGAGCATGCAAGCCACGGGGTTGAGATCAGCAGCGACAGCGTCGAAGCCGATACGTGATGCCTCGAAAGGTATGGAGCCGCCTCCTGAGAAAACGTCGGAAACAACTGGAGTTCGGCCGAAGCGCATGATCCCTAGTTGATTGATGAGGTCTGATAAGCTCGCGGCTGACGTGCCGAGGTGCCCGTTAATTAACTGCCACTGCTCATTTGTCAGGAAGTCGCCGAGGTGTTCGGGACGGCGAAGGTCTTTGATCCTTTCCTCATAAGGGAACTCGGTACCTGGTGAGGACTTCTTGTGGCTGCGTGTCGCCAGCCCTTGATCATCCAACGCCATGAGCATCTCAAACACCTCTAAGTCGCGTTCGAGGTTCGATGTCGCCGGTAGCAGCCCCCCAAGCAGGCAAGCTCTCACTAGGACTAGCGGCTTTCGCCCTTTCCAGTATGAACCAAGTGCCGTCAACGTCTGACCGGAGCCAGCCTTGCGCTCTTTCTGCGCCTCGGCTGATATCTTCATAGAAGGGAATATGCGCTCGATTAGGTAAGGAGCGTTCGCCAGGCTGAACGGAGTAATTTCGGTCGCGGTCTTCAGCATCGGTTATTCCTTGACCAGGGGAAGAGAAAACAAGTCGACGCCCGTGGAAGCCTTCTTGCGTCGGTTCTTTCTCTCGACCGGATCGAGAACTTCCGTGAAGGCGATGCGAACGGCTTTGCGCCAGCCGAAATCTGCGTCGTCAGCAGTGCCACCTGCAACCTCACACATGCGGAACAACCACCACCGTTCCTCTGGCTTCATCGCCGCCCAAGAAGCACATGACGTCGCATAGTCTTCGCTGCGCGCAGCCTCGACGGCCCACGCCAACAGGCAAAGCTCCCTGCCCAGCAGGCGCTCGACCTTATTGTCACCAGCAGACCAGCGGCTAGTCTTCAGCTTCTTTTCTCGGAGGCGATCATTAAGAACGCGAGTAAGTTCTTCTTTGATGCCGGACCATGCTGGGCGCGACAAACGGCAACGAAGAACTTCTTCGTCAGCCGACGACTGTGCGTTAATGCCGAAGCGCTCAATGATTTCGATCTCGCCGGACGAACCACGAGGGATCCGCACGACAAAGTGGTGAGGGTCGATGGCATCAGGAACCCCGAAACCGGTCGTCTTCGCTGCCACAGCGTCGGTCATGATTGCTCGATCTCCGATCCGGCCACGTCCTCGCCCAGTTCCGTGGCAAATTGCTCAAGTCCGAAGCCGCTCTCGAAGAGCATCTTCTTCACGATAAGCTTGACGTCCGAGCCTTCATCGCCAAGCGCCTTACGCGCCGAAGTGATGAGTTCCTCCGCAACAGCGGGTGCCAGATCTACTTCGCTGCCAAAGCGTATTTGGACGTTTGAGTTGCCGGCTCCGACCGTTATGGACGCGTTCTCGAAGACGGCCTTGTTCGCTGCGGCTGCCTTGAGGAGTTTGAAGCTCTCTGCAGTGGTCTCGCCCTTGAGCTCCTTGATCAGGCGTGCTTCGCGGGTCTTGTCGATAACCTTCTGACCGGCCTGGGCGGCGATACGGAAGGACTTCTCGACCGAGACGCCCTGGTCCTCCGCATGGACGTAGATAGTGACTTCGTCGTCGCCGGTGAGCTCGATCGGGCCAGCATAGACCTGCCCTTCGCGAACGTTGCTGCCGTCGGTGTTCCAGCGGATGGTTCCGCGCGGAACAACGGACAGCTCCACAGTGCGCTTGCCGGCGACGTGCTGGGGTTGGTGCGTCAACGTCAGGGTGTTGGACCAAACGACCACGTCCCCTTGCTCATGCTTTCCTTCGGGATCGGTCACCAGGAACCAGAGCTTGGTGGCATCCGTCACCAGAGGATTATCCTCCAGCGGCTTGCCATCCTTCTCGACATCAGCCGTTAACGAATAGCGGATGCTGGGCGACTTGCCGGCATTGGCAGTCCCGATGCGCAGCGTGGCCTGGCCTGTCTCCTCGTCGTACGTGTCCAGGTCAACGGTCGCCTGCGTCTTCGGCGGCTTGGGTGCCTTGTCGACGTAACCATCGCCGTCATGGCTCCAACGACCAGTCGAGACTGCATAGTCGCGAACAGTCTCCAGACCTTTTACGGGCAGCCAAAGCCAACGTGCATTCGTCACCGCCCGAGATTGCACGTCCTTCCATGGCACACGGGTCTGCGACTCGGGCCAGAGCATCTCCTCGGCACGAGTGATCAACTGATCCATCTTGGCATTCACGTCCGTGACCAGCTTAAGGGCGGCACTGGACGACAGAGCTGCTTCGATCGCCGCCTCACCAGCGATGATAACGGTGCTGCCACTCTTCTCGGGCGCCAACTTCAGTGGCGCATGTTTGAGCACCGTCGTCTTCTTGTCCGCTAGATCGACCATCGGGAAGTAGACCCGATTGAACAAGGTGGTCAACGCCGATGAGAACTCGAATTCCGCGATCTCCCCTTCTTCCTGCAATTCCAGCTGGTGTGTTGGATTGCCGGCGGTATCCGACTTGACCTTCGCAATGGCCCAGATGCGGCGTGTCTTCTCCTCAAGGCTGCCCATGGACGAGCCATCGCCAGTGACGACGCAGAAGGCATTCTTGTTGAGAACGCTCTCCAGGAACTTCTGGGCGGCTTCGGGGGGCGTCTTGGAGTCGGGGCTCAGAACGAGGAGGGCTCGGCCTGACGACAAATCGACATCGTCGATCTTGGGGAGGGCGTGAACGCTTTGATAGGCGACCTTGGCCCGCGGTTCAAAAGCATTCGCAAGCCGACGAGCCATCTCCTCCTCGATCTTTCCGATCGGAGCATTGTCCGCGCGGTTCTGTATGCGCTTGCGGAGATTCTCAATGTTCGAGAAGTACCAGACTTCATTGTCCTTACGGTGGAGGTACCAGCACTCCTTCTGGAGATCATCGAAGGCGTCGTCGAACTCGGACGCACTGCGGTCGGGTGCGATCAGGTATTCGATCAGCGTAGATTTGGTCAGACCTTTGATGGCGTCGACGCTCTCGGAGAGCGACGCCGTAAGCAGCAGCTTGGCCGCCTGAGTGGCGGCGTCATTTCCCTTGTTCTGATCGACGATCTGCGCGTGCGCGGAGCCATCGACGCTGCTCACGTCTTTGGAGAGCGCGCCTTCAAGCTTACCGATCCGCACGATCTCCTCACGGACGTCGGCGATGGAGAGGTCAAGATGTTGACAGCCGATCAGATAGACGTCGCTGCCCTGCTGTCCTTCCCAAACGCTCTTGAGCATCTTCGAGATGAACTGCATCAGACCGCGGGTCTGACGATAGTTCTCGTTCTCCTTGAAGAGCGCGATGATATGCTTGGTCGACGGGTGGAACGGGTACGATCCCAGGATCTCATCCGCGATCTGTTCGGACGACTTGCCGATTGCCCTCGAACGTTCGGCAACTGTGATGGCCTCGCCGTAGGCTTCGGCAATCTTCTCGATCTCATCGTGTTCCGGAAGCGCAGCGAACATGCGCTTGCGGAGGATGTCATAGATCTCGTTGCCGTTGAGATCGACCGGAGTAATCGACCTGGCTTGTCGCTTGGTTTCCTCGGCGATGTTCGAGATCGCTTTGGCCAGGTCTTTCGACGCTCCCTGATAAGAGCCAATGAGGTTGGAGACCACGATGGCGGTCTTCGGCAGCTTCATGGCCGCCGACAAAAGGTTCGACAGCGCATATGTGGTGACGTTGGCAAGGGTGCCACCGCCGACCGACTTGGTCTGGGCGAAGTCGAAGTAAGGAGGGAGCTCGTCGAGAAGGATGAGGGTCGGCTCATCTCCGATCAGTGAGATCCAGTCGGTCTCGCGAGGAGCATCAGCGCCGTTCTTCCAAAACTTGGCGAACTGGTCGCCCTTGCCAAGCTGTTCTGCGATCTCGCCCCAGATGAACTTATCATTGGATATAGAGCGGCCATGAATGGCGACGACCTTTGCGGTCTCTCCCTTCAAACCTTCGGTGATCTTGGACGGCACGCGATCGTAGAGCTGCGGGTTGCGCGCCAGGAGGCCAAGGGCGAGCATAGAATGGGTCTTGCCGCCACCCATTGCTTGGCGCAGCTCGAACACAGCTTGACTTGACTTGCCGTTGAGGCGCTGCAGCCCTTCCCGAAGGAGACGCTCCATGCCCTGCGTGACGAAGTTCCGGGCGAAGAAATCCTCCGCACCTCGTTCAGCTTCGGTGAGAAGGTCGCTCAGGTGTTCAACCTGGTCGGACAAGGCGAAGTCCAGTGCACCTGCGCTTAGCTGGCACAGTTCTTTAACGGTCGAAATCCGCGTATAGGTCAATCCAAATCCCCCGGCGCAATCAATTGCAGTGCAGTCACTTCTTCCTGGACTGCCTTCGTTCCAACCATTCTCGCGTCGCCTTCTCAACTATGTCGTAGGCGTTACAATCGTCATCGACAGCGACCTTCTTTAATTCCTTGATCAAGGCCTCATCCATATAGACCAATAGCGACTTTCGTCCATCGGAACGCTTTCGAATCGATGTCGATGACACGGCCATGATCGCTCAAATCTCGTTCTTGTAAATTGCTAGAAGGCTCAATCGTTAACATGTCATAGCGCTAGAGATCTGAATAGGTAGCTATCTGAATCACAGTGTTAGAAGTGCTAGTTGTGTCTTGAATGGATCAACTTCATTCGTTGGCGGGATTGTCCGAAAAGACCACCCTGCCGAGTTGAGACAACTTCGCGGCCATGTCTTCCATTGTCATCGGACCAACCCGCTGTACGGATGCGCCGCCCGCTGCTCTAGAGGTTGGGCGTGCGACGCTTTCGATCGGCGGCGCCTTGCCAGGCAGGAACACCAAGCCGAGTAGAAAATAGGTCAGCCTTGGCGTCCACTTCGCGCCCGATACCGTGCGATAGCCATCGCGGTTCAGCATCTCGGCCACCTGCCGAGGCTTGCGAACGCCGTTCTTGGCATAGGAGCGAACGATCGGCAGCATTTGGTCGCAGAGTTGCTGCACTGTCTTCTTCTTCGAGTGAAAGTGTGACATTTCCTGCTGGGTCATGTCGAAGCTGCGGGTCGGCTTAGTAGATAGTTCTGCTTTCTGCGCTGGTGCGGTCCTTTGAGCGACAGGCTTCGGCGTGGGGGTGGTGGAATCAGGCGCCACGTTCTTTGTGGCCCAAGTCACTGTGCCGCCTTTGACGAAGGTAACCGCCTCCATCGAGACCTTATCGAAGAACGAGAACTGAGCGCCCTTCATGCTGAGGAAGTCGCCAACCTCAAACATTGGGGATTCAGAGCGACAGGTAAGGGTGATCCGCTTGGCGGTGTAACTTTCAACATGGTCCGCAAGAATCGTGTTCATCGTGCCGCGCCGAATGACGGAGACGACGACCAGCAGAAGCCACCGGGCGCCATGCTGTGCGGATTGATACAAATCTGCCGTCTTTGCTGCTTCCACCAGTTCATAGGTGAGGCCGGGCGCACGCCTGGCAGGCGCACCAGTGAACTTTGCATGCTCTTTGATGCGCTTGGTGGGATTATCGGTGCACGGATGCTTAGGCCACGGCGGGCCAAGGTCATCGAAATAGACCCGACTACCGGCCGCATTCGCATAGAAGAAGACCGCTGCTCCACATACCGGGCACTTGGCATTCGGGTTGACATAGCACCCTGTGACCGAGCGAGCTCCGTTTCGCTGCAAGAATGCTTTCGCCTCGTGAACCCGGTAGGACGCTGACAGTTCGGCCCGGTTGATCCTCGATCGACCGTTGTTAACGCACCAACCGCAGGTGCAATCGCGATAGTGATTGTGGCCAGTCATTTTGTCCCCTTCCTTCAATCATGCGCAAGAAGAGGGCAGCAAGACAAGCCGCGACGGGTAATTTGAGGACGACAAAACCTCAGAGGGGATGAGGTTCTCCCCACAACGTTTTCTTGCGTGTCAGCAACTTATCAACCAACATCCGTTCGCCTGCTTCGGCTCAGGGGGGACCATGAAGCCTTATACCCGCTCCATCATCGAACTGTTCGATGGCAAAAAGAGATTTCTGATCCCGCTGTATCAGCGGCAATATGCGTGGAAGGCCCAGCCGCAGCTCGAACTGCTGTGGGAAGACATCAGCCGGTCAGTACAGAGGCTTCAGGAGGATCGTGCCTCGCTGACGCCGCACTTCATGGGTGCGATTGTCATCGCCCAGGTGAAGACTTTCGGCAAGCAGGTCCAGGCCTTTGAGATCATCGACGGTCAGCAGAGACTGACGACCTTCCAGCTCTTGCTGGCTGCGATTCGCGATGTGGCCAAAGCCAATAGCTCGAGATACGAAGCCGAGCTCCAGAAGTATCTGCTCAACGATGGTGTCATGGAGAACCACGACGTTGAGCGCTTCAAGCTCTGGCCCTCACTGAACGATCGACGCTCATTCATTGGCATCATCGATCCTCACACAGATCCCCAGGTTCTCGGTCCGAAGCCCACAGATGAAGATGGAATTGTCAGGCGCTCTGTCGCTGCGCACGCCTATTTTAAGGAGAAGGTCGCCGCTCACGTCGACGATAACGGCACCTTCGATGAGCATCGCCTCGAGCTTCTCTTCGAAGCCCTGAAAGATGGGCTGGCGATCGTGTCCATCGAATTGGAAGGTGGCGACGACCCCCAGACCATCTTCGAAACCCTAAATAGCCGCGGCGTGGATTTGACCCCGGGCGATCTCATGCGCAACTTCATATTCCAGCGCGCAAAGGGTTTGGGGCAAGCTGACCATTCACTGCTGGTCGACAAACTCTATGAGAAGCACTGGCTGCCCCTGGATCGTTCATTCTGGGGACAGTCAGCCTCTCGAGGCCGGCAGTCCCGGCAGCGACTGGACTGGATGTTGACCGACCACCTGTCCATGCACATCGGTGACCTGGTGTCGGTCGAGAATTTGTTCGACAACTACAGGCGCTGGATCCTGAACTCGCGTCCGTTTCCGAACGTCACGGCCGAGCTCGAGTCGATCTCGGCAACTGCCGTCATCGAGAAGCGTCTGTTTGACCAGGACGCGAAGGACCCTATCGGCAATTTCGGCAGGTTCGCCGACGCCTTCGACGTTTCGACGGCTATGCCCTTGGTTCTCTACCTGGCGACGGAGCCGGCCGTTGGTGCCGATATCGATCGCGCTCTTGAGGCGCTCGAGAGCTATATCCTCAGACGCGACATCTGTGGCCTGACGACGAAAAACTACAACCGCTTCTTTATTGGGATCATCGACCGCCTTCGCGCAGCAGAAGGGAATAAGGTCGACGCACTCATCCTCTATCTTTCGAGCCGACAGTCGGATCTGGATCGTTGGCCAGATGATACGGAATGGCAGCACGCATGGCTGGGCCGAGACCAATACAAGGGATCTCGGCAGCCCCGGCTTCGATACATCTTCGAGGCGATCGAACTCGCCAAGCGAACTGCCCTGAACGAAGACATCGAGATCAAATCGGCGCTCTCCATCGAGCACATCATGCCTCAGAAATGGAGAACGAACTGGCCAATCCCAGGATTTGATTACCTTGATGACGACGACACTGATCCAGAACATGTCGCGCGAAAGGTTCAGCGTGACAGCGTCGTCGATAATCTCGGCAATCTGACCTTGCTGACCAAGCATTTGAACTCGTCGATCTCGAATGGCCCATATTCGATCAAGATGCCGGCGGTTCGTGCCAATTCCAGCCTCGCCTTAAACCGAGAGCTGAAGGATTACGATGACTGGAACGAAGAGACTATCTCCGCGCGGGGTTTGGCTCTCTTCGGGATCGCCAAGAAGATTTGGGCCGCACCTACAAGAGGCGAGGATCAAACGGCATTAAGTGATTTGGCTGGCGAGGGAATGAAATTCCCGGCCGATGGAACGGACTGCAAGTTCACCTATGCCGGGGTGACTTACACTGGGACGATCCAGAACGGCCATCTTGTTGTCGAGGGTATAGAGCGGCCCTTCGCCACTTTCTCAGGAGCATCCAAGACGATCACCAGAACCAACCGAAATGGCTGGAATGACTGGTACCTTCGCGATGAAATGGGTGGTTGGGTATTAGCCGATGATTGGCGGCAACAGCCCAGTGCCTCTGCGGTGCTTGAGAGCATGGAAGAGAACTGAGTTCGGATCTGTGATCTTTGAAAAACTCATGATGGCTCGTAGTAAATGGCGTCGAGCATCGCCACTCTTGTATCCCAAAGGTCTCGGTTGTTGCGGTCCGATGGTCGCGGCGTCGTAAACCATGGAGCCTGGCGGATCGGTTCGATGACACGCTCCCAGTAGTTTTCGAGGTCAAGGGTGGTTGGTGCAAACTTGAGTGCCTTCGCAATCCCTTTGCGATTTTCGCCGTTCACGCACACGAAAACATCCGGACGTTTCATCGCCAGCAACCGGGTTGCTGGTGCAAGCCTACCAACCCGAACGCTCCCGGCAAAAGAGGCGGTAAAGGCAGTCACGTAGTCGTTGAACTGATCCTCAGTAACCTCACCACGACGTGGGATCATGTCCAGAGCTGCAGCAAGTCCCGCATTCTGTTCGCCAATGAGCTGCGCAAATGTGCCCGCACCTCCCATAGATCCGAACCATCCCCAATCGAGAGCGTCAAGATCCGAAGTCGTTGCTTCTACCTCACCGATGGTCCCGGCAATTGCCTTCCACTCCGCAATCGTTAGGTCAGCAGAAGAGGCCGTCCTTACCAGCATTTGCTGAACCAGGCGCAGCAGTTTCATCCTCTTAACGAAGTCATGATGTCGGTCAGCCCGTGCTAGCTCGGCAAATTTCGACCAAGACATGGTCGCAAGCGGTCCGTTGAACCGCTCAAAGCCCTTGGAATCGTCCGGCAGCATCGGATTTTTCGGGCGTGGCTTACTGGAGGCCGCCTTGGCTTGGCGACGATAGCTTTCGGCGAGCTCTTCAGTGATTGGCAGGTGCAGTGATCTATAGGCATCAAGCTGGGCGCGGATCTGCTCAAAGAAGGGGTCGTCCAAATTGCCCTTAACGTGGACGCTTGCCTCCAGGTTCTTGCTCAGGCCACCGTTGGTGAAGTTGGCGCTACCGACAATTGCTTCAGCTTTGACGCCGCTGGTGAAATAATAGATCTTTGGATGGAAGCATCCAGGTCGACTTTTGGCTACATAGGCGCCGCGAACCTTCACAAGGCGATCGATAAGTGAGGGGTCTGTGGCGCAATAGTCGAGACCGATAAGGACGGTGTCGATGCGATCTTTGTAGGCGAGTAGGGTCTCCGCTACGTCGGTTAGTCCTGCCCAAGCCACAGCCATAGACACGTGGTCATGCTTGCTAATCAGTGATTTTAAACGTCTCGCCATTGATTTTGCGTTCAATAGTGCAACCTGTATGACCATCGCTTTCCCCAAATAGAATGCCGAATTAGCACCGAAAAATTCTTTGTAATACTCCCCTCAGCAAACAATAAAGACGCTGAAACGATCACGCGCTGGCGAAATGATCGACGAGCTGCTGTGCTTCGCTGCGGCTCGTGGGATAGAACCGCGTCAATGGCTTGCCCTTGAGCTCTGGCACGCTGAGGTTCGAATTACGTGGGCGGTCGGCTGGGTAGAACTCACGGTCAACGGAAGGCATCAGCGATCCCGGTGACAGTCTTGCGAGCGCCCAGATGGCGCTCTTGCCCCCTGATCCAAGATCGAGCGCGATAACGTCGCCACGGCTGTTGACGAAGGTCGAGATGTACTTTGTCCCGCCAGCACGCCGGTCCTGATGCGGGCGCCAGCGTGGATCGCGCAACATCGCTTCGTTCAAAGATTCGATGATACCGGGCATGGTATGTCCTTCGGAGTAGTTAGATGCGCGCCCCAAAGCCGCCGCAACGGGCAACCAAGTCGCAGTAGAATTCAGGATCCACGTGCGCCGCTCGAGCAAGTGAGACGGCATCGTCAGTGGAGGTCAGGTGACCCCTTGTCCAGTCTCGCACCAGGTCAAATGAGAGACCGCCACGCTCGGCGATGGTCTCTGTGGTGATGCGGTTGACCCAGGCATAAATACCAATCAGAGCGCCAACCTGTTCCGGGGTCTCAATGCGATCAGCAACGTCGTGCAACCAGTCCTCGCTTAGCGGTCCGGGATTGAAGTTACGGCGGCCGGCAAGCCATTGCAGCGCATCGAGAGGATGACCGTAGACGCTTCCCCAAGAGTCCTTCTGCATTGAACGGATTGGTTTACCGCCCCTGGGGCCAACGAAATTGCGGACCGAAGCAATGTTCATTCCCGCAAGCGACGCGATTTCATAAGGGGCAAAGCCTGTATCCATGTCGGGATGTAACGGGAAGCCCTGGAGGAACTGCACCAGATTGGCCTTGGCCGAAGCGGCAAGATGAAGGCCCGGTAATGGATATTCGGCGCCTTTGTTAGCGTGCTCACGAAATCGGTTTGAATGAGTCCCGAGGCCGGTACCATATTCATCGTGCGGTATCGCCGATTGGAAATAGGTCATCCAGTTTAGCGTGTCGCCCTGCAGGTCGCCGACGTCGAGCTTATCGAGTGGGGACTTATCCTGCACAAACTCAAAGCAGATCCGAGCGACTTTCCAAAACTGCGTCTTGGACACATTGAAGTCCCTGAGATCGTCAAGCTCATATGCCTGGGCGTTTGCTGCCTGACCATTGTCGAGCGCTTCACCCAGAGCCGCGGTGCCGAACGCAAGAGCCTCTGGCTTGCGGTCTCCGATCAGCGACTGCGCCGCTACCGTCATCAGGAAGACCCCGAGCTTGAGGTCGGCCTCTATCTCATCCCAACTGGCTATCAGCATCACCTGCTCCGATAATGATGCCACAAATATCACATTTTATCGATTCGGCTATTGCATATGTGATGTCATTGATATCATATTCGCATGACCGCTGGTTGCGGCGAATGAATGAGGACCTTGACATCTCGATCAAACGTTCTCTATTCGTTCACTGATGTTGAGGATTTTCGCTATGGCGCATCAGGCGTTCATTGCTGACCTACCGACACGGAGCAGCTCTGCTGCAACCGACGTGTATCCTCGTCTCACCTTCTCTGCTTCGATATCCGGCTCGGTCATACGGCGCTTCTGAGCGCCCTCACGTAATCCCGAAATCTCGCCTTTGAGGCGATCAGAACCGGTTGAACGATCGGCGCTCAAACGCGCTTGTCCGCCGGCAGCAGAGACAACAATGGCAAATATTGAAAACGACGATAGCTGGGCAGACGTCATCATCGACGACAAAGGTCGCGTCAAGCCTCCCAAGCGGAAGCCGCTCGGCAAGGACCATCTTCTCGACGCCTCCGAGGCGCTGCCCAAACTGATGGTCGAGCAAGCTTTCACCAAGACCGAGTTGCGCGAAGTGATCAACCGGGAAGCGTTTGCTCTGGTTGTACAGATCCCGGGTGAAGACTGGGGCCCCTCACTCTGCCGCGAAATCAAAAACCTTGGTGAGTGGGACGAATATGCGCTCCGCTCCCTCCCGGCGCGTGGCCGTTCAGAAGACGCCAATCTTCGATTGCTCCAGGCGCTCTCGAGCGGCGGGCGGGTTTTTGGCATGAGTCACAATAATAGCTTTCTGCCAGATGCTTTACTCAACTGCGCCGATCATTCCATTTCGCTCAAGCCACCGTCCCCAGAACTGCTTGCCAAAGCCATCAAGGCCGTCACTGGTAAGCTCCCGATCGACGTCCCTCCCCGTCTCGGCGCCGGCCTGAGTTTTGAGGAGCTGACCTCCTGCATCCGTCGCGGCTCCACTGCGGCAGAATGCGTCGATCGCCTTCTCAAGACCGTCGAGCGTAAGCGTGGGGCACCGGATGACGATGTGCCGGCTCTTGCGGACCTCTATGGCTACGGCGACGCCATGACCTGGGCGCTGGACCTCGTCCATGACCTCGATTCCTGGCGCCGGGGAGAAGTGCCTTGGTCATCGCTCTCGGCAGCGGTGGTGCTGTCGAGCCTTCCTGGATTGGGCAAAACATCGATGATGCGGTCGCTCGCGAAAACGGCGGGCGTGCCACTGATTGCGACCTCTGTCGGTGCCTGGTTTGCTGAAGCCAGCGGTTACCTGGATGCTATTGTCAAACGCGTGGACGCCATTTTCGCTCAAGCCCGAGCGCAAGCGCCGTGCATCCTGTTCTTGGACGAGATCGACGCCCTGCCCTCGCGCTCTAACCTCGACTCCCGCAACGCCGACTACTGGAACGTGCTGATCGCGCGTATCCTGACGCTCCTCGATGGTGCCGTCGCCGGTCAGACCGAAGGCATTATCCTGGTTGGCGCTACCAACCATAGTTCTCGACTCGATCCTGCCCTATTACGTCCCGGCCGCTTCGGTAAAGTTATCACCATCGATCCTCCAAAGGAGCAGGACCTTGCCGGTATCCTCCGTCAGCACCTACGCCAGGATCTCTCAGGGCACGACTTGACGGGCGCAGCTCGCCTCGCGCTTGGTTCGAGCGGTGCCATGGTCGTCGACTACGTGAAAAATGCTCGACGGACCGCCCGACAGCAGAAGCGCTCGATGGAGATGCTCGACCTCGTTAATGCCATCGCCCCATCAGAACATCGCGATCCGGATCTGGTCGAACGGGTGGCCACTCACGAAGCCGGCCATGCAGTTCTTTCTCACGTTCTCGACTTGGGTGAAGTGTCGGTGATCAGCATCGTGCAGCGCGGCAACACCGGTGGATATATCCTCACAGAGTCCAATAGCTACTCTCCACGCCGTCAGGACATCGAGAAGATGGTGCTGAGAACGCTGGGTGGCCGTGCCGCCGAGGAGGTCATTCTCGGCGATCCAAGCATGGGCGCTGGCGGAACTGACGATAGCGACTTAGCCGTGGCGACGCGCCTTGTAGGTATGCTTCATGTCAGTGGAGGCCTTGGCGAGCGGTTCCTTTATCAAGGCGGTACCTCGGAAATGCTTCACGTGTTGGCAATTAACACACGTGTCGCAGCGGCCGTGGAAGCCGAGCTCCGTGAGCTCTACGCGCGCACCTTGGCTCTGGTCCGGGAACATGCCGACAAGATCGTCGCCGTTGCAGAGGAACTCATGGCACAGCGCCAGCTCAATGGCGCCCAGTTCTTGGAGGTTCTGGCGAGCGTCAAAGCGCCCCGGGTCTGGCCGGCAACCGCGGAGGGCTCACAGAATGGATGACCTTCTTATTCGCGTCCTGACACGCCTTGTCCGTGTGCATGACGAACTCGGCCAAGAGAGCTTTGAGCACGCAGCCAATCGCGCCCTCGTCTCGATCGCACGCTCCGTGCAACTCGATGCCGAGCGCCAGGCGCAGATGGGGCAGCCCAAGCTGGATGAAGGTGTGATCTTGTTCCCAACCGGCGGGAGCCGCCAGAACTTCATCCTGCCCCAGTAGGCTGAGTTTAAATTAAATCGCAGGGTCGCCGTTTACAGACGGCGATCGCTTCTCCCGTAAGGAGGCCTGATGAGCCAGATTCTCCTCATATCGCCTATCGGCGCGCGGCAGGACCGCGGTGCAGCAGTGCACGCCAATGGGCTACTTCACGTCCAGGCGTAGCGCCGGCTCAACACCCATCCATCCGCATCCTCTTGTCTGCCCAAGGTCATCGACCTATGGGCCGCCGTCGTCTCTGCGTCGCAGGGATCCGGCATTACCGGATGGAGAATTCGATGAGTTACTTCGACGATCATCTTTATTTCGAGGCGGAGGCTAACTTGCGCGCCGGCCTGCCCATGCTCTCGGAGAAGCGCATCCCGACCACCGGAGCGGAGCGCTCGATAGCCTGATGCTCGTGTGGCCCCGCGAGTTGACCGAGTCGTTACCTACGGTAACAGTGTCGCTGACCGTCAGATTCCCTCGCGGAAGAGAGGGTCACAGACCGGCTTCAAGCAGGATCCGTATCATCGGCGCAAGGTGGTGTTCGAGAGCAGTCTCGAGGCCAAGTGCATGATGGTGCTCATGGCGCATCCGGACGTGCATGAATTGCGTGAGCAACAAAAGCTGCCACAGTTTCGATTCGATGGCAGAATCGTCACGCACTTCATGGACATCTTGGTCACTTGGCGAAGTGGGAGACGCACGGCGTTTTCGGTCAAATACGAAGCTGACCAGTCGACCGAGTTCATCGCTCTTTTGCAGGCGGCGGCCGATCAGGTTGGCGATCATTTCGCTCATGACTACCGCACCTTGTCCGAGGCTGACATCAATCGGACACAAGTCTGGAATGCGGCACGGATTCTCTCTGCAGCCAAGGATCACGACTACGAAGCTCAGCAGGCGCTGATTGCATCGTTAAAGACTGGGCCACGACAAGTGCGAGTCGGAGATTGCGATGCGATGCTCGGTGACGGCGTGCGGGGAAGCCGGGCTGCGATGGCGCTCATCAAAACGGGTAAGCTTATCCTTCCCGAGGATCATCGGCTGAGCCGCGACGCCATTCTTCGCAATCTTTTCACCAATTGAACAAATGGGGACGGCTGAACCCATCCTCATTAATCTGTCGCACTCCAGCGTCGATCCAAGTTATCGACAAAGGTCGAGATCGAGAAATTGAGCGCTAATACTCCAAAGAAGAACGTCTTCGGGCGATACGATCGTATCCTTATCGGACCCGCTACGTATCGCTATGTCCGTAAGGACGAGAACGGCGATCATCAGTTGCAACTCGCGGTCGATGGGTTGCTGCAGCACAGCTATCGAAGGATTACAGACGCGCAGATCGCCGAGCAGCAGCGGCGCAAGAATTTTAAGGTAGAGCCGAAATATTTCGCCAAGGCCCTCGATGAGCTTCGGGCCCGAAATGACAGCTCAGACCTCCTGGCCCTTTCAGAAGATGATGCGCGAAGCGTTTTGTGGAAGTTGGAATGGTGCAGGTGCTTCCACGAAGCTCGAACTTCGCCAAGTTCCGGCTTCCGCCCGAACATTACGCCGAAAGACCTCAAGACCTTCATCGACACGTTTAAGGCCGAGATCAATCGCTGGTACCTGCGCCGCTTCTCCGAACCTCGTCCCGCTGGTCGGCCTGTCGTGGTCGGCTATGACGACAACGGCGAAGACGTCAAGGAACGCAAGCCCTTCGACCACCCAAGCCCAAGCACGTTACGGAACTGGCTGCGCCTTTATGAACGGGCCGGTGACCGTATGGCCGCGTTCGCCCCCCGGTATTATCGCTGCGGAAATCGCAAGCAGTTGGACACTGAGTACTCGCGCATCATCGACAAGTGCGTGCTCCACTATGCCGATCGCTCGCAGCCGACCCGCCGCGACATTCTCGACCTCGTCGAAATTGAGATTCACAAATTACGCAAGCGGCGGAAGGAGCCGCTGAAACTCGTCAGCCAAAGCACCGTCGACCGTCGCATTGCCAAACTCGAGCCGTTTTACGTCGAGATGGGGCGATACGGCAAAGATCGGACCATGCGCAAATACCTCATGGTAGGAAGAGGCGTCGAGGTCGACCTGCCCTTCGAGCGCGTGGAAATGGACGACTGGGAAGTCGACCTACAAACCTTGGCGGTTGACGCCGGCACATGGGAGAACATGAACGAACAGCAGCGCGCTGCGGTGAAGCGCGTGCGCTGCATCGTCACCGCAGCTATTGACGTCAAGACGCGCTGCATCGTCGGCATCAACGTATCGGAAACCGCCCCCTCTACGCCGGCTGCCAAGGCGGCCCTTCGCACCATCACTCAGGACAAGACAGCGCTCGCCAAATACGCGGGGGCGCAAGATCCGTGGGAGATGCATGGTCGCCCGGATGGCCTGTTTACCGATGGAGGTTCAGTCTTCATGGGTGAATTCAGGGATGCCGCGATGCACTGCGGCATCGAATTCACGCGACCTGATCCGGATCCTCGTCAACGCGGTCATATCGAGGCCTTCTTTCGATATCTTAGGCGCGTTTGTCGCTTTTTCACCGGTCAGACTTTTAGCAATTCGGTCGCGAAAGCCGACTATACTGCAGAGGAGTATGCCAGCCTAACAGTTGAGGAATTCCGTAAGGCCGTCATTAAGTTTATCGTCGATGTCTATCACAACAAACCTCATCGAGGACTTCGTCGCCTCACCCCACGAGCCGCATGGGAAAGAGATACGGCCGAATACTCACCAGCACAGGTGACCGATGCGCAGCGTCTTTACGCGTTCGGCTTTAGGCACCCCGATGTAAGCCTTGACAAGCAGGGCGTGCTTTATCTCGACATCTCCTACAGATCCGACCCCCTTAGTGAGTTGTTGAAGAAGCTCGGTTCGAGCGCCAAGGTCGACCTGGTGATTGACCCTGAGAATCTTGGACAAGTGTTTGTCCACGTGCCCCGGACCTATCAGAAGCACATGCGCGCATTCGCGCCTATCGAAATGCATGGGCAATTCCTTGAAGTGCCTGCCCACAATAGTCGCTTCAAAGGGAAAACGCTTGCAGAACACCTCCTACTCAATGAAGGCATCAACCAGTTCGTGCGCGAGCAAAATCGCAAGAAACAGACCATTCGCATCGAATCCAATGAATCACTCACCTTGAGTGGACGCCGGGCGGCAGTGCGCGCAGGAGTTCCCAGTCACTCGCTGACGGCCAAAGACTACGAAGTTGTCACTCCCCGCTATAGGCGCAAGGTACGGCAGTCTACCGGTGAAGACCCCATCGCCAAGGAATCTACACCAAGCGGTGAAGCAGGCTTTGGAAAGATCATCGGCGTCAGCAAGCGCACCAGGCCCAGACCGGAGCGCTCTGAACAGATGAGTTCTTCCGACGAACCACCTGATGCCGATGAACAGCAGCCGGCACCACCCGCTAAGACGAATCCCAAGCCCAAGGCCAGAAAGGTAAAGGGCGCACGCACTGCTCGGTCGACACAAAGAAAACCAGCCAGCTCGGTTCCGACGGCGCAGCAAAGCTCCTGGGTCCCGCGGCCCAGCAAGAGCATCAACCAGGGGGACGACGATTGAGCGATCAGGAGAATCAAGGTCAAGGCAATGAGCCGGAAGACGTTTTCGAAGTCATCCGCGGCCGCATGTCTCCAGAGCATAAGGTTGCCAGTGAGGCGCTGGATAAGCTCAATGCCGTGTATGTCGACACCGCTCGAGATAAGGTACTGGGCAACAGTTTCGATCGTTTTCTGAACTACGTAACCGCCAAGCAACGCTACGGGCGCCGTGGCAAGGGCAACGCATTCTTCGTCACCGGAGAGAGCGGTGCGGGCAAGACCGATATGGTAGAACGCCTTCTCATGGAGCACCCCTGGCTACAGCCCTTCAAGCACAACGGCAGAATAGTCAGACCGTGGGTTCGTGTGGCTCTGCAAGGACCGGCAACCCTGCGCTTCCTGGGCCAGGAGATCCTCGAGGCAATTGAGTACCCGATCAAGGCCACTGCCCGTCAGTCGGAGGTCTGGAACACTCTTCCCAAGCAATTGAAGAGCTCGATGGTGTT
Source organism: Devosia lucknowensis (assembly GCF_900177655.1). Taxonomy (NCBI): domain Bacteria; kingdom Pseudomonadati; phylum Pseudomonadota; class Alphaproteobacteria; order Hyphomicrobiales; family Devosiaceae; genus Devosia; species Devosia lucknowensis. The sequence goes on along the minus strand of NZ_FXWK01000002.1, from coordinate 714,094 downwards.
CCTGGTACATATCGACGAAACGCAGCATTTGATGACCAAGGGGGCCGATACTGAGGAGGTGTCGAGCGCCATCAAGGGTCTGATGAACTACGTGCCGTTTCCTGTGAGCTTCATTCTGTCCGGCAAGCCGCGGCTGAACGGTCTCATTGTGCACGACGACCAGACTGAGCGTAGAAACTTCAGTCTCGCACTTGATGCCGTGCACCCCGAAAATGACCGCGCTCTGATCGTCAAGATCATCACTAAGCACTGCGACGCCGTGGGCCTCAAGCACGACCTTTTCGTGAAGTCGGACATGCCTGAGCGCATTGCTCACGCTGCCAACCATCAGTTCGGTCGAATGTGCGAAGTCGTCATTTTAGGCATCCAAATCGCCGTGATGAAGGGCGACAAGGAACTCCTGCCGGATCATCTGGCGAAGGCATATCGCGATCATTCGAACACCCGTGGTCTCGACGACATGAACCCATTCCAAGCCGAGGATTTCGAAACGTTGCCGCGGGGATACTTCGTCACCGGCAAGGACGAGTATCCCGAATGAACACTCACTTCGTGCGGAGGCCGCTTCGCTACCATCATCGACTGCAAGCCCGAGAAACAGGACTTGGGTTCGCCTCGCGCCTGGCCGCGATGAACGGCCGCCATATGGTGGAGCTCCTCCAGCACATGGGTGTGAGGACGCTGGACGTGAACGATGGTGTCGAAGATGCCATCCGCGCGGTCGCAGCCCTTGGTGATGCGGATGCCAAGCAGCTGATCACGATGACTCCACGGCCTAGCGAAGGCGAACGCGAATATCACGTGGCTGGCGAAGTTCTTGGGCCGCTCGGCATTAATCGCACGTTCTTTCGCTACTGCCCGCATTGCGTGCTGGAGGACGTGCACCAGTTCGAGGGTCCATTGCACGCCAGGCCCTGGTTACGATTGGAATGGACCATCTCGCATTACAGGGCGTGTCATCTGCACCACACTGAACTCCTGGAGTGCAAGCCGGTGCGCCGGCATTCGCAACCTTACGACTTCTCCGAGGCCATGATGACGTTGCTGCCGAATATGGACAGACTGGCCACCACTGCCTTCGCATCAAAGCCATCCGGGTTCGACGAGTGGATCATCGCACGCATCGAAGGTGCTCGAGATCCTGATAACTGGCTGGATGCCCTGCCGCTCTATGTCGCCGCCCAGTGGTGCGAGGCGTTCGGCGTCTCGCTGCTTCACCCGGCCAAGGTGCAGACCTCCCGGCTGACCGAAGTTGAGTGGGCCGCGGCAGCCGAAGAAGGCTTCAGCATCTCCCGGCGGGGTGCCACTGCGATCGATGCGGCGCTTCAGCGTCTCACGCTGGCCGAAAAGCGCACACGCGGCATCGTCGGCCCCCGTGACACCTATGGCTATGGCTTCCACCTGCTGCAGAAGACCGTGACTGATCCGGCCTTCGAACCGATCCGGAAGATAGTGCGTGACCACGCCATGCAGGCGCTGCCGTGGAAGATTGGCACCGACATGCTGGGCGTCACGATCGAGGAGAACCAAGTTCTCACCGTTCAGACGGCATCGTTAGCCTCGGGTGTGGACCGCAAGACCATGCGCAATGTTCTCAAGCGAAATGGTCTTGCTCTGCAGGATATCGAGGACGGTTTGCGCGATCACCGTGTCGTCGTCTCGACCCGCGACATCGAAGGCACGGTACGCAAGCTGAAGGGAGCATTGACGGCACCCCAGACGATGGAACTGCTCGGCATCGATCGACGACAGCTCGATGCCATCGTCGAAGCCGGCGGCCTTGCAGATGCGTCCGGTGCGCCCCCGGACCATTGGGGCCAGGCGCGCTACGCGCCCGAGGACATCGAATTGATGCTGGTCCGGCTGATGGACGGGGCCGTCGAGGTCGAAGCGCCGACCAAGCGCCAAGTAGGTATCCCCCGCGCGCGGCACGTTTCGCTCGCCAGCAATACCGAGATCATGCGCTTCATTTTCGAGAGGCGGCTGACTTGGAAGGGCCGACTCGCCGGCCAGACCGGCTTCCACGCCCTGCTTCTCGATGTCGACGAATGCATCGAACTCATCCGCGCCAGCGCACCGCCAATGGATGGACTCTTGTTCATCGAGCTCGAGCGCGAAATCATCGGCTTCAACAAGAACGCCGTGCCGCACCTGGTGCGCCTCAAGAAGCTCGACAAGGATGAGGAATACAGCCCCTCTGCGCGCCGCCTTGTGCCAGTGATCACTCGAGCGAGCGTCGATGAGTTCCGGCGCAAGTACGTCACTGCCGGCGAGCTCTGCCAGGTCCATGGTCTGCACCACAAGCAGGTCAGGTCTATCCTCGACAGCGTTGGCATTAAGGAAGAGTTCGATGCCAAGACGGTCAAGGTGACGTTCTACGACCGGCAGAAGGTCGAGGCGGCGGCTACCAAGCGGCGGGACTTCTGGGTGTACCGGAAGTAATCCAGCCAACTCGCTCGACGCCTCAAACTTCAGCTTGGAATGCTCGCGGAAACGCTGGACGCTAATGCGTCAGGCATCCATCGAGGTTCGATTCGTGGGCTCATTTGAGATTTATGCAGACGCGGTTCCCTTCCGTGACACTGAGCTCAACTGGCAAGGCTGGTGCGAGATCCTGTTCTCCAGCGACGACTTCCATGTTCTAAGTGGAGACCTGGCCCATTCAGTAGTCGTCGATGAGATCGGCGGAGGCGACAGCGAGCTCACCTACCAATACCTTCATGCATCTGCAGACCTGGTTCGCAGAAGGCTACATCTCCAAGGGTACACTGCAGATCGTTGCCGCACGCTATGGGAGCGAGCAGCGTCTGACTACGCCGAACTTCGCAAGAGGGTCGAGCTAAAGCTTGACCAGCAAGCTTACGCCGACTCCGCTGTGCCGATACAGTTTGAGGAATGGGTTTCTCAGCGGGCAGCAGGGCAACCGTCGGATCGCAATGACATTGAGCCGATAGATCCAATGGCGGCTCTGGCCCTGCATATTGACATATTTCACCCGACATCGATCTGGACAGATTTGACCGAACTGGACATCGGAGCATCGTTTGATAAGTCCCTGCCCCTGGACGTCAATCTTTCCAGCGACTTTGACCACAGCGATTATGTCGAGCCGATTGTAAGGGTCCTCATCCTCACCGAAGGCAAGACAGACACTCGCATCCTCTCTGCCGCCCTTCAACAGTTCTACCCTGAGTTCCGAGACGTCTATCAGTTCATGGATTTCGAAGGCTTCAAGGTTGAGGGCAGCGCCTCTGCGCTCACGCGGATGGTCAAGTCATTCGCCGGGGCCAGATTCCGAGAGCACACGATAGCTCTATTCGATAATGACGTGGCTGGTCATATCGAGAAGGCTCATTTGGACAGCATAGAACTGCCGGCCAACATCAAGGCCATGACGATGCCAGATTTGGACTTCGCCCGTTCTTACCCTACGCTCGGGCCAGAAGGGTCAAGAACGATGGACGTGAATCGTTCCGCGTGTGCCATCGAGATGTTTCTGGGAGAGGCATTGCAGCAGCCTGGCGGTGAATTCGTGCCGGTGCGCTGGACTGCCTGGAAAAGAGAAATGGGTCTCTACCAAGGTGAGGTCGACGCGAAAGATTTGGTCACATCGAGATTCCTTGACGCGGTAGCTGCAGAGCCTAATCCTCAGGAACTCAGGCGACGGTTTCCGGAGATGGACAAGCTTCTAAATGCAATTTTTGAGGCATTTAACTGACAGCTACCTGCTCTTGCGCTTCTTGGGCGCGGAAGTGGATGGCATCCGAGGCGTCAGTCTTGCCGTCCTCGGCCAGACTGGTTCAGCGTCGTTCGACGCGCAGCGGAAATCCGAGATCGCATAAGTACCAAGGTCGGGAGCGCAAGCGTTACGGATCGACTGGCGTTTCTCATCGTTCCACCGCTCAGGACGAGCACGGACGGACTTCGCGCCTTCAGCATGAAGTTCATGGAAGAGCGGGCGTACTTCTTTTGGAGCATTTTTCGCCAGGGGCGACACCCAACGCGTGTCCCAGCACACCATGGTCGTCGTGTGCCTCTTGTCGGCTAAGCAGTAGTGATAGTGAATGCCCTGGAACAAGTGACGGTCCAAGAAGCTGTCATCGTCTACGGTGATGAAAGCGAAAGCTCTCAGCGTTACGGGCGTACGAATTGGCATTAGCCTGACTGGCACGGCATAGCCACGCAGGATCTTGCGTGGCCTCATCACCTGATATTCGGCGTCCAGCGCCCAATCGCCGGCATGGTAGCGCTCAGCGATCTCGTCATCGATGGACGGGTCCGTCGCTAAACCGTCCAACTGATCCAACAGTCTGGAGAGGGTGCGATCGGGTGGTCTCTCGATATCGCTGGGCATGTCGTTATCGATGCTGGCCCATTCTCCGGACTCAATGACGCGCCAGACTCTTTCTAGGCTGGAACGCCTCAACTGGCGAATGCGGCTTCGGATCTCGGCAACAAGCCGGTCCAACTGGTCCGCCCCTTGGTCGCTCGTCATTGATTGTCCCTGCGGCAGACAGTTTCCACAGGCGAACACTACCGCCCTGCGGATGCTGGGCAAGTGTTATCGACGATGATATGTTCTTGTTGCCTTCAGAAAGCGTTAGCCCTAACGCAATCTTTCAGGGGCAGAACTTTGCGCTTCCCAGAGGTAGAACTTTGGTATGGCGAAAAATGCCTTCAAAATTCTATAGCGAAATCAATGAGTTTCGGGTAGGCAGATGCAGAACTTTGCGAGGTTCAGCACCCAGCGTGCTCGACAGTCTGCGCCAGCCGCTCGAGAGCGGGGAAACCGTCATCGCCCGGGCAAATGCCAGGGTTGCCTATCCTAGCCGGTTTCAGCTTGTCGCCGCCATGAACCCTTGCAAGTGCGGCATGGCCGGCACGCCGGGGCATATCTGCAAGCGGGGCGCGGCCTGCGCCAGCGATTATCAGGCCCGGGTATCGGGACCCTTCCTCGATCGCATCGACATCCGCATAGACGTGCCTGCTGTCTCGGCTGTGGACATGATTGCCCCCGCCGCGCCGGCCGAGAGTTCGGCAGATGTCGCCCGGCGCGTGGCCATGGCGCGGGAGCGTCAGGCCCAGCGCTATGCCGATGCCGATCAGCCCCACATCATCACCAATGCTGCCGCACCATCGGCGCTGATCGAGCAAGTTGTCGCCCCGGACCGGGAAAGCCAGACCTTGCTTATGCAGGCGGCAGAACGCTTCAATCTTTCCGCGCGCGCCTACCATCGCGTGCTCAAAGTTGCGCAGACCCTTGCCGATCTCGCGGGCGCCGATAAAGTCGCTCGACCCCACATTGCCGAAGCCTTGAGCTATCGCCTCAACTTCGGCGCCGGTTGATCGGACCCCCATGAAGCATCGTATCTCAGCTGGTGTCCTCGCTCTCCGTGACAGCGAGATTCTCCTGGTCCGCCATTTTCGAGCCGGCCGACATGATTTCTGGGCCGGCCCCGGCGGGGGCGTGGAGGGCAGCGAAGAACTCCACATGGCGGCCGAACGCGAAGCCTTCGAGGAAACTGGGATTACGGTCCGCACAAGCGCCATGGCCTATATCGATGAACTGGTCGACGACTGGGGCCGCATCGTCAAGTTCTGGTTTGTTGCCGAGTACGTATCGGGTGAGATCGACACCAATGCCAACCCGGCCGAAGGGGAGTCCATCGCCGAGGCGGGCTGGTTTGCGCAACATGCCCTGCCCAGCGGCCATGTGTTTCCCGAAGTCCTTCGCGACCGCTTCTGGTCCGACCTGGAAACGGGCTTTCCCGCGCCTCTGAAACTGCCGCTGCGGCAATCCATCTTCTGAACGGATTTGTTAGCCAGCCCGTTACCAATGCGCCGCTAGACTGCCTTTGCAACAGGGGGCGTTCGTGCCGCAGCAGGGTCGTCTGGTGGATTGGAATGACGAGCGCGGTTTCGGCTTCATCCGAACCGATGAGGGCGAACGTGTCTTTCTCCACATTTCCGCACTCCGCGGTTCGGGGCGGCGGCCTTCCCAGGGCGACGAAATCCGTTTCGTTCCCGGATTCTCCTCCGATGGGCGTCTTGAAGCCAAATCCGTCAAGATCCTCGGCGCCGCTGCAGGCAAACCAGCGCCCCATGTTGCCGCCCCTCGCAGGACCTTTCCCGAGTGGCGCGTTTTCGCTTCCCTCGTCATAATGGCGCTGATCGCCGCCGGCATCTTCCTCGAACGCATGCCCCAACACGTGGCGTGGATTTACGGCGTCATGGGCGTCGTCGCATTTGTCGCCTATGGCTCAGACAAGCGTTATGCGACCTTCGGTCAGTGGCGGACGCCTGAAGTCACATTGCTTGGCTTGGACCTCTTTTTCGGCTTAGTCGGCGGACTGCTGGCCCAGGCCATTTTCCGTCACAAGACGCGCAAGCCACGTTATGTCATGGCGACCATGCTGATCGTCACTGCCCATCTCGGCTGGCTCACGGCCTTTACCGTCGGCGCTTTGGATATTGACGTCGCTCTGGGCGCGCTCACCACCGGCCTGGTCTCCATCCGCTAGCCTGTGGATAAGTGTTTCACGTGAATCGTGGGGCGGCATGGCCACTCCACGCGTCCGCTTAGTGGAACTGGGCCGTCTCGGTGGACTCCGCCATCGCGGTGGTGGCGCTCCGGCCTTCGCTGATGGTCATCGACACGGCATCGAAATAGCCGGTGCCCACTTCGCGCTGGTGGCGCACGGCAGAAAATCCATGCGCCTCTGCCGCAAATTCGGCCTGCTGCAGTTTGGAATAGCCCGCCATGCCGTCTGCCTTGTAGCTGCGCGCCAAATCGAAGGTCGTGAGGCTGAGATTGTGAAATCCGGCGAGGGTGATGAACTGGTATTTGTAGCCCATTGCCCCCAATTCCCCCTGGAATTTGGACATTTCGGCCTCCCCCATATGCTTGGCCCAGTTGAAACTGGGTGAGCAGTTATAGGCCAGCATCTGATCGGGAAACTCCCGGCGGATCGCCTCGGCGAAACGGCGTGCCTCATCAAGATCCGGCGTCGAGGTTTCGCACCAGATGAGATCCGCGTAAGGGGCGTAGGCCAGACCCCTTGCGATGGCGCAGTCCAGTCCGCCCTTGAGCCGATAGAACCCTTCGGCCGTACGCTCGCCCGTGACGAACGGCTTGTCGTAGTCGTCGATGTCGGACGTGATCAGTCGTGCAGCCTCGGCATCGGTGCGCGCCATGATCAGCGTCGGGACGCCCATGACGTCAGCGGCCAGCCGTGCCGCGTTGAGCGTGCGCACGAATTGACTGGTGGGCACGAGAACCTTGCCACCCAGGTGGCCGCATTTCTTCTCCGAGGCCAGCTGGTCCTCGAAATGAACGGCCGCAGCACCAGCCTCGATCATGGCCTTCATCAACTCGAAGACATTGAGCGCGCCGCCAAAACCGGCTTCCGCGTCGGCGATGATGGGCACGAAGAAGTCGAGGTCCGTCGTTGCAGCGCCGTCGAGCCTCTCCATCGTCTGGATCTGGTCCGCGCGCTGAAGAGCCTTGTTGATACGCTTGACCACCGCAGGAACGCTGTCCACAGGGTAAAGCGACTGGTCCGGATACATGTTGCCGGACGAATTGGCGTCGGCCGCCACCTGCCAGCCCGAGAGATAGATGGCCTTGAGGCCTGCTTTGACCTGCTGCACCGCCTGATTGCCGGTAAACGTGCCCAGCGTCGGCACAAATGCCTCCGTTTGCAACAGCTGCCAGAGCTTCTGTGCGCCATTTTCCGCCAGTGAATGGCGGATCGGCAGCGAGCCTGCCAGCCGGCGCACATCGGCCGGCGAATAGGTGCGTGCAATGCCGCGCCACCGGTCCGGTGCATAGTCGGGGGCCGGAAAAATCTCGGTCTGCGTGGGTTTGTCGAGCATGTCGTTCTCCTCATTTGGACATGGCGCTGCCGATCCGCTGAAGCGGTCGGTAAAATTGATTCACGTGGAACTTCAGAACGGCGGCTTGCCGCAAAATTGGTCCAGTGGACCAATTTAGCGATGAAAACCCGAGGCTGGGCCGGCTTTCCGCCAGCGGGATGGGCCCCGGGCGGCTTTACACCGCTACGGTTCTGCAAAAAGTCGCGGCGATCATGCCTGCGCCGGAAAACAGCTCCTGCCCTTCCTCGCCGCTCACCAGCGTGAACTGATGTCGGCCGATCCGGCCGGCGATGGCATAACCCTGCTCGCCGAGGCCTCGCACCTTGAACTGCGCCATGGCCTCATTCGCGGTCGGTGCGATGATGGTGATGTACTCGTCGCGCTGGTTCGTCGTCGGTGACATTCTATTTCTCCTCGCTATGCTGTAAATATTTGACAAGAACGTTCGACATGCAAGAAATAGCGAAGAAACCGGCGGTAAAGCTGTCAATGCTCTGTCAATCAGACCGGGGCAATGTGTAAATTCCTGTAAATTGGAGGGGTGATGCTGGGGACTGAAAGTCAGGTCGGCGGGCGGATCAAACGTCTGAGGCGCCAGCGGCACCTCAGTCAGGCCGATCTCGCACAGGCGCTGGGTATCTCTGCCAGCTACCTCAACCTCATCGAGCACAATCGCCGCAAGGTGACGGTGCCGCTGCTTTTTTCCATCACTGGCTATTTCGGCGTCGAGCCCGGCGAGCTGGTTGATGGCGACGAGGGACGGCTCGCCGGCGATCTCATGGAGGCCTTCGGCGACGACATCTTTGCCGATAGCGATCTCACCAATCTCGAGATTCGCGACCTGGCCCAGTCCAATCCCGCGGCGGCACGCGCGGTGCTCAGGCTTTATGATCGCTATCGCGGCCTCGCCACCGGCCAAGCCTCCGCGAGTGTCCCGTCATCGGGCGAACCCTTCCACCTCGCCACCGATGCGATTTCTGATTTCCTGCAGGAAAACGCCAATCATTTTCCCGCGGTTGAGAATGCCGCCGAACGGATACGCGCCGACATCGACATCTCCGGCGACAGTTTCGATACCGGTCTTCGCACCTATCTTTTCAATGTCCTGGGGCTCGAAGTCGTCCTGTCCTCCCTTCCCCACGGCATCGCGCGCCAGCTCGACACTGCACGTCGACAGCTGCTGGTGTCTGACCTGCTGCCGGCCGAGAGCGCGAATTTCCTTCTCGCACAGCAGGTTGGTCAGCTGGTGGCGGAGAACGAGATCGCCCAAATCATAGCCGCGTCCGGCTTGCCGGAGGGTGACGCCCCTGCCCTCGCCCGCAACGTGCTCTCGGCTTATTTCGCGGCCGCCCTGATCATGCCCTATGCGCCATTCCTGAGGGCCTGCCGCGATTATCGCTATGACATCGAGCGGCTGGGCCGGCGTTTTGGCGCCAGTTTCGAACAGGTCTGCCATCGCATGACCACGCTGCAGCGCAAGGGAGCATCCGGCATTCCGCTGCACCTGGTACGCACCGACATCGCGGGCAATATTTCCAAGCGCTTCTCGCTCTCGGGCATCCACATCCCGCGTCATTCCGGCGCCTGTCCCCGCTGGAATATCTATGCGGCATTCCTCGCGCCCGAGCGGATCAATGTTCAGGTCAGCCAAATGCCCGATGGACAACGGTTTTTCTGCATCGCGCGAACCATCACCAAGGGCGATTACCGCTACAACGCGCCCCGGCGCTACCTTTCGGTAGGGCTTGGCTGCGACATTCATCACGCGCGGGAGATGATCTATTCCGACGGCATGGACCTTGCGACCGACCAGCAGGTCGTGCCGATCGGGGTCGGGTGCCGGATCTGCCCGCGGCTCGAATGCGGGCAGCGCGCCCATCCACCCGCCGATCACCGCTTCCGTCTCGACGACGCGGTCAGGCCGGAAAGCTTATACGCCAGAATGCGTTAGTCCGGCTGTTCCGCTTCATGGCGACGGTCGTGCTTCCAACTTTCGCGCCATTCGCGTTCCAGCGTCGCTCGGCGCTTGCCATAGCGCTCTTCGGTGACGGTGAGACACACGATGCGGTCGGTGCGGAAGTTGCGGAAGCTCTGGCGCAGCAGGCACCAGGCCGCAATGGTTTGTTTTCCCTCATAAAATGCCAGCCCAACCGGCCAGATTGTGCGGCTCGTGGGACGTCCCTGCTCGTCGGCATAGTCGATGCGGACGGCCTTCTCCTGGCGCATGGCGAGGCGGATGTCGCCAAGCACGGGAATGGGTTTGCGCTGGCCCCAGATGGCGACCGGCCAGAGCGCGGTATCGCTGATCCGGTCGCGCAGATCTTCGGGCGAGGCGGTGGCGATCTTGGCCAGCGCATTGCGGGCCGCGGCGCCCAAACCATCGTCCGGTTGCGTCTCCACCCAGCGCGCGCCGAGCACCAGGGCTTCCAGCTCTTCCGGGCTAAACATAAGTGGCGGAAGGAAAAATCCTGGTTTCAGCATATAGCCGATCCCCGCTTCGCCATCGATCGGTGCGCCGAGACCGATAAGCGTCTGGATGTCGCGGTAAAGCGTGCGGACCGAAACGCCCTGTTCCTCCGCCAAGGCGGCTGCAGTGATTGGCCGGCGGTGGCGCCGCAGGGCGTCCATGATGGAAAACAGGCGTTCCGTCTTGTCCATAAGGGCCTCTCCAACGCTGCCTCCGTTTTAGCACGAAAGCAGTTTTTCGTCGTCACATGTCGAACTTTGTCAGGAGATCATGCGTCTCGATTAGCGTCTGCCGGCAATCGGCTAGCACATTGCTAACGTTTTGGGGTCACGCGATCTCGAACTCGCACCAATGGCTGTAGGGACGATCGGGCGTGGTGATCACGCTAGGGAAATGCGGGTTGTGGACCGCATCGGCCAGGCTCTGATCTTCAAGGCAGAAGCCCGCATGTTTGCCGTAGCTCTTGCCCCCCAGACCTGGCGCCGCCACATCGGTCCAGACGCCGTTATAGACCTGCAGGCCCGGACGATCGCTCCAGAGCTTGAGGGTCAGGTCGCGATCGGGCGAGGTGACGGTGGCGATCGGATCGGAATGCTTGCGCCCGGTGTCGAGAACGAGGCCGATGTCGTAGTCGACCGGCTTGCCCTGCGCATCGCGCATCACGCGCGGCTGACGCAGGTCGTAGATCGTGCCCTTCGAGGGCAGGATGGCTCCGCTCGGACAAAGATCGGGGCCGAGCTCGGTATAGGCCGACGAATTGACCTGAATCTCATGATCGAGAACGGTGTCGGTCGTGCCGAGGTTGAAATACTGGTGCTGGACAAGGCTGATCGGCGTCGCGCGGTCGGTGGTGGCGCTTAGCTCGAGCCGCAGGCGGTTGCCGGTTAGCGTGTAGGTGGCGGCAAAATTCACATTGCCCGGATAGCCCATGGCGCCGTCGGGCGAGAAATGGGTGAAGCGCACGGCGTTGTTGGCGCTGTCGGCCTGACCCTGCCAGACCTGGCGACCGAGGCCCTCCGGCCCGCCGTGAAGCTGCAGCGTGCCTTCATTGGCGGGCAAGGTGTAGGTGACGCCATCGAGCGTGAAACTGGCATCCTTGATGCGATTGGCAACGCGCCCGGCCAGCGAGCCGAAATGCGGGCTGTGTTCGGGATAGGCGTCGAACTGGTCGAACCCCAACACCACCGAGCGCTCCCCGCCGGCCACCGGCACGCGCCAGTCCCGCACGACCACACCATAGCCGATGATGTCGACGCTGACGCCGCTGTCGCTGACGAGGCGAAACTGGTCGACGCGCTGTCCGTTGAATTCGCCGAAGCTCGAGACCGTGATTGCCACTGTACTATTCCCCAACCCTGTTGCGCGCGGAGCTTTAGCCCTTTTTGGCCGCCTCCCGCAACGTCACACTTGACCTTTGATCGGCCGCTAGGGAGTGTGAACGCCAGCCGATACCGGGCGCTTCGAGGGGACTGGGTTTGACGGAAGAAACGATGCGGCGCCGGGCAACGGTTCACGACGTGGCGCGTGCGGCGGGCGTGTCGCTGGCCACCGTGGACCGCGTGCTCAACGGGCGTCCCGGCGTACGGGCGGCAACCGCCCAGAAGGTTGCCGACGCCATCGCCGAACTCGGTTTCTCTCGTGATCTCAATGCCTCGCTGATGGCCCGCGCCCGCGATCTCAGCGTGGTGTTCTTCATTCCCGACGGCTCCAACGAATTCATGGACAGCCTGGCCGACGCGGTGACACGGCGAACCATGCCCGCACTGGGCGATCGCATGCATCTTTCGGTGCAGCGGATCCGGGCGCTCGATACTGCTGCGCTGGCCAGCGGTCTCAATGCGCTCGATCCCCGCCAGTGCGACTGCGCCGTCATCGTTTCGAGCGACGAGGCAGAGGTGCTCATGGCCATCGAGGCGGCGCACCGGCGCGGCATCGCGGTCATGACGCTGGTGTCCGACCTGCCGCAATCGGCCCGACGCCACTTCATCGGCATCGACAATGTTGCCGCCGGCCGCACCGCCGCGTCGCTGATCGGCCGTTTCCTGCCGCAAGGCGGCAAGGTCGGCGTGATCGCCGGCTCGCTGCACCTGCGCGACCACGCCGAGCGGCTCGATGGCTTCCGCACTGGGCTGGCAGCGGAATTCCCGGCCCTGACCATTATCGGACCCGTGGAAGGTCATGACGAGCGTAAGGAGACAGCGGCCCTCACCGCCCGGCTATTGACGGATCATCCCGATATCGGGGGCCTCTACAATCTCGGCGCCGGCAATGCCGGCCTGGTCGAGGCATTGGAGGCTTCCGGCCGGGGCGGCAGCATTCGCGTCATCGCCCATGAATTGACTTCACCGACGCGCAAAGGGCTGCGGAGTGGAGCGATCGACGTGGTGCTGGACCAGAATCCGGACGGAGAAATTCGCGAGGCGATATCGGCCGTCCGGGGCCTGGCCCTGGGGACGGCGCGCAGCGTCGTCACCGACCCCATTGAAATTGGCATTTTCCTGCGCGACAATCTGCGCTAAGAGGCGCCCATTCCAAAAGCGGCGCGGCCCTAAGGGGCCAAGGGAGGACCAGGAATGTTTTATGCGACCCCGTCTGAGGTACGTGCCTCATGACCTTCCTCGGCATTGATATCGGCACTTCGGGCGTCAAGGCGCTGCTGATCGACGAGAACGGCAAGGCCATCGGCGAGGCATCCGCGCCCGCCGTGGAGCCGGTGCGCCCGCAGCCGGGCTGGTCCGAGCAGAACCCTGCCGACTGGTGGACCGCAACGCTTGGCGCGATTGATGCGCTCAAGCTCTCGCATGCCAAGGCTCTCGCCGCGGTCAGGGGTATCGGTCTTTCCGGACACATGCACGGCGCAACGCTTCTGGGCGAGAACGACGATGTGCTCCGTCCCTGCATTCTCTGGAATGATGGCCGCTCCGCGGCCGAATGCGCCGAAATGGAAGCTGCGCTTCCCAGCCTGCGGCAGCTCGCCGGCAATATCGCCATGCCCGGCTTCACGGCGCCGAAAGTCGCCTGGGTGCGCAGGCACGAGCCGGACATCTACGCACGGATCCGCAAGGTCCTGCTGCCCAAGGCCTATGTCCGCCTGCTGCTGACCGGCGAACATGTCGAGGACATGTCCGACGCATCGGGTACGCTCTGGCTCGACGTCGCCACCCGCGACTGGTCCGACCAGCTGCTCGGCGTCACCGGGCTGACAAGGGACCACATGCCGCGCCTCGTCGAGGGCTCGGCGGTCTCGGCCCAGCTCAAGCCAGAATTTGTCGCGCGCTGGGGCATGAGCGGCCCGGTTGCCGTTGCCGGGGGCGCAGGTGACAATGCGGCCGCAGCCTGCGGTATTGGCGCGATCCGGCCCGGCGAAGGCTTCGTCTCGCTTGGTACCTCGGGTGTGCTCTTTGTTTCCAACGAGACGTTCAGCCCCAACACCGAGGGCGCAGTGCATGCCTTCTGCCATGCCATCCCCGATACCTGGCACCAGATGGGCGTGATCCTTTCGGCAACCGATTCGCTCAACTGGCTTTCGCGCATCACCGGCAAGAAGCAGGCCGAGCTTTCGGGCGAAGCTGAAAGGCAGTTCAAGGGTCCGGGCGAAGCGATCTTCCTGCCTTATCTTTCAGGCGAGCGCACCCCGCACAACAACGCGGCGGCCCGCGGCTCTTTCACCGGCCTCAGCCAGTCCACCGACACCGCCCAGATGGCCCAGGCCGTGATGGAAGGCGTCACCTTTGCCATGCGCGATTGCCAGCGCGTCCTGGCCGATGCCGGCACCAGCATCAATCGCCTCCTGGCGGTTGGGGGCGGCTCCAAATCGGCGCTGTGGCTCAAAATGCTCGCCACCAATCTCGACATGGAAATCGCCCTCCCCGAGGACGGCGATTTCGGCGGCGCGCTCGGCGCGGCCCGGCTCGGTCTCTGTGCCGCCACCGGCGCGAACCCTGCGGATGTCATGTCCATGCCGCCCATCAAGACCACCATCGCGCCCGACACCAAGCTGTCGGCCGCCTATACCGATCAATATGCGCACTATCGTGCGCTCTACCCCGCCATCGAGGAGGCACGTTCGTGACTGATTTTTTCAAGGGCCTTTCCCAGGTCAAGTTTGAAGGCCCGGAAAGCCGCAACGCGCTGGCCTATCGCCACTACAACAAGGACGAAATGGTCGCCGGCAAGCGCATGGAAGACCATATCCGCCCAGCCATCGCCTATTGGCACACCCTGGCCCAGGAAGGCGGCGACCCGTTCGGCGGCCGCACCTTCGATCGCCCCTGGTTCGACAAGGGAATTGAAGGCGCCAAGCTCAAGGCCGACGTCGCGTTCGAATTCTTCAACCTGATCGACGTGCCCTTCTTCGCCTTCCACGACGTCGACGTGTCGCCCGAAGGCGCAACGCTCGCCGAGAGCAACAAGAACCTGCGCGTCATCGGCGACATCATTGCCGGCAAGATGCAGGAGACCGGCAAGAAGCTGCTCTGGGGCACGGCCAACCTCTTCTCCAACCGCCGCTACATGGCGGGCGCCGCCACCAATCCCGATCCGGAAGTCTTCGCCTATGCAGCCGGCCAGGTGAAGGCCGTGCTCGAGCTGACCAATGAACTGGGCGGCGAGAACTATGTGCTCTGGGGTGGTCGCGAAGGCTACGAAACCCTGCTCAACACCAAGATCGGCCAGGAACAGGACCAGATGGCCCGCTTCCTGCACCTCGTCATCGAGCACGCCGAAAAGATCGGCTTCAAGGGCCAGATCCTGATCGAACCCAAGCCGCAGGAACCGAGCAAGCACCAGTACGATTTCGACGTCGCCACGGTCTATGGCTTCTTGCAGAAGTACGGCCTCGAAAAGAAGGTGAAGTGCAATATCGAGGTCGGCCATGCCTTCCTCGCCGGTCACTCCTTCGAGCACGAACTGGCGGTCGCCTCCTCGCTCGGCATGCTCGGCTCGGTCGATGCCAACCGCAACGACCTGCAGTCGGGCTGGGATACCGACCACTTCCCCAACAATGCCGGGGAAATGGCGCTGGCCTTCTACTACATCCTCAAGCAGGGCGGCCTGGGCCAGGGTGGCTTCAACTTCGACGCCAAGGTCCGTCGCCAGTCGCTCGACCCGGCAGACCTGCTGCACGGCCACATCCTGGGCCTCGACACGCTGGCGCGTGGGCTCAAGGGCGCTGCCGCGCTGATCGCCGACGGCGAATTCGACAAGCTGCTCGATGACCGCTATGCGGGCTGGGACAATGGCCTGGGCAAGGACATCCTCGGCGGCAAGCTAAGCCTCGCCGATATCGCTGCCCGCGTCGACAAGGACGGCATCAATCCCCAGCCGCGGTCCGGTCGCCAGGAATACCTGGAAAACCTGGTCAACCGTTTCGTTTAAGTTCGAAACCCCTACCCCTCTCCCCCTGTGGGAGAGGGTGCCCGAAGGGCGGGTGAGGGGGTCTTTCCACCATCGCAGACCCCTCATCCGGCGCTGCGCGCCACCTTCTCCCACAAGGGGAGAAGGGAGGCGGCGGGTGGGCTGGGCCCTGCCCTATTCCCCATCCCGAGCCGGAATATCGACGATGAAAGCCGTTCCCTTGTTCAGGCGTTCGACGCGCAACGTCGCCCCGAGGTGGTCGATCTCGTGAAGAAGCATCTTCATGCCGAAGCCGCCGATGGCACGCGGGTCGAAATCCTCCGGCACGCCCCTGCCATCGTCGCGGATGGCCAGCTCGATGCCGCCCTTGTGGCGACGGGCGGTGACCGCGATGATGCCACCCTCATCCGGACCATAGGCATGTTTCTGGGCATTGGTGACCAGTTCGGACACGATCAGCGCGATGGGCGTCACCATTTCCTCGCCGATCTCGATGGAGTCGGACGAGGCGGCGACATTGGCGCGGCTGATATGATCGAGCTTTTCGCAGATCGACCCGATGATGTCGCCGATCTCGACCTTGGCATCGATATCGGCATGCTCGATGATGCGCTGGATCTCGACGATGGCCTGGATGCGGCTGAGCGCCCCTACCAGCGCGTTGCGGGCGGTGTCGTCGGTGAGGCTCGAAAGCTGCATGCGCAGCATCGCCTGGATCAGGGCGAGAGAGTTGCGCACCCGGTGCGTCATTTCCCGGGCCATGTGGTGGGTCCGCTCGGCCTGGTCGCGCAGCGCCTCGGTCTTGACGTCGAGGGCGTGTTTGAGATCGTCCTGGCGGTTGACGCGATCGGTCACGTCCACCTGGGTGGCGATGAAGTAGAGCAGGTCGCCGCGATCGTCGAGCATCGGCGCCATGTGGAGCTCGTTCCAGAAGGTCGAGCCATCCTTGCGGTAGTTGAGGATTTCGTGGCTGATCGTGGCCCGCGTGCGGATCGCTTCCCTGAGCGCCTTGCGGTCCGCGTCACGGGTCTCGGGCCCCTGCAGGAACCGGCAATTGCGCCCCAGCACCTCGTCCTCGCTATAGCCGACGAGCTTGAGGAAAGCGTCATTGACGAAGACCAGAGGGCAATCGGGCTCATAGGGATCGGCAATGGCGATGGGAACGGCACTGGATTCGACCGCATGCACGAAGGGCTGCAGTCGCATCTTGGATCGAACGTTCCTCCAGTAGGAAATCTCGCGGATCTGGTGGTCCAAGCGGCACGCTTCTTTCTGTGTTCACCCCTCACGCGGGGCGCGACACCTTCATTTTTCCGGAGGCTGGCACGGTGTCGGACCGGCCTCAAGCCATCCTGGCATCAATTTTCGACCGTAATAACGCATCTGGCGGCCGGTTGGTCGCATAGGAGGACCTCATGGCACAACTGACCAATCCGATATTGCCCGGCTTCAACCCCGATCCATCCATCCTGCGCGTCGGCGAGGACTATTACATCGCGACCTCGACCTTCGAGTGGTTCCCGGGTGTGCAAATCCACCATTCGAGGGACCTCGCCAACTGGGAGCTGATCACGAGGCCGCTGACGCGCAAGACCCAGCTCGACATGCGCGGCGATCCCGACAGTTGCGGCGTCTGGGCGCCGTGCCTGACGCATGACGGGGAAAAGTTCTGGCTCGTCTATACCGACGTCAAGCGCAAGGATGGCTCCTTCAAGGACGCGCACAACTACATCGTCTGGTCCGACACGATCGAGGGGCCCTGGTCCGACCCGGTCTATGTCAATTCCTCGGGCTTCGACCCCAGCCTCTTCCACGATGATGACGGCCGGAAATGGTTCGTCAACATGCTATGGGACCATAGGACCCGCCCGCTCAAGTTCGCCGGCATCGCGCTGCAGGAATTCGATCCCGCTGCCGGCAAGCTCGTGGGGCCGGTCAAGAACATCTACAAGGGCACCGATCTCAAGCTCGTTGAAGGCCCGCATATCTACAAACGCCAGGGTAAGGATGGCCAGGCCTGGTACTATCTGCTGACCGCCGAGGGCGGCACGGCCTATGACCATGCCTGCACCTTCGCGCGCTCGCGCAATCTCGATGGACCCTACGAGACCCATCCCGACAAGCATATCCTCACCTCCAAGGATGCGCCGCTGGCGGCCATCCAGCGCGGCGGCCACGGCGATATCGTCGAGACCCCCGAGGGCAAGACCTACCTCGTCCATCTCGGTGGCCGCCCGACCACCCAGGAACGCCGCTGCGTGCTGGGGCGCGAAACCTCGATCCAGGAGGCCTATTGGGGCGACGACGACTGGCTCTACGTCAAGAACGGCCCGGTGCCCTCCCTGCATGTCGAGGTGCCCGGTACGCGCGACGAGCAAAAGTACCGGGCCGAGCAACGCTACACGTTCGAGAACGGCCTGCCGCTCGACTTCCAGTGGCTGCGCACGCCCGATACCGACCGCATCTTCAAGACCGAAGGCGGCAAGCTGACCCTCTTCGGCCGCGAAAGCATCGGCTCGTGGTTCGAACAGGCGCTGGTCGCCCGACGGCAGCAGCATTTCTCCTATGACGCCGAGACCGTGGTCGATTTCACGGCCACCGACGAGCGCACCATGGCGGGACTGACGGCCTATTACAGCCGCTACAACTTCTTCTACCTCGCCGTGACCGCCCATTCCGACGGCCAGCGCGAACTTCTGCTGATGAGCTCGGAAATCTCCTGGCCCGACGGCAACCTGACCTTCCCTGCCTCCCCGGTTCAGATCCCCAATACCGGCAAGGTCAAGCTGGCGCTCACCATTCGCGGGCGCAAGCTGCAGTTCTTCTACGCGCTCGAGGGCCAGGAGCTGCAAAAGATCGGGCCGGTCTTCGACGCCTCGATCCTGTCGGACGAATGCGGCGGGCACCAGGCGCATGGCAGCTTCACCGGCGCCTTCGTCGGCGTCGCGGCGCACGATCTCAACGGCACCGCGAGCCCGGCGCATTTCGACTATTTCACCTACCGCCCGCAGCACGATGCCAGCGACCGGTACGAGCTCGAGACGCTGACGGCCGGCCGGCCCTATCTTAAAGGCTGATCACGATTTGCCGAACCGGGGGCGACATGTCCCCGGTTTTGCGCCTAGTATGACGCCATATGGTCGCAGTTTTCCTGCGTCTCGTGCTGGTCATGCGCTTTCGCAGAAGTCTGCGGCTCCGACGCAAAACGGAGGAGTGACGATCATGGCCCGCATGCACATCATGGCCGGCACCGGCGACAAGCTGGACATGCCGGTGATCCGCCAAATCACCATCGCCGATCTGGGTGACGCGCTGCGACGCGGCGCCGCCGACTTCTGGGCCAAGCCCAGCCACTACCTGCTGCTGGCCATCATCTATCCCATCGTCGGCATCGTGCTGACGGTGTGGATGAACGGCTGGCATTCATGGACCCTGCTCTACCCGCTGGTCGGTGGCTTCGCGCTGGTCGGACCCATCGCCGCCCTGCCCCTCTACGAGATTTCGGGCCGCCGCGAGCGCGGCGAAAATCCCACCTGGCGCGATGCCATGAGCGTGCTGCGCTCGCCCTCCATGGGCAGCATCCTGGCCGTCGGCGCAATGCTGTTCGTCCTCTTCACGCTGTGGATGACCAGCGCCCAGGCGCTTTATGAAAGCCTTTTCGGTCCTGCGCCGCCGCGCACGCTCGCAGCTCTCGCCGCTCAGGTCGCCAATGCCCCGGGCGGGATCACGCTGCTGGCGGTCGGTACGGGCCTTGGCGCCCTCTTCGCTATGGTCGTGCTCTGTACCACCGTCATCGCCTTCCCGCTGCTGCTCGATCGCGATGCCGGCGCCTATGTGGCGGTGGAAACCTCGTTCCGCGCCGTGCTCTACAATCGCGTGCCGCTTTTTGTGTGGGGCGTCATCGTCGGCGCCAGCATCTTCCTGGCGTCACTGCCCCTCTTCGTGGGCCTCGCGGTGGTGCTGCCGATCCTCGGACACGCGACCTGGCATCTTTATCGCAAGCTGGTGGAGCCAGCCTCGCACATCCGCCTGCCCTGAACGTCGAGCCGCAAGACCGGCCGCCATTTCCGGTGTAAGACAGGCATAACCTGGCCCGGCCTTCCCGGTCGGCGCCGCCTGCCGGTATGATGGAGCCCGCAATGGCCGTTCGCGTCGATCTCAACATTTCGCTCGATGGCTATGCCACGACCACCGACCAGACGCCCGAAAAGCCCTTCGGCGAGGATTGGGGGCGCCTGGTCAGCGCCTATACCGCCACCCGCACTTTTCGCCAGCGCGTATTCGGCAAGACCGACGGCAGCGGCACGACCGGCATGGACGACAAATACGCTACGGCCTATTTCGAAGCCGTGGGTGCCGAAATCATGGGTGCCGGCATGTTCGGCCTGCACAATTTTCCCGATGATTCCAATTGGCGTGGCTGGTGGGGCGATGCCCCGCCGTTCCATTGCCCGGTCTTCGTCCTCAGCCACACGGAGCGGGCGCCGATCCGTTTCGACAACGGCACGGTCTTTCACTTCCTCTCGGCCAGCCCCACCGAGGTGCTCGGCATGGCCAAGGCCGAAGCCGGTGACCAGGACGTCCGCATCGGTGGCGGGCCGACCACGGTGCGCACCTTTCTCAAGGCTGGTCTCGTCGATCGTCTCCATGTCGGTATAACGCCCATCATCCTAGGACAGGGCATTAATCTCTGGGACGATCTTCGCGGTCTCGAGGCAGGCTATACCGTGACCTCGGAAACCGCCGACACCGGTATCGTGCACCTGACGTTCGCCCGATAGGACTGACGGCCCTTAATCCTGCGTAACCGTTGACGCAGACCGCCTTGCGCTGCCCGCCGGCATTGCGCCGCTGCGCGCTTGCGCCTGCGCGGTCGACGCGTCTGGCCGTCATCTCATGTCAAAAACATTTGATCCCAACGGATTGGGTACGAAAGTGTACTGGCCCGACGGGTCATGTCTCCGTATTGCCTGCTTCAGCCGATTCCCGATCGGCGGGGCAAGCAGGAGACTATTGTGAAGCAAGGCGTGCTGACGGGCGTATCCGTGGTGGTTCTGTCGCTGGCGATGACGGCGGCCGGCGCAGCGGCAACATTTGTTGTCACCACGGCAGACGACACCGGCATCGGCAGCCTCAGACAGGCCCTGGCATCCGCCGCCAGTGCTGGCGGCAGCAATACCATCGTTTTCGACCCGGCGCTGTCGGGCCAGGTGATCACGATGACGTCGGCCTATGAGCCGATCAACGGCAACCTCACGATTGATGCTTCGGGTGTGGGTGTGACGGTCGACGGGGCCGGCCAATACCGTCCCTTCTTCATCAATAGCGGCAATGTGGCGATCCGGGGACTTGCCATCGAAAACGGCCTGGCGCAGGGCGGTGCAGGCGGCAATGGACTGAGCGCAGGTGCGGGCGGCGGCGGCGGTCTCGGGGCTGGCGGGGCGATTTTTGTTCGCACGGGCGCAGTGGTCGAACTCGATATGGTGAGCTTTGCCGATAACGCCGCCGCTGGAGGCGCAGGTGGCCAGACAGGTATTGGTCGCGGTGCGAATGGCGGCGGCGGTGGCATGGGCGGCAATGGCGGCAATGCCGCGGTGTTCAATGACAATGGCGTAGCAGGCGGTGGCGGCGGTGGCGGCGCCATGCCTGGCACCAATGGCCAGGATAGTAACGGACAACGGGGCGGCGCCGGTGGAGGCCCCAACGGCGGCTGGGGCGGAAGCGACGTGTTTTACGGCCCGCCCGGCGATGGTGGCGATCTCAGTGGCGGCGGCGGCAACGGGGCCGGCGCTGGGGCGGGCTCCATCGGCGGCTTCGGCGGCGGCGGTGGTGGCGGACAATTTCTGGCAACCTCGGGCGGCGACGGTGGCTTTGGTGGTGGCGGTGGAGGATCCAGTTACGATGTCGGCGCGGGCACCGGCGGCTTCGGGGGCGGCCAGGGTGGCTATGGATTCGCCCATGTCAATGGCGGCGGCATGGCCCAGTATCTGGGCTTTGGTGGCGGTAGCGGTGGCCAGGGGGCTGGCGGCGGTGGCGCCGCCTATGGCGGCGCGGTCTTCGTCCAGGACGGCGGTACGCTGGTTATCCGGGGTGATGGGCAAATGCTCGGCGGGACGGTCACCGGTGGTGCTGGCGGCAATGCCAATGCCACTGCGGGCCAGTCAGCCGGCACCGGTATTTTCCTGCAGGGCGCCCAGGTACAGTTCGCGCCCGGGACGGGCCAGGTGCAGCGCATCGACGCCACCATTGCCGATGATCACGGGCACATCTACCGCAACATCATCGGCCAGCAAATCGGCACCAGCCCGGGCGGGTCAGTCGTCAAGAGCGGCGACGGTCGGACGGTTCTCAATGCCGTCAACACCTACACGGGCACGACGCAGGTACAAGCTGGCACGCTGGAAATCGGGGCTGCGGGTTCGATTGTCGACAGTCTTGCACGGGTCACGGGGGGCATGCTCGAGGTCAAGGGCGCGGCAGGCACCGTCGTCGTCGACGGCGGCAGGCTGGGAGGCACCGGCGTGGTGCAGTCCGCGACTGTCAATGCGGGGGGAACACTCGCCGCCAACACCACGACTGGCATGGTGCGCATCGCACAGGACCTGGTTTTCACATCCGGCGGCATCTACGAGGTTCAGGTCGACCAGAATGGCAGCGGCAGCAAAATTGACGTCGACGGTACCGCGACGCTCGATCCGGCGGCGCGCCTCCGCGTTCTCGCGGCCAACGGCCTCGACGATGGCTCAACCTATGGAGACACCACCAGCTATCACATTCTTGCGGCTGCAAATGGCGTCAACGGCACGTTCAGTGCCGATGTCGACGAGAACTTCGCGTTCCTGCGGGCCGCGCTGCGCTACGACGCCAACAATGTCTATCTCGACCTGACCCGTTTTGCTGAGTTCAACACAGTGGCGGTCTCGTCTAACCAGTATGCTGCCGCGACGGCACTTTCGGCCTTCGACAATAACGATCCGGTCTTCCGGGCCGTGATGGGGCTGCCCGAGGGCGAGGCGCAGAGCGCCTTCGAAGCCATTTCGGCCGACGCCAATGCTGCGGCGCAGAATGTGCTGGTATCGACCTTCTCGCTGTTTTCCGATGCCCTTGGCGTCAAGCAGGCCGGCGAAGCCGGGACCGTCATGAGCTATGTGGACACGGGCGAAATCTCCGGTCCCGTGGGGGGCGCCGTCACCAGCGCTCCGCTTTCGGGTCTCTGGTTTGCTCCGATGGCCGGGCGCGGGACCATCGAGGCGGACGCCAATGGTCCCGGCGCGAATTGGGCAGCCGGTGGCATGAGCCTCGGATATCAGCACGGCACGACGCTGCTGGGCGGAGATGCCCAGTTCGGTATCGGCGCCGGTTATGTCTCGAGCACCTCATCGGTCGCGTCCCGCGCCTCGACCATGTCGGCCAATAGCGGCAGCGTGGGCCTTTACGGCGCCTGGGAAAGGGATGGGGTCTCGCTCTCGGCACAGGGCGCCTACAGCCTTGCGAACATCGAAAGCCAGCGCCAGATCACGATCGGCGCGCTCTCGCGCACGGCCACGGCCAATTATTGGTCACACAATCTGTCCGCTGGTGTCGAAGCGGCCTATGCCTTCGTCCTGACCGACGCGGCAACGATCAGCCCCCTTGTCGGCCTCGGTCTGGGCTGGAGTGGTCACAACGGCTACACCGAAACGGGCGCCGATACGCTTAACGCCACCATGGGCGCGGCAGGTCAGTGGACTGCAGAGACGGCTCTGGGCTTCGAGGTTTCCTACACGATCGAAGGCGAAACGGGTGACCTGGCTTTGACGGGCCGCGCGGCGTGGCTGCACAATTTCGCCGAGGCCGCCCCGCACACCGTGACGCTGGCCGGAGGCGGCAATGCCTTCACCGTTTCCGGGCCTGCGGCCGGTCGCGACAGGCTCGAGCTTGGTGCCGGCGCGACCTGGAAAACCGAGGACGGGCTGGCGATCTCCGGCAATTACACCGGCCGCTTCTTCGGCGGCCAGAATGCCCATGCGATCAAGCTCGGACTGAGCCAGAATTTCTGACGCCCTCGAAGGCCCGGCCGGATCACACGATCCGCCCGGGCCTTTCCACGACGCAAGCAGCTGGGCAAACTGCGTGGGGCCCGGTTGTCTTTTGCCAAGAAGCGCCTAAGGTCCGGGTTCGTTTTTTCCCGAACACGCCCCGGACTGTTCTTTCGCCCCATGGACCAGACCCCCTTCGAGGCCGAAGCCGGCGCCGTCACAGCGACGCTGACGCCGATGATGGCGCAATATTTCGAGATCAAGTCGGTCAATCCCGGCTATCTCCTGTTCTATCGCATGGGCGACTTCTACGAGCTGTTCTTCGAGGACGCCGAGATTGCCAGCGCGGCGCTGGGCATCGTCCTGACCAAGCGCGGCAAGCATCTGGGCGAGGATATCGGCATGTGTGGCGTGCCCATCCATGCCGCCAACGACTATCTCAACAAGCTGATCAAGCTCGGCCATCGCGTCGCCATCTGCGAGCAGGTGGAAGACCCGGCCGAAGCCAAGAAGCGCGGTTCCAAGTCGGTGGTGAAGCGCGAAGTGGTGCGCCTCGTCACACCCGGCACGCTGACCGAGGACGATCATCTCGACGCCCGTTCGGCCAATTACCTCGCGGCGCTGGCGATGGTGCGCCACGGCGATGCCGATTTTGCCCTTGCCTGGGCCGATATTTCGACCGGCGAGACCTTCGTGTCCGACCTGTCTGCCGAGCAGGTGCAGGACGAGCTGGCGCGCATCGCCCCGGCCGAGCTGCTGCTGCCCGACGCAGCGCGGCAGGCGCTGGTGGACAGGCATCTGTTCGCGCCGGCCTGGGCCAGCATCGCCACACCCATTCCGGCCGAGGCTGCCAGCAGCGAGACCGCCATGCCGCTGCTGCGCGCTGCCTTCCCCGGCGACCGTTTCGATCCGAGCGCCCTCAGCCGCGCCGGCCGGGCGGCGCTCGGGGCCCTTGTCGGCTATGTCGGGGAAAGCCAGAAGGGCCGGATGGCGCCGCTGCGCCCCCCGCAGAGCAATCCGGCCGAAACGGTGATGAGCATCGATGCCGCGACGCGCGCATCGCTGGAAATCCTTCTCACCCAGCGCGGCCAGACCAGGGGCTCGCTGCGCCAGTCCATCGATCTCACTGTCACCGCGCCCGGCGCCCGGTTGCTGGCCACACGCCTCGCCGCCCCCCTGCGCCAGGCCGCTGCCGTCAACGAGCGGCTCGATGCGGTGAGCCGGCTGGTCGACGATACGCTGCTGCGCGGCCGCCTGCGGCAGGAGCTGAAATCGGCCCCCGACCTTGCCCGGGCGCTGTCGCGACTGGCGCTGGAGCGGGGTGGCCCGCGCGACCTGGCCTGCATCGGCAAGGCGGTGGCGGCGGCGCTGACCATCTCGGCGCATCTGTCGCGCCAGCCCGACCTGCCGCCGGTGCTCGAGCGCCTGACCGCGACACTGGGCGCCGCACCGCAGGACCTCGCAAGCGAATTCGCGTCGGCCCTCGACGACGACCTGCCGCTCCTGGCGCGCGACGGCGGCTTCCTGCGCGCCGGATACGATGGCACGCTCGACGAGGAGCGGGCGCTGGGGCGCGAAACCCGCGCCGTGGTCGCCGCCCTCCAGGCGCGACTGATGGACGAAACCGATGTGCGCAGCCTCAAGATCAAGCACAACGGCGTCCTCGGCTTTTTCGTGGAAGTGCCCGCGACGCATGGGCAGAAGCTGCTCGAGGCGCCGCATCGCGAAACCTTCATCCACCGCCAGACCCTGGCCAATGCCATGCGGTTCACCACGACCGAGCTCGCCGAACTCGAAGGGCGCATCGCCCGGGCACAGGACGCGGCGCTCGAGATCGAGCTCGCCGTCTTCGCCCGCCTGCGCGCCCAAGCGCTGGCGCGAACCGCGGCCCTGCAGGGTCTCGCCGATGCGCTGGCCGAACTCGATGTCACCGCCGCTCTCGCAGAAGTGTCCGCCACGCGCGGCTATTGCCGCCCGACCATCGACGACAGCCTCCATTTCGCCATTTCCGGCGGGCGTCATCCGGTCGTGGAATTGATGGTCAAGGCCGAAGGCCACAGCTTTGTCGCCAATGACGCCGATCTCTCGGGCAGCGAGGATATCGGCGGCGGCTCGCTGTGGTTGGTGACCGGCCCCAATATGGGCGGTAAATCGACCTTCCTGCGCCAGAACGCCCTGATCGCCATTCTGGCGCAGATGGGGTGTTATGTGCCGGCGGACAGCGCCCATATCGGCGTCGTCGACCGCCTGTTCAGCCGCGTCGGGGCCTCCGATGATATCGCCCACGGCCGCTCGACCTTCATGGTCGAAATGGTGGAAACCGCAGCAATCCTCAATCGCGCCACGCGGCGTTCGCTGGTCGTGCTCGACGAGATCGGCCGCGGCACCGCAACGTTCGACGGCCTGTCCATCGCCTGGGCCGCCGTCGAGGCCCTGCATGAGACCACCGGGTGCCGGGCGCTGTTCGCCACGCATTTCCACGAGCTCACGAGCCTTGCCAAGACCCTCTCGCGCGTCGCCAACGTGACCATGAAGGTGCGCGAATGGGAAGGCGAGGTGGTCTTCCTCCACGAAGTGGGTCCGGGAGCAGCCGACCGCTCATACGGTATCCAGGTGGCGCGGCTGGCCGGCCTGCCCGAACCGGTCATTTCCAGGGCCAAGCAGGTGCTCGACGTGCTCGAGCAGCGCTCGGCGGGCACCGCCTCTTCCAGCCAGAAGGCCAGCGTGCTAGACGATCTGCCGCTTTTCGCGCACCAGCCCGCCCCGGCGCGCAAGGAGAAGGACGCTGTTTACGAAGCCCTTGATACACTGCGTCCGGACGAGTTGACGCCGCGCCAGGCAATCGACGCCCTCTACCAGCTGAAGAAAATTCGTGATGACGCTCGCCGAAACTGAGGCCCGGCCCAAAAAGCCGCAGTTCGTGCTGAAAACTGCCGATACGCTTGTTGCCGAATTCGATGCCCTCATCGGCGACGAACCGGCCCGATCGCCCGCGGCGCGCGCCGCCGTCCTGGCGCATGTGCGGCAGACCCTGGCCGAGGCGCGCAAGAGCGCCGAAGCCGAACTTCTGGCCAACAGCAAGGGCACCCGCTGCGCCCAGAACATCTGCGCCGCCGAAGACGAGATCATCACCGCGGTGCACCGCTTCGCGACGACTCGGGTCTATCGGCTGGACAACCCCTCCGGCGCCGAGGCCATCGCGCTTTCGGCGGTGGGCGGCTATGGCCGCGGCACGCTGGCGCCGGGCTCCGACATCGATCTCCTGTTCATCCTGCCCTACAAGCAGACCCCCTGGGGCGAACAGGTCACCGAATACATCCTCTACATGCTCTGGGACCTCGGGCAGAAGGTCGGCCACGCGGTGCGCTCGGTCGACGAATGCATCCGCATGGCGCGCGCCGACATGACCGTGCGCACCGCCACGCTCGAAGCCCGTTTCCTCACCGGCGACCGCGCGCTTTACGACAACCTCGTGCATCGCTTCGAAACCGAAGTCATGCCCCGCACCGGCCCCGAATTCATCGCCGCCAAGATGGCCGAGCGCGATGAACGCCACAAGCAGATGGGCAATACGCGCTACGTGGTCGAGCCCAACATCAAGGACGGCAAGGGTGGCCTGCGCGACCTCAACACGCTGTTCTGGATCGGGAAATATTTCTACCAGGTCAAGTCGAGCCACGACCTCGTCGCCAAGGGCGTGCTGAGCGAAGCCGAGAACCGGCTCTTTGCCCGCGCCGAGGATTTCCTCTGGGCCGTCCGCTGCCACCTGCATTTCATCACCGGCCGGGCCGACGAGAAACTGACCTTCGACGTGCAGCCCGAGATCGCGCATCGCATGGGCTATGCCGAGCGCCTCGGGATGCTGGGCGTCGAGCGCTTCATGAAGCGATACTTCCTTGTCGCCAAGGATGTGGGCGACCTTACCCGCATCATCTGCGCCAGCCTCGAATTCCATCATGCCAAGGACATGGATATCGTCGGCCGCGTGCTGGCGCCGTTCCGTTCGGGCAAGACCAGGATCAAGGGCGAAACAGCCTTCATCGTCGATACCGGACGCCTCAACATCGCGGCCCCTGATGTCTTCGAGAAGGACCCCGTCAACCTGATCCGGGCCTTCATGGTCGCCGGGCGCGAGGAACTGCTGTTCCACCCCGACGCCATCAAGCACATCCGTGACAGCCTGGCCCTGATCGACAACAAGCTGCGCAACGACCCCAAGGCCAATGCGCATTTCCTGACCATTCTCACCGACCCGACCTATGTCGAGCGCATCCTGCGGCAGATGAACGAGAGCGGGGTCCTGGGCAAGTTCGTGCCCGACTTCGGCAAGATTGTCGCCCTGATGCAGTTCAACATGTATCACCACTATACGGTCGATGAGCACCTGATCCGCTCGGTGGGTGTCATGGCCGAAATCGCCAATGGCGGCCTCAGGACGGAGCTGCCGCTCACCCACGAACTGCTGCCCCAGCTCAATGACACGCGGCTGCTCTATGTGGCGCTGTTCCTGCACGACGTGGCCAAGGGCCGTCCCGAGGACCATTCCGTCGCCGGCGCCCGCATCGCGCGCAAGCTCTGTCCGCGCTTCGGCCTCACCGAGGCGGAAACCGACACGGTCGCCTGGCTGATCGAATATCACCTGTTGATGAGCGAGATCGCGCAGGCCCGCGATATCCAGGACCCTGAAACCGCCAAGGCCTTCGCCGATGTCGTGCAATCGCCGCAGCGCCTGGCGCTGCTGATGATTCTGACCGCCTGCGATATTCGCGCCGTGGGTCCGGGCACCTGGACCGGCTGGAAGGGTTCGCTGCTGCGTGCCCTCTATTACGCGACCGAACCGCTGCTGTCGGGCGGGCATTCGCAGGTCAGCCATTCCGACCGCGTCGAGGAAGCGCGCCAGACTCTGGCGACGGCATTGTCGAGCTGGCCGGCCGAAGACGTCTCGGCCTATTCGGCGCGCCACTACGACCACTACTGGCTGCGGGCAGAACCGGAATTGCAGGTCGAGCATGCCCGGATGATCCGCAATGCCGATACCACCGACCAGGCCTTTGCCGGGGCGATCAAGGTCAAGGCGTTCGAGGGCATCACCGAAGTCAGCTTCTATACCCCCGACCATCCGCGCCTCCTTTCGCTGATCGCCGGTGCCTGCACCATGCAGGACGCCTCCATCATCGGGGCGCAGATCTTTTCCACCCGCGATGGCCGCGCCATCGATACGTTCCGCTTGCGGCGCGCCTTCACCTCCGACGAAGACGAAAAGGTGCGTGCCACCCGCATCGTCGATACGGTCAAGCAATTGCTGCAGGGCAAGCGTCAGGTGCTGATCGACCTGGGCAAGGAATCGCGCCACAACAAGCGCCTCCGGCCCTTCAGCCTGCCCGCACAGGTCTCGGTGTCCAATGCGATTTCCGAGAAGTTCACGGTGATCGAGGTTTCCGGTCTCGACCGCATCGGTCTGCTCTATGCATTGACCCGCGAAATTTCCGACCTGAGCCTTACCATCGGCTCGGCCCATATCGGCACCTATGGCGAAAAGGCGGTCGACGTCTTCTACGTCACCGACCTCACGGGCCAGAAGATCCACGTCAAGGCGCGCCAGAAGAAGATCCACGACGCGCTGATGGGAGTCTTCAAGCGGCCGGTCGAGGACAAAAAGGTGGCCAATGGATGAGGGCCTTATAGTCCTCTCCTCGTCGGGGAGAGGTGGCTCGATCGAAGATCGAGTCGTTGAGGGGGAGCCCTCCACTCTCGTCGAAGCATCCCCCTCATCCGGCGCTATGCGCCACCTTCTCCCCGAGGGGGAGAAGAACAAGTGAGTCTCTTCCGCAATTTCGTGTCGGTGGGGGCACTGACCCTGGTCAGCCGTGTCGCCGGCTTTGCGCGCGATGCGCTGATGGCGGCGGTGCTCGGCACCGGGCCGGCGGCCGACGCCTTTTTTGCGGCATTCCGCTTCCCCAACCTTTTCCGGCGTCTCTTCGCCGAAGGGGCGTTCAACACCGCCTTCGTGCCCATGTTCTCCGGCGCGCTCGAGCGCGAGGGTGAGGACGGCGCCAAGCTGCTGGCGGCACGGATCATGAGCTGGCTGGTGGTGATGCTGGTCATCGTCACCGTGCTCGCCGAAATCTTCATGCCGCAGATCATGTTGGCCTTCGTGCCGGGCTTCGTCGACGACAAGGAAAAGTTCGACCTGACCGTGCTTTTGACGCGGATCATGTTTCCCTATCTCGCCTGCATGTCCGTGATGGCCGCCTATGGCGCCATTCTCAATACGCTGGGTCGGTTTTTCGCGGCCGCCTTCGCGCCGGTGCTGCTCAACATCGTCAACATCGCCATGCTCGTTCCGCTGGCGACCTTCTGGGTGCAGGATCCGGCCAGCGCCACGGTCTGGGTGGCCATTGCCACCATGGGCGGCGGCATCGCCCAGCTCGTGCTGGTCTGGATGGCGATCGAACGGGCGGGCTTCAGGCCGCAATTCCGCCTGCCGCGTCTCGATGCCGAAGTCCGGCGCTTCTGGGTGCTGGCGGTACCGGCAATCCTTGCCGGTGGCATTACCCAGATCAACATCTTTGTGGGCACCATCATCGCTTCGGGCGCCGACAATGCCATCTCGGTCCTGTCCTATGCGGACCGGCTTTACCAATTGCCACTGGGCATCATCGGCATCGCCATCGGCACGGTGCTGCTGCCCGAACTGAGCCGGCACCTGAAAGGCGGGCGCGAGACCGAGGCCCGACAGAGCCAGGATCAGGCGCTGTTCGTATCCATGCTGCTGACCATGCCTGCCGCGGTGGCGCTGGTGGCCCTGGCCGAGCCTATCGTGCGGGTCCTCTTCGAGCGCGGCGCCTTCGACGTGCTGGCCACGCGACAGACTGCCGAGGCGCTGATCGCCTTTTCCGCAGGCCTGCCTGCCTATGTTCTTATCCGCGTTCTGCAGCCGGGCTTTTTCGCCCGCGAGGACACCCTGACCCCGACGATCTTTGCGGGGGTGAGCGTTGCCGCCAACATCGCGATCTCGCTCTGGCTGTTTCCCAGCCTTCTGCATGTCGGCATTGCCATCGCCACGGCTGCATCGTCATGGCTCAACGTCGTCATGCTGGCCGGGGCGCTGGCGCTGCGCGGTCACTTCCGGCTGACGGCGTCGCAATGGCGGGCGCAGCTCTCGATCCTTCTCGTCAGTGCGGTCATGGGCGGCGTGCTGTGGCTCCTGGCCGACCGCGGAGCCGCTCATCTGCTCAGCGGCGTGCCGCTCTGGCGCCAGGCAGGTGTCCTGGCCACCCTCGTGGTCTTCGGCACCGTGGTCTATTTCACCCTGATCCACGTCTCCGGCACGCAGAACCTGCGGCGGCTGCTCGGGCGGCTCAGGCGGCGCGGTTAGTATTTCCACGAACAGGTCATTCTGGATCAATCGCTGCACTTGAGCGATTGATCCTGCGGACCGGCTCGAAGGATGACATCGGGTAGGATCGGAGATAAGTGTTCGTCTGCAACGACACAGGCCTACATAATGTCTTTCAGCCCCCGCGTCTTTTCCGGCATCAAGCCATCCGGCGACCTGCATCTCGGCAACTATCTCGGCGCCATCAGGCGCTTCGTGCCGCTCCAGGACACGCACGAGACCATTTACTGCGTGGTCGACATGCATGCGATCACCGTCTGGCAGGACCCGGAAGACCTCAAGCGCTGGACTTATGAAATCGCGGCCGCCTACATCGCGGCCGGCGTCGATCCCAAGCGCTCGATCATCTTCAACCAGAGCCAGGTGGTCGAGCACGCCGAGTTGAGCTGGATCTTCAACTGCGTGGCGCGCATGGGCTGGATGGCCCGCATGACCCAGTTCAAGGACAAGGCCGGCGAGAACAGCGAACAGGTGTCGCTGGGCCTGTTTGCCTATCCCTCGCTTATGGCTGCCGACATCCTTCTTTACAAGGCCACCGGTGTGCCCGTGGGCGACGACCAGAAGCAGCATCTGGAGCTGACGCGCGACATTGCCAAGAAGTTCAACCACGACTTCAAGAAGCAGATCAAGGCGCTGGGCGTGAAGGGCGACTTCTTCCCCATTACCGAGACTCTCGCCACCGGCCCCGCCATGCGCGTGAAGTCGCTCAAGGACGGCTCCAAGAAGATGAGCAAGTCCGATGCGTCGGATCTCTCGACCATCTACATGATGGACGATGCCGATCTGATCGCCAAGAAGATCAAGCGCGCCACGACCGACGCCGACGCGCTGCCGAGCGAGGCAGCGGGCCTGGAAGGACGCCTCGAGGCGGAAAACCTCGTGGGCATTTTCGCCGCGCTGTCCAACCGCACGGTTGAGGATGTGCTGGGCGAATTCGGCGGGCAGGGCTGGGGGGTGTTCAAGCCGGCCCTCGCCGAGCTTGCGGTGACAAAGCTGGCACCCATTGCCGAGGAAATGAAGCGGCTGGTGGCCGATCGCGGCGAGATGGATACGATCCTGCGCGATGGCGCCGAACGCGCCCGCGCCATCGCCCAGCCCATCATGGCCGATGTGCGCAACATCGTCGGCTTCGTCCGCTAGACACGAGGGAAGTCCATGGTTTCGCAGGACGAATACAAGCGCAAGTTCCTCGTCGTCATCGACGAGACCGAGGAATGCGAGCGGGCCCTGACCTTTGCCGCCTGGCGCGTCAAGCGCACCGGCGGCACGGTGGTGCTGATCACCATCATCCCGCAGCCCGAGTTCATCGGCCTGGGAGTGGAGGACGTGCTGCGCGCCGAGGCGGTCGAGGAGGCCGAGCGCAATCTCGATGCGCGCCTGGCCCGTATCCGAGAGATCGGCGATGTCCGTGCCGAGTCGGTGATCCGCGAGGGCAACGGCCCCGAACAGATCGAAAAGGTCATCGACCAGGACCACGACATCGCCATTCTCGTGCTGGCAGCCTCCAAATCCCCCGATGGCCCGGGACCGCTGGTGACTCACTTCGCCGCGCGCGCCAATGTTTTGCCCATTCCGCTGACCATCGTGCCGGGCCGCATGACCGACGAGGAAGTCATCGCCATCTGCTGAGCGTGCCGAGGGTTTAGTGACCACGGCAAGACAGTGACGAGAAAGAGGTTTGGGGCCAAGAGGTCTACCAGCCATGCAGGCCCACTTCTCCCTTGCATCCTGAGTGCAAAAGTCTATTTTAGAAGCATTCTAATCGTACCCGCGGAACGATCGCATGTTCATCCAGACCGAAGCCACGCCCAATCCGGCGACCCTGAAATTCCTGCCGGGGCGCGAAGTGCTGACGGGCGAGCCGCGCGATTTCCGCTCCATCGATGCCGCCGCGGCCTCGCCGCTCGCCACGGGTCTGTTCGCCATTTCCGGCGTTACCGGTGTGTTCCTCGGCTCCGATTTCATCTCGGTGACCAAGGACGACACCAACTGGGCCCATATCAAGCCCGCCATTCTGGGCGTGATCATGGACCACTTCCTGTCCGGCAAGCCGGTGATCGCCGATGCGGGCGCCGCCCATGTCGACTTCACCGAGACCGACGAGTTCTTCGAGGAAGAAGACAAGGAAATGGTCGAGGTCATCAAGGAGCTGCTGGCCACCCGCGTCCGTCCGGCCGTGGCCATGGATGGCGGCGACATCATCTTCAAGGGGTTCAAGGAAGGCACCGTCTTCCTCCACATGCAGGGGGCCTGCTCGGGCTGCCCATCCTCGACCGCGACGCTCAAGAACGGCATCGAGAACCTGCTTCGCCATTTCGTGCCGGGCGTCGAAGCCGTCCAGCAGGTCTGATCGCGACCACGAACACGTTACGCAGCAAGCCGGGAGCCCGATGAGCAATCATCGGGCTCCTGTCTATGAGGGGGCGCCATGACCATCACCGCAACCATCGAATCGCTGGGCCAGAAAGGCGAGGGCATCGTCACGCTGGAGGGCCGCAAGGTCTTCGTGCCCTTCGCATTGCCCGGTGAAACCGGAACGCTCGATGTCGACGGCGAGCGGGGGCGGATGACGAGCCTCTCAACTGTCTCGCCCCACCGCGCCGAGCCGTTCTGTCCCTATTTCGGCAGCTGCGGCGGTTGCCAATTGCAGCATATGGATGCGGCAAGCTACGCCCAGTTCAAGACCGGGCTGGTCGAGACGCCTTTGCGCCAGCTGGGCATCGACGCAAAGGTCGAGCGCTTCGTGCTCGCACACGGGGCAGGGCGCCGCCGCGCGACGCTGCATGCGCGGAAAGACGCGGCCGGCTATATGCGCATCAGGAGCCACGATCTTCTCGATATCGCGACCTGCCCCATCCTGGTTCCGGCGCTCAAGCGCACGCCCGACATCGCCCGCGCGCTGGGCGCGGCCATCGGCGAATGCGACGTCAGCTTCACCGCCACCAATACCGGCATCGATGTCGCCATCCGCAATGCCCCCAAGGGCCTGCGCGCCGAAAAGCTGGTGCCTCTGGCCAATACGCTGGGCCTGGCGCGGCTGGCCGTGGATCGCGAAATGATCCTGCTCCGCCAACAGCCCAGCGTCACCATGGGCAATTCCGAAGTCGACCTGCCGATCGGCAGCTTCCTCCAGGCGACGGCCGAGGCCGAGACGGTGCTCGCCGACTACGTGCTGGAGGCGGTCGGAAGGCCCAAATCCGTCGCCGACCTTTTTTGCGGTATCGGACCTTTTGCCCTGCGGCTGGCTCAGGTGGCCCCGGTCTATGCGGCCGACAGCGACCGGGCGGGCATTGTCGCGCTTGACAAGGCGGTGCGGCACACAAGGGGCCTCAAGACGGTGACGGCCAAGACCCGTGACCTCTTCCGCGATCCGCTGACGCGGTTCGAGCTGACCTTCGAGACACTCGTCCTCGATCCGCCGCGCGCCGGAGCCCAGGCCCAAATCAAGGAAATTGCCCTTTCCAAATGCCGCCACGTGGTCATGGTCGCCTGCGACCCGAAGACCTTTGCGCGCGACGCTGAACATCTCGTTCAGGCCGGGTTCAGGCTGGAGAAGCTAATCGCAGTGGATCAGTTCGCCTGGTCCAATCACATCGAAGTGGCTGCCACGTTCCGCCGGTAACATTTGCGCAACCCATCGCAGAACGCTGCGTTTGTCGGGCAGGGCTTAATTTTAAACATTCGCGCACGGCGGCTGCCGGGCGTGACGACATATAATGGAGCATTATCATGATGCTGAAGTCTTTTGTTGCCGCCGCGGCCGTTGCTGCCGCTCTCATTGTTCCGACTGCCGCACAGCAGGCTGCCAATCCCGATGGCGTGTGGAAGGACCAGTGGGGCACCACCTTCACATTCCAGCTGTGCGGTGACGGCACCCAGCTTTGCGGCACCCTGAACGACATCCAGGGCGATAGCCGCACCGAGGAAAACCTTGCCTATGTCGACCAGCAGGTCGTGCAGGGCGAACAGACCGCTCCCAACAAGTGGGAAGGCCAGATTGCCCTCAATGGCGGTGGCGCCAAGGCGATCGTCGAACTGACCGGTCCCGACACGCTCAAGATCACGGGCTGCCAGGTCCTGTGCTCGAGCATCGACTATCAGCGCGTGTCGTAAGCGACCCAGCTGACGAAAAGCCCCGGACACGATCCGGGGCTTTTTCTTTTCTAGCAGACCGTCGCGACGCGCTCCTTGATGACGGATAGCACCTCGTCGCCGGGACGCTTCCACCAGTTGTCCTGGGAAAAGATCTCCACTTCCTGCGGCCCGAAGAAGCCCGCATCCTCGATCATCTTGCGGATTGCGGGGAGATCGATAACGCCATCGCCCATCATGCCCCGATCGAGCAGCATGTCTTTGGTCGGCACCAGCCAATCGCAGATGTGGTGGGCAAAGATGCGCTTCATGCGGCCGGCGCGGGCAATCGCCTGAGCCAGATTCGGGTCCCACCAGACGTGGTAGACGTCGATCGCAACACCAACGGTTTCGCCGAGGTCTTCACAGATGTCGAGGGCCTGGTCGATCGTGTTCACGCAGGCGCGGTCGGCGGCATACATCGGGTGCAGCGGCTCGATGGCGATTTTTACGCCCGAAGCGCGAGCATGGGGCAGCATGGCGGCAATGCCGTCGCTGACCATCTGTCGCGCGCCGGGCAGGTCCTTCGAGGATCCGGGCAGGCCACCAACGACAAGAACGAGGCAATCTGCATTGAGCGAGGCGGCTTCGTCGATGGCGCGCAGATTATCGTCGATCTGCTTTTGCCGGCCCTCGGCTGTTTCCGCCGGGAACATGCCGCCGCGACAAACGCCGGTGACCTGGAGATTGTTGGCTTTGACGATGCGAGCGGCTTCATCAAGGCCGATGGCGGCAATCTGGTCGCGCCAGGGGGAGATGGCGGTGATGCCGGCGCGGAGGCAGCCGTCGACGGCTTCGGCAAAGCCCCATTGCTGGCGGGTGGTGGCGAGATTGAGCGAGATTTTGCGGATCGTCATGCCGGCACTCCGTTGACCTGCAGCACCGCCCTCATGCGCGCGGTAGCAAGGTCCGGATCGGCCAACACGCGGGCCTTGTCGGCAAGGCGGAAGAGTTCGGCAAGGTGCTGCACCGAGCGGGTCGATTGCTGGCCGCCGATCATCTGGAAATGATCCTGCAGGCCATTGAGATAGGCCAGGAAGACGACGCCGGTTTTGTAGAACCGCGTCGGGGCCGCGAAGATGTGGCGGCTGAGCGGCACGGTGGGTTCGAGAATATCGAAGAACTTTTTGGTGTTACCCTCGCCCAGAGCAGCAAGACCGGCCGAGGCGGCGGGAGCTATGGCGTCGAAAATGCCGAGCAGGGCGTGAGAATAGCCCTGGTCGTCACCGGCGATGAGTTCGGCGTAGTTGAAATCGTCGCCGGTATACATCTTTACGTTGGCAGGCAGGCGGCGGCGCATGTTGATTTCCTTCTCGGCAGAAAGGAGGGAAATCTTGATGCCGTCGACCTTGTCGGCATTGGCGGCGATGACATCGAGGCAGACGTCCATGGCCTTGTCGTGATCGATATCGCCCCAATAGCCCTGGAGGGCGGGATCGAACATTTCGCCCAGCCAATGCATGATAACGGGCTGTTTGACACTTGAAAGGACGTGGCCGTAGACGCGGGCGTAATCGTCAGGCGATTTTGCTGCGGCAGCGAGGGCGCGGCTGGCCATGAGAATGACGCGGCCGCCCTGGCCCTCGACGAAGCCGACCTGTTCGTCATAGGCGCGCAAAATGTCGTCGATCGTCACATCCGGGCCGGGGGCCAGATGATCGGTGCCGGCGCCATAGGCGATGAGGGAATCATCGCGCGTGCGGGCTTCGGCCTGTGAGCGGCGGATCAGTTCCTGCGCCTCGGTCCAGGTGAGGCCCATGCCGCGCTGGGCCGTATCCATGGCTTCGGCAACGCCAAGGCCAAGATCCCACATGCGGTGGCGGAATTGGAGGGTCGTGTCCCAATCGATCGCCGGGGTCAGCCACGGATCGTGGATCGCGAGGGGATCGGCGACGACGTGGGCGGCCGAATAGGCCACGCGCGGAAAATCGGTCGCCTTGAATTTGACGAAGGGGATCGGATCGCCGGTCAGGGTGTAGGGGCTGATAGAGCGGTCGGGATTGGGCAGGTTGATGGTCATGGAAGGGTACCCCTCATCCGGCGCTACGCGCCACCTTCTCCCACAAGGGGAGAAGGGAGCGCTGTGCGCGACAAAAACTCGGTGTCCCCCTCTCCCCTCGTGGGAGAGGGTGCCCGAAGGGCGGGTGAGGGGGCTCTTTATCTAGGGCTCAAAATTCCAGCTTCGGAACATCCAGCCAGCGGCGTTCGGCCCAACTCTTGAGGCCGAGTTCGGCGAGCTGTACGCCCTTGGCGCCGGCTTCGAGGCCATATTCCCATGGCGCGTCTTCGGCGACGTGGCGGAGGAACATTTCCCACTGCACCTTGAAGCCATTGTCGGCCGGCCAGTTGTCCGGGGCTTCTTCCCAATCGTTGAAGAAGTTCATGGTCTGGGGCTGGTCGGGGTTCCAGACGGGTTTTGGCGTGTTGACGCGGTGCTGGGTCCAGCACTTGTGGAGACCGGCAACGGCCGAACCATGTGTGCCGTCGACATGGAAGGTGACGAGATCGTCGCGGCGGACGCGGGTGGTCCAGCTCGAATTGATCTGGGCGATCACGCCGCCTTCGAGTTCGAAGGTCGCGTAAGCGGCGTCATCGGTGTCGGCGGTGTAGCGCTGGCCGTTTTCATCGACGCGGCTCGGAATGTGGGTGGCCCCGAGGCAGGAGACGGCCTGGACTTCGCCGAAGAGATTGTCGAGCACATAGCGCCAGTGGCAGAGCATATCGAGGATGATGCCGCCGCCATCGGCCTTGCGATAGTTCCAGCTCGGGCGCTGCGCCTTCTGCCAGTCGCCTTCGAAAACCCAATAGCCGAACTCGCCGCGTACCGAGAGGATATCGCCGAAGAAACCGGAATCCTTGAGCATCTTGATCTTCATCAGGCCCGGCAGGAAGAGCTTGTCCTGCACGACGCCATGCTTGAGACCCGAGGCGCGAGCGGTCTTTGCAAGGTTCACGGCGATGTCGAGATCGTCGGAGGTCGGCTTTTCGCAATAGACATTCTTGCCGGCGGCAAGGGCCTTTTCGAGGAGGCCGGCGCGCATCAGCGTCGTGCCGGCATCGAAGAAGATCGTGTCATCGGGGTTGGCGAGGGCCGCATCGAGATCGGTGCCCCAGCGCGCGATATTGTGCTTCTTGGCGAGGCGCTCGATCTTGTCGCGGTCACGGCCGACGATGATCGGATCGACGACGAGACGATCGCCGTTCTTGAGCGTGATGCCGCCCTGGTCGCGAATGGCGAGAATGGAGCGCACCAGATGCTGGTTGTAGCCCATGCGCCCCGTGACGCCATGCATGATGATGCCAAGCCGTTGCTCTGCCATATCGAATTCCTCCCAAAGCGCAGCATGCCAGTGTAACTGATTAGTTACTTACCTATATGAGTGAGCAGTGTGCCGTCAAGCAGCCGATGGCAGGCGGTTGCCCGGATAGACCAAAGGACTAGAGGCCGAGTACCATCTTGAGGCCGATGAGACCGAGGAAGATGAGGATCATCCGGTCGAAGGCCTGCCGGCTCAGTCGACCCGCCAGCGCCTGTCCCACAGGCATGAAGACGAGGATCGGGATCATGGCGAGAATAGCCTGGAGCACCCAATGCGGCTGCATGATGCCGGCAATGAAAAGGGCGGGCAGCTGCACCAGGCCCAGAACGAGGAACATGGCCGAAACGGCATAGACATGGGCCCGGCGTTCCATGCCCATGGCGTGGATGAAAGTAACCCCGATGGGTGCGGAGATCCCGGTCGCGCCCTGCAGCGTACCGCTGCCGAAACCCGCCAGCGGGCCGAACATACGGGCGGCTCGCGGGCCGATGGTGATGTGAGGCCTCGTCAGCTTGAGGACGAAATAGCCCAGAAGCAGGGCGCCGAGCGAGACGACGAGGACGCGTTCGGGCAGGTTGCTCAGAAGCCATGTGCCCAGAATGACACCCACGCCGCCCGCGGCCAGGAACCAGGGCAGGAAGCGCATCTGCGGGTTGCGCGCCTCGTCGCGGAATTGCCAGATCTGGACGCTGTTGGTCAGTACCTGCGTGACGGCCATGATGCAGATGGCGTGCTGCAGGCCGAAGAATGTCGCCAGAACAGGCAGGGCGACGAGCGGCAGGCCCATGCCGGTCGCACCCTTGACCACGGCACCGGCGCCCAGCGCTGCCACCATGATCGCCACGCTTACCGGCTCGAAGTCCAACATCTGCACGATCCGGTTCCCATGTCGTCGTAACGCTCATCATGTCTTGGCGAAGCTCTTGTCGCAACGGCCTTTATCGGGGGTCATCGCAATCGATTGAGATCACCAGATGGTTACATGTGAGTTGACTCGCGATTTGAACCACCGCAAGCTCCACCCGTGGTCACCGAAAAATCGGGACCGCGACATGAGGGAGGAAAACACGATGAAGCAGACTCTGCAGATCGTTCTGGCGTCGGGCTGTGCCCTTTTGGCGCTGGGAACGGCAAGTGCCTTCGCACAGGAATGGAAGCCGGACCGGCCGATCAACCTGATCGTGCCGTGGGGTGCCGGCGGCTCGACCGACCAGGTCACCCGCGTCACCGCCCCGATCCTGGCCGAAGCGCTGGGCGTGGAAGTTGTGGTCGTCAACCAGCCGGGCGCATCGGGCGCCATCGGGACCCAGGAAGTGCTGAACGCCGCGCGCGATGGCTACACCTGGACGGCGAACGCCATTGCCAACAACGCGACCTACCATGTGTCCGGCCTGCTGCCGGATACCGATATCGACGACTGGCACATCTACCTTTCGGTGGCCAATGTCCCGGTCGTTTCCGTCCCGGCCAACAGTGAATTCGACGATTTCGGCGAATTGCTCGAAGCGCTCAAAACCCGCGGTGCCCAGGTGACGGTGGCAACTGCCGGCGTGACGTCCTCGGGCGGCACCGCGATCGCGGCACTTTCGGGCGCTGCTGATGGCTTCGACTACAACATGATCACCTATGACGGGGGTGGTCCGGCCGCCATCGCCACCGCAGCCGGAGAAGCGATGGTGACCACCCAGCTGGCGGTGGAACAGACGGAACTGATCCGCGGTGGCCGTCTCAAAGCCCTCGCCGTGCTGTCGGATCAGCCGCTGACCCTCGAGGGCGTGGAGCCGATCCCGCCGATCACCAATTGGCTGCCCGAAATGGAACTGGCGCCCGATTATTTCGGCATCTTTATCCCCACCGGCGTGCCCGACGAAGTTGTCGCCACCATGGACAAGATCTGGGCCGACAAGGTGGCCAATTCCGAGGCGATCAAGACCTATGCCGAAACCTTCGGCGCGGTCTTTGCTCCGTCCTATGGCGCCGAAGCGCGCGCGCTGGCTATGCCTGTGGTGATCCTCGAAGCCTGCGACGCCGTTGATCGCGGCGAAGCGGTCAACGATCCCTCGACCATCGGCATCGACTGCGCCACCCGGACCGAAACGGCCGCGCAGTAAACGTTCAAAGGTACCGGGTTGCCGGTACCTGCTCACCCTTCCCCACGAGGGGAGGGTGGCGTCGCGAGGCCCATCGGGCCTTAGCCGAGC
Source organism: Devosia lucknowensis (assembly GCF_900177655.1). Lineage (NCBI taxonomy): Bacteria > Pseudomonadati > Pseudomonadota > Alphaproteobacteria > Hyphomicrobiales > Devosiaceae > Devosia > Devosia lucknowensis. The sequence goes on along the minus strand of NZ_FXWK01000002.1, from coordinate 673,328 downwards.
TGGGGAGGGGGTCGGTCTGCACTACGCGATGGACCCCCGCCCACGGTCCCTCCCCTCGAGGGGAGGGTGGCGATGGAGCGATCGGCTCCCTAATCCCCTGCGAGACTGATATGAGCACCGAAGCGCCCGCCTCTACTCCCGACGACGCCACCGATCCCGCCCGCATCCGTGCCGACCTCATCACGGCCATCGTGCTGATCGGCCTGGGGCTGGTCGTGACCTATTTTTCCTGGACCATGGACCGGCTTGAAGTGCGGCGCATCCATCCCTCCACCATTCCGGGGCTGGTCCCGATCATCCTGGGTGTGGCCCTGACCATCTGCGGATCGCTGCTGGCCATTCGCTCGGCGCGGCTCGACATGCGGGGCGGCGGCGCTTCCCTCGTGCGCTTGCTGGTTTCCTGGCAGGGCGTGCGCATAGCCGTCGTGATGGGCCTGGCGCTGATCTTCACGCTCGGCCTCGTGGGACGCATGCCCTTCTGGCTGGCCTCGGCGATCTTCATCTTCAGCTTCATCACGCTGTTCGAGACCGTCCTTGCCGACAGGCCGCAATCGCTGGTGCGCACGCTTGTATGGGCCGGCCTCGTGGCGCTCGGCGCCGGCATCGGCATTCACTACGTTTTCGGCGAAATCTTTCTCGTGCGCCTGCCCTAGGAGCGCTCATCCATGTTCGACGGTCTCATATTGCTGGGCCAGGGCGTCGCCCATTTCCTGACGCCGCACGGCCTCTTCAACGTCATCTGGGCCACGCTGCTGGGCCTTGCCATCGGCATTTTACCCGGCCTCACGGCCACGATGGGTGTCGCGCTCCTCGTGACGCTGACCTACAAGATGGCGCCCGACCAGGCCATCCTGACGCTGATGTGCGTCTATCTCGGCGCCATCTATGGCGGCAGCCGAACGGCCATCCTGCTCAACATTCCCGGCACCCCCGCCAATGCCGCGGCGACGCTCGACGGCCACCCGCTGGCGCTGCAGGGCAAGGCGGGCCTTGCCATGGGCCTCGCGACGACATCGTCGACCCTGGGCACGCTGGTCGGCATCTTCTTTCTGGCCATCATCGCGCCGCTTCTGGCCGAGGCGGCCCTCAAATTCGGGTCGTATGAATTCTTCTGGCTGGCTTTGTTCGGTGTGGTGATATCGGGCCAGATGACCGGTTCGGACACCCCGCTCAAGGGCTATATCGCAGGCATACTGGGCCTTATGGTCGCCATGATCGGCATGGAGACGCTGCATGCCTATCAGCGCTTTACCTTCGGCATCCCGGCGCTGGGCGGCGGCGTCGACCTCATCCCGGCCATGGTCGGGGCGTTCGGCCTGGCTGAAATCCTCTCCACCATGAAGCGCACGGCCGTCGCCCACATCGCGCCGGTCAACGACCGGGTCGTGCCGCGCCTCAGGGAGATCTTCCAATACTGGAAGACCATCATCCGCTCAGGCATCATCGGCACTTTTGTGGGGATCATTCCCGGCGTTGGCGAGGACGTGGGCGCCTGGAGTTCCTATGCAGCCGCCAAGAAGCGCTCGAAAAACCCCGAAATGTTCGGCAATGGCAGCCAGGAAGGCCTGATTGCCGCCGAGACCGGCGACAATGCGGTGGTTTCTGCCTCCATGATCCCGACCCTGACCCTGGCATTGCCGGGCTCGGCAGCCGCGGCAGTGCTGATCGCGGCCATGATGATCCACGGCATTCGGCCCGGCCCGATGCTGATGATCGAGAATGCGCCCTTCCTTTATCAGGTCGTGGGCATGCTGCTCCTGGCAACGCTCGCCAACCTGATTTTCGGGCTGTCGCTGACCCGGGTGTTCATCAAGGTGCTCTCGGTGCCGCGCGAGCGGCTGATGGCCGTCATCTACGTGCTGTGCGTCGTGGGAAGTTTCGCCATCACCCAGCGCATGTTCGACGTCTATGTCATGCTGATCTTCGGCGTCGTCGGCTTCATCCTGCGCGAGATGAAGTATCCCATGGCGCCGCTGGTGCTCGGCATCGTGCTTGGCGACCTGCTCGATCTCAACCTGCGGCGCGGGCTGGCGCTGACCAATGGCGATCCGACGCCGTTCTTTACCCGGCCCATCAGCGCTGTTATCTGCATCATCATCGTTCTCACCATCCTGTTGTCCATCCCGGCGGTGTCGTCCCGTGTCCGATCCCTCTTCAACCGTGGTCGCGGAAACGCCCCGGCGCAAAGCTGAGGCGGCCAAGCGCCCGCGCAATTCGGCCAAGACCAAGGCGTCGATCCTCGCCGCAGCGCGGATCGAGTTTGCCGATCGGGGATTCGAAGGCGCGCGCGTCGATGCGATTGCCGAGCGGGCCGGCGCCAACAAGCGCCTGCTCTACCACTATTTCGGCAACAAGGAGGATCTCTACCGGGCGGTGCTTCTCGATGCCTATCAGGAAATCCGCAGCGGCGAGCGGGCGCTGAGTCTTGACCAGTACGATCCCGTGCAGGCCATGGACCGGCTGGTGCGCTTCACCTTCCGGCACTTCCTGGCCAATCCCTGGTTTCCGCGCCTGCTCGGCACGGAAAATATCGAGAATGCCCGGTTCCTGAAGACGTTGCCCGATATCAAGGCGCTGCATTCCCCGCTGGTCGGGCAGATCGCCGCCATCATCGAGCGCGGCGCGGCCTCGGGTGTTTTCCGGCGCGATGTCGATCCGGTCCAGCTCTATATTTCGGTGGCGGCGCTGGGCTTTTTTTACGTTTCCAACACCGCCACACTGTCGGTGATCTTCGAGCGCGATCTGTCGAGCGTCGCCATGGTGCAGGAACGCGAAGCCCATGCCGTGCAGATGGTGCTGGATTTTCTGCGGACCAAGCCGGGCCTATAGGGCGCTTACGAACATCTCTCAGCTACGGAGCCGCCCCCGGGCTCGACCTGAGGGCGGCCGGTGAGTCTTGAGGCGAAGATCTAGATATCCACCTCGTCATCGCCCAGGCCATTCACCTCGGCGGCGGCGCGGCGAAGGATTTCGGCAGCTCGTCGCTGCTGGTCTTCAGTGCCGCGGCGGGCCTTCTTGATCGCGTCCTTGAGCACCTTGCGCGAGGCTTCGAGCTCCGGCACGGCGTCGTGCATCGGCCGGTCGTGCTCATGCTCGTGCCGTGGGCCACGGCCGGGACCCCGCTCACCCCAATGGGGCGGTACGTTTCCGTCTTCGGCCTGCGGTTCGCCGCCGAACGGCCAGTCTGCCTTCACGAATTCGCGGAAGCGGCTCATCTGCTCGCCCGTCCTGCCCAGGAAATCCAGGGTGGACGCGACGGCCTCGCGGTTTTCCTCGAGATGCCGACGGCCCTCGTCGGTGATGGTGTAGAGCTTCTTGTTGCCATCCGGCGCCGACGTCACGAAGCCCGCTTCCTCGAGATAGGTCAGGGCCGGATAAACGATGCCGGGGCTGGGCGAATAGACGCTGTTCGAGCGCTCTTCGACCGCCTTGATCAGATCATAGCCGTGGCGCGGCTGTTGTTCGATGAAGTAAAGCGCCACGAGGCGCAGATCGCCCGAAGCCAGCATGCGTCCGACGCGCATGTTGCCGCCCCAATTCCCGAATTCGCTGTCGGCCATGCGCTGCATGCGGCCCCAGCCGCGACGCGCCATGCGCTCAAACTGTCGCCAGTCCGGCTCACCGTTCTTCCAATAGCTCATTGTGTATCTCCAGATATATCTTGAAGCCCGTGACAAGGAGATCGGAAGGGCTCAGGTCCGTTTCAAGATATATCTTCAGATTCGTTGGCCTGTCGATCAGGCAAGAAGAAACCCCGGGCCACGAGGCCCGGGGTTTTCGATGAAACCAAACCGGCGATCAGACTGGGTAGGCCGGCGCATCGCCGTCGCGGTCGAATTCGCCATGCCGACGGAAGCGCCACATATAGGTGGGGAGGATGTCGTTCATGCTGGTCGGGGTAATGCCGAAAGCGGCAAGCGTGCGCTTGTCCTTCCGTGCATCCTCGGAAACGACATTGTCCACGCCCAGCAATTCCACCTGGTCGCCCGTGATCAGCGGCTTGAAGGGCAGGATGCCGAGCAGACCTGCGCCAAGCTTCATGAGGCCTGCCGGAACCGGCAGGAGCGGACGCTTGCGGCCTGCCTCGCGCAGGATACGCTCCATCAGCACCTTGTGGGTCTCGACGTCGGGTCCGCCCAGTTCATAGATGCGACCGGTCTTGACCGCGCCTTCTGCGGCCAGAACGATCGCTTCTGCTACGTCGCCAACAAACACCGGCTGAAAAAGTGTCTTGCCGCCGATCAGCGGCATGATCGGGAAGATGCGGGCCAGCGTGCCCATGAGATTAAAGAACCCGTCGCCCTGGCCGAACATCAGCGACGGGCGCACGATGACCGCACTGGGGAAAGCCTCGAGCACGGCATTTTCGCCGGCGAACTTGGAGGCAGCGTAGTCGCTGACATCGGCGGCCTTGTCGACGCCGAGTGCCGACATGTGAACCAGCGCGCTGGCGCCGGCCGCCTTGGCAGCACGGGCTACCGCGGCTGCGCCATCCACATGCACGGCATTGAAGGTCTGCTTGCCACTCTGGTGGCCAATGCCGACCAGATTGATCACGATGTCCGAGCCGGCGACAGCGCGCTGCACCGACTCCATGTTTCGAAGGTTCGCCTGCACCGGCACGATCTGTCCGACGCCGCCGAACATGCGCACCTCGCCAGCCAGATCAGGGCGGCGGACGGCGACCCGGATGCGGTAGCCTTTGCGGGCCAGCAATTGCACCAGGTGGTTGCCGACAAATCCCGAACCGCCGAAGACAGTGACGAGTTTGGTGGCATTGCGATCCATGGTGGGGCTCCGAGACCAGGCAAGACGATGGTGACCGCTTCTAGCGCAGGCTGGCGGCGCCTGTCGAGCCTCGCCTAGCGCAGAAATGATCGGCCCAGGCTTGACTCTTGTCTCCAAATGTTCGCATTTTGTTCTCAATGACTGAGGAGATTTACCGATGAGCCAAATGCGTGACTATACGGGCCAGTGCCATTGCGGAGCCGTGCGCTTCACGGCGACCACGGATTTGTCGGGCCTCGCCGACTGCAACTGCTCGCGCTGTCGTCGTCTGGGTTGGATCATGCAGTCCGTGCCCGCGAGCCAGTTCAAACTGCATTCGGGCGAGGACAACCTGACGCTCTATCATTTCAACACCGAGAACATCGACCATCTGTTCTGCAAGACCTGCGGCATTGAATCCTTCGCGCGCGGCAGCGACGGCAAGGGCAACGAGATGGTGATGGTCAACGTCAATTGCTTCGACCAGCCACCGCCTGTCGACCGCAACACCATCAAGCACTGGGACGGTGCAAACTTCTGACTTTGTGCATGAAAGGGCGTTGACAACACACCGGCCGGGCCCTAGTTACTCGCCCGTCGCCCAGATGGCGGAATTGGTAGACGCGCACGGTTCAGGTCCGTGTGCCGCAAGGCGTGAAGGTTCGAGTCCTTTTCTGGGCACCAATTTCTCAAAACCCCGATTGCAGCAATGCAGTCGGGGTTTTGCTTTTGGGGCTGTGCGCGGGCTTTGACCTAGTTCAGCGCTCGAACGGACTCGCGCCACACCACCGGCCCGATCAGGCGGTCCACCACGCCCTGGGGCGGATTGTTTCTCGGCATCTTGAGGATCACCTCGGCGGCCTTTGCGCCGATCATCTCGTAAGCCAGCGATGCGCTGCTGAGCGAAGGCTGCAACTGCTCGCAGATGACCCTGTAATCGTCAAAGCCGACCACCGAGATACCACCGGGAATGGAGATCCCCCGCTCGGCGAGGAGGGCATAGACGCGCATGGCCATCTTGTCATTGGCGCAGCAAAGCGCGGTCGGCGGTTCCGGCAGCGCCAGCACCTGAGCCAGGGCACTCGGCAGTTGAGAAAATTCACGCTCGCGGTCCGTACCTGTTGCCACGGCCACAAGGGCTGGATCGAACGCAATACCCGCCCCTGCCAGCGCCGCACGATAGCCACTCAACCGCAGGGGCTGGGCGACAACGCTTGCCGGCAGGGTCAGCATGGCGATACGCCGGTGCCCGCGCACAATCAGGCCCTCGACCAGCGCGCGCTCACCCGCCTCGTCGTCCGGTACGATGGCATGGTGTCCCGCGTCATCGAAGCAATTGGCGAGGACCAGCGGCGTATCGGCGATCAGCACCGGCAACGTCACCTTCTGGTGGTACTCGGCCACATAGATGATTCCATCGACGCGATGCTCGAGCAGGGTGCGAAAGATCCTGGCTGTTCTGGTCGGATCCGAACCGGTATCGGCAATCAGGGGAATGATGCCCTGGCGCTCCAGCTCGGCCTGGGCCCCCTTGACCACGAAAATGTCTGGAAGGCCGACCGAGCCCGTCGGCTGCGCGTGGCTGATGGCGCCGGTGATAATGCCGATGAGGCGGCTGCGCTGCGAGCGCATGGAGCGGGCCGCATTGGAGGGAACATAACCGAGGGCCTCGATAGCCGCCATCACGGCCGAACGGGTGGCGTCGCTGACATGGCCCTCGCCGTTGATCACCCGGCTGACGGTCTTGAGCGACACGGAGGCCCGTTTTGCCACGTCTATGATGGTCGCCATTATGTCCCCTTTGATTGAGGGGTAATGCAATCCCTCCCCGCCAGCAAGCCGGCCGGACCGCGTTTGGGGGCGGTCCGGCCGCACGGCGGCAAGGCGGGAGGAAGTGCCTCTTCCGTCGAAAGGGCGTCCGGTGGAGCAGCCGGCAGTGAGGGGGCACTGCCTTGCCGGAGAGCCAGCTCAGTTGCGCGCCTGGCTCACCAGATCGAGCAGTCCGTTGACGATCGCGGATTCGGCGCATCCGGGCTTCAGCGAAGAGGAGATCACCTCGAAGGTGAGATAACCCGAGGCCGCGTCGCTATAGATGTAGCCGGTATTGGCCCGGCCATTGGTGAGCGTGGACATGACCGTGTTCTTGAACGGCGATTCGTTTTTGAAGCGCTGGCCGATGGCATTGTAGACCTCGCCATCGACCGCGCCGAGATAGACGTCGCCCAGACGCAGCAGGCCGAGGCGCATGGAGACATCGTCGGCATCCTCATAAGTTCCCTGAAAGCCCGCGCGACCCTGATCCGTCCGCGAACGGCCAGGACAGGTGGCATCCATATGCGCGCCCGAGATCGTCGGCGCCTCGTCCCACCACTTGATGTTGCGGGTGACGTGGAGCACTTCCTCCGCCAGCAGCTGGCCGAAGGATTCGCTCATCTGCACCTGCTGGTCCATCAGCAGCTTGACCTTGGGGTCCTCGCGAACGAGGCCTTCCCCACCCGGCGGCATGGCATTGGCGATGTCGATGCCGCGGCTGGCATATTCGTCTATGCGGATCTCGCGCAACTCATAGGTCTGATTAAAGAATACCGGGTTCTGATCCCCGGCGGCGCCACTTGAGAACACCGCGACGGTGCCGTCGCCCATCGTCTCCTCGAGATAGGTCGACGCAGCACCGGGATAGTCTGCGCTGACCATGTCGAGCTGGCCGGTAAGGACGGCATGCATGGCGTAGTTGTAATAGACGCCGATGGGCTCGCCCTCGAGCGTCTGGAACGACACCACTGCGACGGTCTTGTCCGAGACACCGTCATAGTTTGGTCCTTCCCACCACCGGTTGGTCTGCGGGTCGATGAGATTGCGGTTGACGTTCAGATGCGACACGCCCGTGCCAAAACCCATCTGTGCCGGCTGCATGTCGGCTAGAGCGTCGGACACCGACTGCACGATCCTTTCGGCATAGCCTTCGCGATCGCCGCGCGGAGCCGAATGGGTGTGCGAGGCCGAAATCAGCACATTGTCGGGCGAAATTCCGTGCTCCGTTTCGAGGGCATCCGTCACGGCCTGCCAGAGTTCGTTGGAAACGCTGCCGGCATCCACGCCGATTAGCGCGGCTGTTTCTCCACCGCTGCGCACAACGATGGCGCGGGCATAAAGCGGGTCGTGAATGCCCGTCATCAGCGCGGGCAGTTGTTCTGGCGTCGGTGACACATCGACGCGCGCCGCGCCGACTTCGAGTGAACCGGTTTCCTGGGCAATGGAAAGGGAAACGAGGCTGGCGGACGCCAAAAGCGTCGCCGCCGCAAAGCGAACGAACATAGATTTTCCTCCAAAATGAACCCGCCGAGGTCTTGTGAGGATGTTTTTTCAGCGGGTGTTCCGGCCAGCTAAGGGCCGTCTGACAACGTTGTCATCTTGGGGCTGGTATTGTGTTGATGTCAACCGCCTGGGCTCCCAAGCGGCTTTCAAAAATGGGCGCAGATCGCGCCTTACCCTTTGCAGACGCAGAAATTATTGCCTTCGGGATCGTTCATGACCACGTAGCTTTCGCCCGCGCTCCCAGAAGCGAGCCAGGCCAGCCGGGTGATCGGCGTCGATGACGATGTCCTTGAGACGTGCCATTTCGCGTTTTTCCCGCCTAGTGGATGGCCCGTCTGCGGACCCGCCGCGAAGCGACGAACCCCGATAGCACGCCTGCCAGCACCGCGATCAGGAAGGGCCAGTGCCGCACGCTCTGGAACACCGTGGCTTCGAGCCTCTGATGCGGCCGCACATCGAGTGCCGCCATTTCGCCCGGAGCCAGCTGTGCCGTGATCCGCCCCAGGGGGTCGGTGGCAAAGGTCAGCCCGGTATTGGCGGCACGGATCAGGCTCATGCCTTCCTCGACGGCCCGCAACCGTGCATGGTGGGCATGCTGGGCGGGGCCGATGGAGCCGTCGAACCAAGCGTCGTTGGTGACATTGAGGAGGAATTGCGCCCCGGCGGTGTCGCCAAGATCTCCCGAAAACAGGATTTCATAGCAGATGAGAACGAGCGGGGCAGGGGCTGCCGGCAGGCTCATCAGGCGCCGCCGCGCGTCGCCTTCCGACCAGCCGTCAGACCCTGGCACGAACTGCTTGATGCCCAATTGCGAAAAGAACCCGGCAAACGGCAGGTATTCGCCGAAGGGAACAAGATGCGCCTTGTCATAGCTGGCCACGATCTCGCCATCGGTATCGATGGCCACGACTGAATTGTAGGGCGGCTCGCTGGTCGCGGCGCTGCCCATTTCATAGGGCCGTCGCGGCACGCCGGCCAGCAGCGTCGTCTGGTCCGGCAGCAGGCGTGCAGTGCGCGCCAATGCCTCGGGATAGGATTCGAGGAAAAATGGCAGGCTCGATTCGGGCCAGACCAGATGGGTTATGTCAGCCAGCCCCTGGTCATTGGGGTTCATGCGCATGTCCGAGAGCATCAGCAGGCGGTCGATCAGCGCCACGGGGTCGACATTGCCGAAGTCGGCGTGTTCCAGTACCAGCGGCTGCACCAGACGCATGGCGATGTCCTGCCGCTCGGTGGCCTGGGTGGAGAGCCGGTTCCAGCCATAACCCAGCTGCGCCGCGATCACGAAAAGCGCGAGGAAGACCGGAGCGAGGCGCTGCGTCAGCGGGCGATCGTCGGCCGGCCACACCAGCGCGGGCGTCATGGCAAGGAGCGGCGCGAGAAAGGTCAGGCCGTAGACGCCGATGACCGCGGCCAACTGCATCATCTCGTCGGTGCCGGTCAGGCTGTAGCCCAAGAGGTCGAAGGGAAAACCGGTAAACAGGTGCCCGCGCGCGAACTCGGCAACGGCCAGCCAGGCGGCAAGGTTGAGGATGCGCACCCAGCCGTGGCTCCAGGTCAGATGCGCCATCGCGCTGGCCAGACCCCAGAACAGCGCGATCAGCGCCGAAAGCGCCAGGATTGCCGGCGGCATGGCCGCAACTACCCAACCGCCATCGACGAAAAATGCCGCTCCCAGCCAGTGGAATGCGACGACAAAATAGCCCAGCCCGAAGGCAAAACCGATGGTGAAGGCCGGCCCGAACAGCCGTCGCCACCCCTTGGGCCGCTCGGCCCCGTCGAGCGCCCAGACCCAGATGGGCATGGCCAGGAACAGGGCCGGGAACAGGAAGAATGGGGGCACCGAAAGGCCTGCAATGGCGCCGGCCACCAGCAGCAGCAGGAATCGGCGCCAGCCATGGCTCAGCATGGCGGTTTCAGCCATCCAGGTCATCGGCGATGCGCGAGCGAATCATCAGACATTGCCGCAAGGTGGTCGCGCCCCGCCGGGGCGTCAAGGCAGTGGTTTGGCGGTAGACTTGGCGCCGGACGGGGGCTAGGAGTGCCGTGAAGCGTCGGACACCCCTCAGCCGCCCGGCCTTGTAGTGTCTGGGGGACGCGCGGAGCGGTTGGCGTGAAGCTTGCCCTCTGGCTCCGGACAACAAGTTGCCCGACGATCGGGAGACCGGGGATCTGCCACGGCGGCCAATCGCGACGGCGGAGCGATTTGAAGTGAGATGGCTAGGAGAGCTATGCTCGGATGGCGAAGGACACCATGACCCAACCGATAACCCTTGCCATCGACACCGCCGCGCCCCGGCTGCAACTGGCGCTCCTGCGCGCCGATGGGACCGTCGATTGCCTGGTGGAGGATATCGCCAAGGGCCATGCCGAAATTTTCTTTGACCGCCTCGCCACGCTGCTGGCGCGCAACGGCCTGGGCTATGATGCGATCGAGCGCGTCGCGGTGACGACAGGTCCGGGGTCGTTCACCGGGCTGCGTATCGGACTATCGGCCGCCCGCGGCCTCGGCGTCGCGCGCAAAGTTCCGGTGCTGGGCATACCGAGCCTGTTGGCCATCTCACTGGCGGCGCCGCAAGGGCCGTCGGTCGTTCTGATCGATGCCCGCCGCGACGAAGCATACCTGGAACTTTTCACCGCACCCGGCCGCACGCAAGGTGGTCCGCGTCTCCTGTCGATGGCTGCCGCACGGGCGGCCGTTCCGACCGATGCCACACTCATCGAGTCGCCCTTCGTCGATATTGGGGCGGTTGCGCGCTTCGCGTCTGTCGCTGACCCCCGGGACTACCCACCGCACGCCAGTTATGTGCGCGATGCCGACGCCAAGCCACAGGATGCCGCGCGCATCCCGAGACGCGTTTCATGATGAAATTCTGGATGGCCCCGGGCGGACTTCACATCGAGCCGGCCGAAACCGGTGATGCCAAGGATCTCGCACGCATTCATGGACAAAGCTTCTATCGGGGCTGGCCGACGACCGACTTCGCGAGCTTTCTCGAGGACCGCAACACCCCGACCTATATCGCCGGCGACGCGAAGCGGCGCATAGCCGGCTTTGCGCTGATCCGCACCGTCGCCGACGAAGCCGAGCTCCTGACCATCGCCGTGGAGCCGCGCTGGCGCGGCAAGGGCCTGGGGCGTGCCTTGATGGATGCCGTCTTCGCGGACCTGATGATGTCGCCCGCCCGGCGCATGTTCCTCGAAGTCGACGAGCAGAACCAGCCTGCCATTCGGCTCTACCAGAAGCTGGGTTTCGAGACGATTTCGGCGCGCAAGGGCTACTATGCGCGGCCCGATGGCACTGCTGCCACCGCGCTTGTCATGGCCCGTGATCTTGGATAACCCGTGCCCGAAGACGGTCACGGGAAGGAGCGTTTGACATGAACAGGACAGCTTCCGAACCCACGCTGGAAGAAGCCTGCGTGGCGCGCGGCATGCGCATGACCGACCAGCGGCGCACGATCGCGCGGGTCATCGAGGATTCCTCCGATCATCCCGATGTCGAAGAGCTCTACCGTCGCGCTTCCGCACTCGATCCGCGTATCTCGCTCTCGACGGTCTATCGAACGGTCAACCTTTTCGAAGAAGCCGGACTGGTCACCAAGCATGATTTCAAGGACGGCCGCGCCCGCTTCGAGCTCATCCCCGACGAGCATCACGACCACCTGATCGACATCCGCTCCGGCACCGTCATCGAGTTTCGCAACGAGGAAATCGAGGCGATACAGGAGGTGATCGCCAAGCGCCTGGGTTACAAGCTTGTGGATCACCGGCTCGAGCTTTATGCGGTGCCGCTCAGCGACAAGGCGAACAAGGACGTGCCGACCAAATGATCTTCAGGATTGTCTTTTTCCTGGTCGTCTTCGTGCCTTTCATGATCGTCGTCATCCCGCTTCAGGCGCTGGTTCTGCTGCTGCGCCTGCCAGGCTGGAGCGTGCTGCCCCGGATGTTTCACAGGGTCGGCTGCATCTTTCTCGGGCTGCGCGTCACCGTCGTAGGCCAGCCATCGACCGGACGGCCGACGCTTCTCGTCTCCAACCACGTATCCTGGACCGACATCGTCGCCATCGGCTCTGTCGCCGACGTTACCTTCGTGGCCAAGCGCGAAGTGGGCAAATGGCCCTTTGTCGGCATGATGGCCGACCTGCAGCGCACCATCTACGTCGACCGCACCCGTCGTTCCGATGCCGGCCGCACGGCCCAGGCGATGGGCCAGCGCATGGCAGGCAACAACGCCGTCCTGCTTTTCGCCGAAGGACAGTCCGATATCGGCACCCACGTGCTGCCATTCCGCTCGGCGCTGATCGGCGCTGCCCAGCATGCCATGATCGACGCAGGCGCCAAGGAGGTGGTGATCCAGCCCCTTACCATCGCCTATACGAGGCTGCAGGGCCTGCCAGTCAGCCGCAACGAGCGCTCGCTGATCGCCTGGATCAAGTCCAAGTCGGTCAAGCAGAACGTCGTCGAGATCCTGTCCGGTCCCGTCAAGGACGTGACGGTGGCCTTCGGTACGCCGATGCCCCTCAATGAAAGCAGCGATCGAAAGGCCGTCAGCAAGGTCGCGGAGGGGCAAGTGCGGGCAACGCTGGTGGCGCTCAATCGCGGCGGCAAGCTGCCTGTCGGCGGCGACTCGGCACAAGTTTAGCGGTTAAGCCTAACAGGCGATCCCGTTTCCCCGTTAAGGTCTCGTTAGCTATGACTGCCCCGCATTCGTGCGGAGATCGTCATGCTTTGGGAATTGGCTGCAATTTGGATCATCGTGGCGGCAACCGTTGTCTGGTTCATCCGGGACGAGCGACGCCTGCGGTTCGAAAAGCTCAACGAACGCGCCAGAGCCTATGCGACCGCTCCCGCCTGGCGGCACCAGCCCGCGCCGATCCGTCGTGTCTCGCCTCAGGCCGCCGAACGCGACCTGACCGATATCCAGCGGAAATTTCTCGAAGAAATGCGTCGGCAACGCCAGCGTTAGTCCGCGGGCGTTCCCATATGCTGCTTAAGACGACCGACGATGTCGGCGGCCTTCACCATCAAGCCCAGCTCGATGTCTTCCTCGCTCATCCCGGTCTGTATATCCATCCACACCGGGACCATGATCTCGTGACGAATTTCCTGTCCGCCAATGGTTTCGGTCAGGACGGCGCGGACCTTTCCAGTCATTCGTTCGGCAAGTTTGGGGTGTGGCTGGCGTTCGGCCAGGGCGATATCGATCAATTCAAGACTCATAAATGGCTCCGGAGAGCCCCCGGCAGCAATGTGGCCGCCGATGGTTCACATGTCACTAACGCGTGATGGCAGGAACGGTTTCTCCACATGATTGGGATAATTCCCTAGTGGATTCGACAAGGGGCCTTGCCTGTAGCGAGGCGGTTCCTCGAGGCCCTGAACACCCGGACCAGCCTAGACGCGGACAGCGTGCTCCACGCGGCCGGCGTCCCCGAAGACCCTGATATATCGCTCGATTTCCGCTCGGTCACCTGTCGCCTTGGCGGGATTGTCCGAAAGCTTTACCGCCGGCCTCCCATTGGCTTCGCTGACCTTGGCGACAATGGAGATGGGCTTGAGCCCGGGATTGGGCGCGGGGGCGCAATCCTCGAAGTCGTTGGTGAGATTGGTACCCCAGCCAAAGCTCATCCGCACCTTGCCATCGAAATGCAGGTACGCTTCCTCGATCATGTCGACGTCGAGCCCGTCCGAGAAGATCAGGAGCTTTTCCTTCGGGTCACGGCCGCGAGCCTTCCAGAAATCGATGATCTTCTCACCGCCCTCGATGGCCGGGGCGCTGTCGGGCCGGAAGCCGGTCCAGTCGGCGACCCAGTCCGGCGCATCCCGCAGGAAGGCGTCCGTGCCGAAGGCGTCGGGCAGCACGATCAGCAGGTTGCCGTTATAATAGCTCTTCCAGTCCTGGAGCACCCGATAGGGCGCCTCCATAAGCTCCTGATCGGATCGCGCCAGCGCGGCAAGCACCATCGGCAATTCGTGGGCGTTGGTGCCCAGCGCCTCGAGGTCGTTGTCCATGGCCAGTTTCACGTTGGACGTGCCGGTCATGTTGGCGCCGATGCCCTCCTTGAGCGCTTCGACGCACCAGCGTTGCCAGAGAAAGGAATGACGCCGCCTGGTGCCGAAGTCGGAAATCTTGAGGTCCGGCAGCTTTTGCAGCCGCTCGACCTTTTCCCACATCTTGGCCTTGGCGCGGGCGTAGAGCACGTCGAGCGTGAACGGGCCGTAGTGCTTCATCGCAGCGCGCGAGCGCAGCTCATTAATGATGGCGAGGGCTGGGATTTCCCACATGGTCGTTTCGACCCAGAGCCCGGGAAAATCGAGGACGAATTGCCCGTCGCGCTTTTCGATCCTGTAGTCGGGAAGCTGGAAATTCTCGAGCCAGCGCAGGAAACCAGGCTGAAAGATCTGCTTGGAGCCGTAGAAGGTATTACCGGCCAGCCAGATCATTTCCTTCTTGGAAAAGCGCAGCGTGCGGCAATGGTCGAGCTGAGCCCGCAATTCGTCGATGTCGATCTCGTCGGCGAGACGCACCGAAGTCGTACGGTTGATCAGGCTGAACGTGGCCTCGACTTTGGGATAGAGCCCCCAGATCATCTGCAGCATGAGCAGCTTGTAGAAATCGGTATCGAGCAGGCTGCGCACGATGGGATCGAGCTTGAACGTGTGGTTGTAAACCCGCCGGGCGATATCGGTATAGGTAGCCATGTAAGTCCCCAAAGCGCGACGGGCTTTGTAGCGCGGAGCAATGCGAGAAGGAAAGCGTCGAGCCGTGCCGGAGGTAAATTCGCTCCGGCGGAGCGATTTTGGCGAGAAGGCCGTGAGCGCTCAGCGCGAATGGCGGCGGGTGTATGGATTCGGTGGGGCGTGACACTGGGATCCATAAACACCCGGTGCCGTCCTCGGACTTGATCCAAGGCCCACTTTCCCAAGCCACAGCAAGGGCGAGTGGCCCTCGGGTCAGGCCCGAGGGCGGAACCGTGGCTGGGGAGACAGCAGAGATTGACTAAGCCTCGGCTTGAAGCTGAAACCTCTCGAACCGCCCCAGTTCGACATCGATGGCCGCCTTCGCCTCGGCGCCTGGCTCATCGAGCCAGATCCATTTCTGCACCAGCAACTTTCCGGCCTGCCGGTCGGTCTTCAAGTCCGCCGCGGCGACGACGCGGTCGTCGACCAGCACGGGCAGGGCGAAATAGCCGTATCGGCGTTTGGCCGCCGGAACGTAGGCTTCAAAGATGTGGTCGTAGCCGAACATCAGCTTCAGACGCTTGCGCTGGATGATCAGCGGATCGAAGGGGGACAGGATATGGACGCGGTTGGCTGGCGTCGCCGCGGTCTGGTCCAGCGCCGCGGGCGTCGTCCAGTGCGGCACCTTTTCGGCGCCTTCGATCGTCACAGGCACGAGCTTGCGAGCCTTGACCCGTGCCGCGATCAGCTCGGCCACGGCCTTCTTGGCCGGGGCGTTGAGATGGCAGATGGAATCCATGCTGACCACGCCCTGGGATCGCAGCGCCCGCTCGAGCAGGTAGGCCGTCACCTGCCGTTCGGTGGCGGGTCGTGGGGCCTTGTCCCAGCCGAAGTGACGCTCGATCAAGTCATAGGTCTTGACCATGCCCTCGCGCGCCGAAATGGCGACAAGGCCCTGGTAGAACATCAGCTGCAGCACGCGCTTGGACGGCTTCCGGCTCGCCCACGGATGGGTCTTGTCCACGAGTTCGTCATCGTCGATATCGCGGATCGACAGCGGCCCGTCGGCTTTGAGCCGCTTGACCATGGCGCTGACCTCCGCCTTCGTCACCGAGCCGAACCAGGCGCTGGGTTGGTCGCGGTAGGCTCTCATCGCCGGCATGAACAGGTTGAGATCTGAGGTCGGGACGTAGCTCAGCGCATGCGTCCAGTATTCGAAGATCGACTTCTCGGCCGATTGCAATGCGGCAAGATCCGCGCGCCGGTAGCCGGGAATGCGCGAAAACAGAATATGGTGGTGGCAGCGCTCGATCACGTTGATCGTGTCGATCTGCACATAGCCCAATTGCTCGATCGCCGCCTGTGCTGCCGCCGGCCCGGCACCGAAGGGCTGAGCCTCATCGAGACGCTGCGCCCGCATCCAGATGGCGCGGGCCTGGGCAGTGGTGATGACAAGAGGTTTGCGGGACACGGGTGATTCCTGAGGTCTGACGACCTTGTCAGATCAGGAGCGGGTGTCAAATCAGGGCAGGAGGGAAGCGACCTTCGCTCGATATGTCGGTGATCGGCTTGCGCTGGCTCGGCTTTTCGCGGGCCTTGAGATCCTCGGAAAGGCCCGTCCCATCGCCGCGCCGACCCACGGCAATGGCGATTTCGAGCTTCCATCCATCCGGTAATCCGAGCACTTGAGGCGCCTGCTCCTGGTCGAAACCCTGCATCGGGTGCACGGCCCAGCCCATTTTAGTCGCCTGCATTGCGAGCAGCGCCCAGGCCGCACCGGCGTCGAATGAGTGCGACCGGCTGGCCAGAACGGTTCCGGTCGAGGTGGTGCGCGTGGTCTTCGAGGCCACGAAAATCAGCGCCGCAGCATGCTGGGCCCAACTGCGGTTGAACGGATTGATGAGCGCGACCAGACCGTCCCAGGATGGCGAGCCGCGCCGCGCATGGATGAAATGCCAGGGCTGGGCATTGAAGGCGGAAGGCGCCCAGCGGGCCGCCTCGATCATGATCATCAGATCCGATATGGGCAGCGCTTCCCCGGTAAAGGAGCGCGAAGACCAGCGGCCGAGAATGTCGGGATCGATGGCGAGATCAGTACTGCGGGCAGGATGAATGGTCATGCCCGATCAACTAGGCAAAGGCAGTCGCCCGCACAATCTCGAATGATTGCCGAATTGACGCAGTCTCGGGAAGGTTCGGAAGGATTTGGTGGAGCCAAGCGGGATCGAACCGCTGACCTCTTGCATGCCATGCAAGCGCTCTCCCAGCTGAGCTATGGCCCCATCCGGACAAGGTGCGAAACGCCATCCTTGCATGGTGTTTTGGGTTCGTCGGGGACGGTGCCCGTCCGAAGCGAGGCGGAACCTATTGGATGATTTCGCCGGGCGCAAGTGCCTAAATGACACTTTTTTGTCCCGCCGGGGAAAAACCGCCCCCGGCAGGAAAACTCAAGTCAAATCAACGATCTTCGTCGTCGCCGACGTCAAAGCCGAGACTGTCGTCCTCGTCTTCGTCTTCCTCGAGGAAGACGTCATCTTCGTCCTCGCCAAGCTCTTCGTCGACCTCGACATCCTCGACGTCATCGGGAACCTCGTCGCCGCTCTCTTCGGCGTCGGCCTCCTCGAGGCTGACGATCTCAGGACCTGCGGTTTCCTCGATCTCGTCTTCTTCTTCCTGCTCGTCCTCGTCATCCAGCTTGCGCGCCGTGGCGGGGCTGGCCTTACCGGTAAGCTGCTCGAAGAAGGACCGCGGATAGCTCTTGCCGGTATAGGGCGAGACGATCGGGTCCATGTTGAGGTCGTAGAACTTCTTGCCGGTATCGGGATCGGTCCGCTTGGTACCGCGTTCGTTGGCCATGTCTCATGCCTTCTCGAAAAGGGAATTGTGGGGCGCAATGTGCCGCGAGCGCCCGCTTCGGTCAGTCCGGTTATGGGCAAAGCCCGGCCCTGTCAAACGCAAAATGCGTCCAAGGGCTTCTCCTTCCGCCACGCGAGCCTGCTGCACGGCAGGTGCGGCCCCTTGCCCCAATCCGTCCGGCCCGCTATCGCCATGACGAACCATCACACGAGAGGCGCCATGATCATCGCCGTCGACGGACCAGCCGCATCGGGCAAGGGCACTCTGGCCACCGGCCTTGCCCGTCACTATGGCCTGCCGCACCTCGACACCGGCCTGCTGTATCGCGCCGTGGGCCTGGCAGCGGCCGAAACCGTGGATAGGCCGGAGTTCGAGGCCGCCGCCATTGCCGCGGCGCAGGCGCTTGATGCTACGCAGTTGACCGATCTCGATGCGCTGACGGCGGCCGAAACGGGCGTGCTTGCGTCCAAGGTGGCCGTGATTGCCCAGGTGCGTACGGCACTGTTCGATTTCCAGCGCGACTTCGCCCTACAGCCGCGCGGCGCCGTGCTCGATGGTCGCGACATCGGCACCAAGATCTGCCCGGACGCGGATGTGAAGCTCTTCATCCAGGCGGACAGCAAGGCGCGCATGGAGCGGCGGGCGCGCCAGCTCGAGGCGCGCGGCGTCGCCGTCGATCGCTACGCGCTGTTCCACCAGATCGAGGAGCGCGACGCGCGCGACATGCTCAATCCCAATGGCGGCTTCTACAAAGCGCGAGACGCGCACTTGCTCGATACTACGCAAATGAGTATAGAGGCCGCACTCCGCGCTGCCATCGAGATTGTCGATCGGGTCATGGCGCTCAAGGCAGGGGGCTGACGCCTCCTAATTTCCTCCTTGGGACTGGCCTTCGCGTCAATCGGACCATTCGCTGGCCCGGACCAAAGATCATCCTGTTATTCGAAGAGCGGTGCTCCGTGCGCCGGCTTTGGCTTTTGCTGAAGCGGACCCGTGACGAGACAGGATCAGCAACCCTCAACGACCGGCGCAATGGAGAAAAAGTTTGGCACAGCAGACTGTGACGAAAGACGATTTTGAATCGATGCTCCTCGACAGCTTTGTCGACAACGATGCCGCTGAAGGCAATGTCGTCAAGGGCCGCGTCGTAGCGATCGAAAAAGACCTCGCGATCATCGACGTGGGTCTCAAGACTGAAGGCCGCGTGCCGCTGAAGGAATTCGGCCAGGCCGGCCGCGACGGCACCATCACCGTCGGCTCGGAAGTGGAAGTCTATGTCGACCGCGTCGAGAACGCTGCCGGCGAGGCTGTCCTGTCGCGCGAGAAGGCTCGCCGCGAAGAGAGCTGGGTCAAGCTCGAAGAGAAGTACAACGCCAACGAGCGCGTCGAAGGTACGATCTTCAACCAGGTCAAGGGTGGCTTCACCGTCGACCTCGAAGGCGCCGTGGCCTTCCTGCCGCGTTCGCAGGTCGACATCCGTCCGATCCGCGATATCGCTCCGCTCATGAACGTGCCGCAGCCGTTCCAGATCCTCAAGATGGACAAGCGTCGCGGCAATATCGTCGTTTCGCGTCGCGCTATCCTTGAAGAATCGCGCGCCGAGCAGCGTTCGGAAATCGTCCAGCAGCTCGAAGAAGGCCAGGTTGTCGACGGCGTGGTCAAGAACATCACCGACTACGGTGCGTTCGTTGACCTCGGCGGCATCGACGGCCTGCTGCACGTCACCGACATCGCATGGCGTCGCGTCAACCACCCGTCCGAAGTGCTCACGATCGGCGAGACCATCAAGGTCCAGATCGTCCGCATCAACCACGAGTCGCACCGCATCAGCCTGGGCATGAAGCAGCTCCAGTCCGATCCGTGGGAAGGCATCGAGGCGAAGTACCCGATCAACGCCAAGTTCACTGGTCGCGTGACCAACATCACCGACTACGGTGCGTTCGTCGAGCTCGAGCCGGGCATCGAAGGCCTGATCCACGTCTCGGAAATGAGCTGGACCAAGAAGAACGTCCATCCTGGCAAGATCGTCTCGACTTCGCAGGAAGTCGACGTCGTCGTGCTCGAAGTCGATCCGGACAAGCGCCGCATCTCGCTCGGTCTCAAGCAGACCCTGCAGAACCCGTGGGAAGCTTTCGCCGAGAAGAACCCGGTTGGCTCCACCATCGAAGGCGAAGTCAAGAACAAGACCGAATTCGGTCTGTTCATCGGCCTCGAAGGCGATGTGGACGGCATGGTTCACCTCTCCGACCTCGACTGGCAGAAGTCCGGTGAAGTCGCTCTCGACGACTACAACCGTGGCGACATGGTCAAGGCCAAGGTTCTCGACGTCGACGTCGAGAAGGAACGAATCTCGCTCGGTATCAAGCAGCTCGCTGCCGACGACCTGGCCGATACGGGCTCTTCGGATGGTTCGGGCCTGCGCAAGAACGCAGTCGTCACCACCGAAGTCGTTGAAGTCAACGACGGTGGCATCGAAGTGCGCATCGCCGACAGCGACGTCACCGCGTTCATCCGTCGCGCCGACCTCAGCCGCGACCGCAACGACCAGCGTCCGGAGCGTTTCTCCAAGGGCGAGAAGGTCGACGCGCGCGTCACCCAGTACGACCGCAAGACCGGCCGCATCCAGCTCTCGATCAAGGCGCTCGAAATCGCCGAAGAGCGCGAAGCCGTGGCCAACTTCGGTTCGTCCGACTCGGGTGCTTCGCTCGGCGACATCCTGGGCGCTGCCCTCAAGGGCCGCGACGAGAAGTAATCGTCTGGTCTTTTCATAGATCCATGCGACCCGCGCCTTCGGTGCGGGTCGTTGCTTATGGAATAGTCTGATCCATGATCCAGTTTCGTGACGTCGCCTGGCGCGCCATGAGCGGCTACGACATCGGCGCGGTGTCCGACATCGCCAACCGCGTGCATCCGGGCTTCTTCGAGTCCCAACCGGTGCTCGAGGAAAAATACACGCTCTATCGCAATGGCTGCTATCTGCTGGAAGTCTCCGAAAAGCCCGCGGGCTACGTGCTGAGCCATCCCTGGACCTCCGGCTCACTGCCGGCGCTCGACACCATGCTGGGCTCGCTGCCCGAACCGGCCGACACCTACTATATCCACGACCTTGCCCTGCTGCCGCTGACCCGTGGCGTCGGCGCGGCCGGAAAGATCGTTGATGCCCTGACCAAGCACGCCATCGCCATGGGCTTCCCCACGATGAGCCTCGTTGCCGTCAACGGCTCGGTCGGGTTCTGGGAGAAGCGGGGATTTGCATGCGAGGATCGCCCCGATCTCGCCGGCAAACTGGCCGCCTACGAAGATGCCGCACGTTACATGGTCAAACCGCTGACCTAGGCGAGTTGCCAAACCGGTGTCGGTCCGGCTAGCTCCTGATCAGCCAAGGAGCCGGACCTGTGACCAACCAGATGCACCACGACATTCTCGCTGCCGATCGCTACCGCCGCTCGCGCGGGCTCTGGCGCATCCTGGCGCTCGTTGCAGCCGTCATCGCTATCCTCGCGCTGGTCGGACGCTTCGCGCTTCCCGATCAGGTGGGCGGGGATCGCATCGCGCGCATCGTCGTTTCGGGCACGATCATGACCGATGCGGCGAGGTCCAAGGTCATCAGCGAGCTGATCGAGGACGACGCGATCAAGGCCGTCATCGTCGCGATCAACTCACCAGGCGGCACCACGGCCGGTGGTGAGGAGCTCTACGATGACCTGCGGCGCCTCTCGGCTGCCAAGCCGGTTGTTTCCACCATCGACGAGCTCGGCGCCTCGGCCGCCTACATGACGGCGATCGCGACCGATCACATTTTCGCCCGTCGGCTCTCGATCGTAGGCTCCATCGGCGTGCTGTATCAGCACGTCAATGCCGGCAAGCTGCTCGACACGATCGGCGTCGATCTCGACAAGGTCGCCTCCGGCCCGCTCAAGGCAGAGCCCGATTTCAACGAGCCTCTCGAAGGCGCGCCGCGGCAGTCCATCACCGAACTGGTCGAGGACAGTTTTGCCTGGTTCGTCGATATCGTGGCCGAACGCAGGGGCCTGACGCGCCCGCAAACACTGGCTTTGGCCGATGGACGCATCATGACGGGCCGGGCCGGCGTCGAGACCGGGCTCATCGATGCGACCGGTGGTGAGTTCGAGGCGCTGGCCTGGCTCGAGAGCGAACGCGGTGTCGACAAGGATACGAGAATTGTTACCGTGTGGCCGCCTCAGGGAAACGACTTCGGCTGGGTCGGCAACCTCCTCGGCACGTCTATGCGCAGCGCCATCGGCCTGCCGGCCGAAAGCGTTGTGATGCTTGACGGTTTGGTCTCGCTTTGGCAGGTTGCAGGCACGCCCTGACATGAGCCAGGGTCGACACCGGAGCCTTTGATGATCAAGTCCGAACTCGTCGAGAAGCTCGCCGCGGAAAACCCGCACCTGTTCCAGCGGGACATCGAGAATATCGTCAATGCGATCCTCGATGAGATCGGGGATGCCATGGCGCGGGGCGACCGGGTGGAACTGCGTGGCTTCGGGGCGTTCTCAGTCAAGAATCGCCCGGCCCGTGTTGGCCGCAACCCGCGCACCGGCGAACAGGTCGATGTCGGTGAAAAATATGTGCCGCAATTCAAGGCCGGCAAGGAAATCCGCGAGCGCCTCAACCGCTCCTGATCCGCGCCGACAGCATAGGGACCGGGGCCGCCAGGGCCTCATTGGACAAGTGCATGGTCAACAAAATCGTCGGCTGGCTGGTTCTGGTGCCGCTTTGCGCGCTTTTGATCGCCTTCGCCCTGGCCAATCGGCAGCTGGTCAGCATCAACGTCAATCCATTCGTTCAACCCGTTGAGGGTGATACTGCCGGATACGGCATCCCGCTCTTCGTGGTTCTCTATGTCGTGCTGCTGGTCGGCGTGCTGCTCGGTGGTGTCGCGAGCTGGTTCGCGCAGGGAGCGCATCGCCGCAGCGAACGCCATTGGCGTCGTGAAGCCCAGGTGCTGTCCCATGAGCTCGAAAGCCAGCGGCGCAGCAGCCAGGCCGGCTCGGGCCAGCAGGCCGAAGTCGATGATCTGCTCGAACTGCGATAGTGGACGGCGCAGTGCAGCTAGCCTCATTCTCCCCGTTCCGTTGAGCCCAAACTGACTATGGCCGATCCCTTGATCGTCAAAATCTGCGGCATCAAGACCTATGACATGCTCGACGTCGCCATTGCGGCAGGCGCCGACATGGTGGGCTTCATGCATTTCCAGCGCTCCCCGCGACATGTTTCCATCGATGACCTTGGTGGCCTGATATCGGCTGCGCGCGGCCGCATCGAAAGCTGCGTAGTCTTGGTCAACCCGGACAACAGCTGCGTTGCCGAAGTCGCGGCGCTCGGGCCGGACTGGATCCAGCTGCACGGGCCTGAAACGCCCCACCGGGTCGAAGCCATCCGTGCCGAGGCCGGGGTCGAAATCATGAAAGCCCTGCCGATCGGCGGGGCAGAGGACGTCGCCAGGGTGGCCGAGTTCAGCGAAGTAGCCGACCGGGTGCTGCTCGATGCCAAGCCTCCGAAGGGGGCCGACCGGCCCGGCGGATTGGGTGAAAGCTTCGACTGGTCGCTGCTCGATGCCCTTGACCCATCCCTGCCCTTCATGCTTTCCGGGGGCCTGACGCCCGACAACGTCGCCGAGGCCATAAACCGCGTGAAGCCCTTGGGTGTGGATGTGTCCTCAGGCGTGGAACGGGCGCCCGGCGTCAAGGACAAGCGGCTGATCGAGGCGTTCATCCGCAACGCCAGAGCCGCTGTCTGACGGTCAAATCATAGGCCAGGGGTCCTCCCGGACTTCGTGGGAGGATTTCGGATTGAGCATGCAAAACACCAATTCCCTGCGCAACGGCCCCGATGAGCATGGGCGTTTCGGCATCTATGGCGGCCGGTTCGTCGCCGAAACCCTGATGCCTCTCATCCTCGATCTCGAGCGCGAATACCGCGCCGCCAAGGATGATCCGGCCTACAAGGCTGAGCTCGAGGACCTCGCCGTCCACTATACCGGCCGTCCGAGCCCGCTGTATTTCGCCGAGCGGCTGACCGGGCATCTGGGTGGTGCGAAGGTCTGGCTCAAGCGCGAGGAGCTCAACCACACCGGCTCGCACAAGATCAACAATTGCCTTGGGCAGATCCTGCTCGCCAAGCGCATGGGCAAGACCCGCGTCATCGCCGAAACCGGCGCCGGCCAGCATGGCGTGGCCACGGCCACTGTATGTGCCAAGTTCGACTTGCCCTGCACCATCTTCATGGGCGCGACCGATGTCGAGCGGCAGATGCCCAATGTGCTGCGCATGAAGATGCTGGGTGCCGAAGTGCGGCCGGTGACGGCCGGCGCCGGTACGCTCAAGGACGCCATGAACGAGGCCCTGCGCGACTGGGTCACCAATGTCGATTCGACCTACTACCTGATCGGCACGGCGGCCGGCCCGCATCCCTATCCGGAAATGGTGCGCGACTTCCAGTCGGTCATCGGCACCGAACTCAAGGCGCAGTTCCACGAGGCCGAGGGCAAGCTGCCCGACGCCGTCGTTGCCTGTGTCGGCGGTGGCTCCAATGCCATCGGCACCTTCCACGCCTTTCTCGACGACCCTGAAGTGGCGATCTACGGCGCCGAGGCCGGCGGCCACGGCATCGACGTGGAAAACGGCCATGCCGCCTCGATGACCGGCGGCCGTCCCGGCGTGCTGCATGGCAACCGCACCTATCTGCTCCAGGATGCCGACGGTCAGATTCTGGAGGGTCACTCGATCTCGGCGGGCCTCGACTATCCCGGCGTCGGCCCCGAGCATTCCTGGCTGCACGACACCAAGCGCGTCACCTATGTGCCGATCACCGACCAGGAAGCGCTCGACGCCTTCCAGCTGCTGACCCGCACCGAGGGCATCATTCCGGCGCTGGAATCGGCGCATGGCCTGGCGCAGGTCATCAAGCTCGCGCCAACCATGAGCAAGGATCAGTCGGTCGTGCTGTGCCTCTCGGGGCGCGGCGACAAGGACGTGGAAAGCGTCGGCAAATATCTGGGGCTGCTGAAATAATGACTTCGCGTATCGACGCCCGCTTCGCGGCCTGCAAAGCCGACAACCGGCCTGCCCTCGTCACCTATGTCATGGGTGGCGATCCGGACCTCGCCACCAGCCAGGCCATTCTCAATGCGCTCCCGCAGGCAGGCGCCGACGTGATCGAGCTTGGCCTGCCCTTCTCCGACCCGATGGCCGACGGCGTCGTCATCCAGATGGCGGCCCAGCGTGCGCTGGCGCAAGGCCAGACACTTCTCGGCGTTCTCGGCATGGTCGAGGAGTTCCGCCGCAAGGATGATGCCACGCCCATCGTCATCATGGGTTACTACAATCCGATCTATTCCTTCGGCGTCGAGCGCTTCATCGCGGCCGCCAGGCAGGCGGGTGTCGATGGCCTCATCATCGTCGACCTGCCGGCGGAGGAGGATGACGAACTCTGCATTCCCGCGCTCAAGGCGGGCCTCAATTTCATTCGCCTCACCACCCCGACCACCGATGATCGGCGCCTGCCCGTTGTGCTCGAAAACACGTCGGGCTTCGTCTACTACGTTTCCATGACCGGGGTGACCGGGGCGGCGATCAAGTCGCGTGCCGCTGTGGGCGAGGCCGTCGAACGCATCAAGAGCCACACGAGCCTTCCCGTTGCCGTTGGCTTTGGTATCAAGACCGCCGAGGACGCCGCCGAAATCGGCAAGCACTCCGATGGCGTGGTCGTGGGCACCGTCCTGGTCGATGCCGTTGCCAAGTCGCTGGTCGATGGAAAGGCGACGGAAAAGACGGTCGGAGCAGTCCGTGACCTCGTGGCCGATCTGGCGGCGGGCGTAAAGCGGGCAAGAGCATAGGTCTCCATTTCTAGCCGGATGGTGACGCTCACTGGGAGTGTGGATTGTGGGGGCGCCTCTTTGCCCTCGCGTCCATCCCCTGATAAGAATTGCCACAATTGATGACTACGGGAACCGCAACAGGTTCCACGCGAAAGGCCGCGCCATGAACTGGATCGACAATTTCGTCCGCCCCAAGATCCGCTCCATTCTCAATCCCAAGCGGGAAACGCCGGAAAACCTTTGGGTGAAGGATCCGGAATCGGGCGAGATGGTGTTCTATCGCGATCTCGAAGCGAACCAGTGGGTCGTGCCCAATTCGGGCTACCATATGAAGATCAAGCCGGTGGATCGTCTCGCGACCTTCCTCGACGATGGCAAATACGACATCGTCCCGGTGCCTTCCGCTCCACAGGATCCGCTAAAATTCCGCGCCCAGAAGCGCTATGTCGACCAGCTCAAGGAAAACCGCGCCAAGACCGGCTACGACGATGCCGTTCTGGTGGCGACAGGCAAGCTCTATGAGCGTGCCGTGACGGTGGCCGTGCAGGATTTCGATTTCCTGGCCGGATCGCTCGGCATGGCTGCGGGGCAGGGGATCATCACCGGCCTCGAGACCGCAGTGCGTCTCAAGACGCCGTTTGTGCTGTTCGTGGCCTCCGGCGGCGCGCGCATGCAGGAAGGCGTTCTCGGCCTCATGCAGATGCCCCGCACCACGGTTGCCGTGCTCCGCTTGCGCGAAGCCGGCCTGCCCTTCTTCGTGGTGCTGACCAACCCGACCACGGGCGGCGTCACAGCGTCCTATGCCATGATCGGCGACGTCCACCTGGCCGAGCCGGGCGCCTTGATCGGCTTTGCCGGCCAGCGCGTGATCGAGCAGACCATCCGCGAAAAGCTGCCCAAGGGCTTCCAGCGCTCGGAATATCTCTACAGCCACGGCATGGTCGACATGGTCGTGCATCGCCACAACCTGCGCTCGACCATCGGTTCGCTCGCGGCCATCCTGACCAATGCGCCGCCCAATGACGCGATCACCGTCAGCAGCACCAAGGCCATCACCGCTCAGGCCAGCCTGCGCGACGCAGCGGTTGCCGCCGAGGGCGACGACGACGTGGATCCGCCAGCCGCGGCAGCCCACGCCGAATAAGCACTGACGCGTTGCGGACTGGACAGGTCCGCACCGCAACTGTTCTATCCGGGCATGGAAAAGTCAGCCCGATTCCCCGACGTCATGTTGCTCGCCGCCGGCCTCGGAACGCGGCTGCGGCCGCTCACGGACACCCTGCCCAAGCCCCTCGTGCCGGTCGCAGGCATTCCGCTGATCGAGCGCATCATGGCCAATGGGCGTGCCGAGGGCGCCAAGCGCTTCGTTGCCAATGCGCACTATCGTGCCGACCAGCTTCTGGCCCATTTCGGCGGCCTCTTGAAGGTCAACAGGGAAGCTGAGCTGCTGGGCACCGGCGGTGGCGTCAAGGCCGCACTGCCGATGCTGCATTCCGACCCTTTCTTCGTCATGAACACGGACGCGTTCTGGCCCGAGGGCACCGATGCGCCGCTTGAGCGCATGATCGCGCGTTATGCTGCTCCCGAAGACATCGTACTGCTTTGCGTGCAGCCGCACCGGGCAACCGGTTTCGGCCGCAGCCACGATTTCTGTTTCGATCCAATGGGACGCATCACGCTCGATTACGGAGCGCCGGTGATCTATGCCGGGGTAGCGCTGATCGGCAAAACGGTGTTTGCCGATACCCCCGATGGTACTTTTTCCCTCAATCGTCTGTTCGAGACAGCCTTGGAGCGGGAAAGCCTCAAGGGCATAGTCCTGGATGCCCCGTGGTTCCATGTCGGCGATCCAGAAGCCCTGGCTGAGACGGAAAAAGCCCTCGCCGCAGCCCAGGGGGCTCGCCCGGCATGAGCCTCTTCTCCATCGCCCCGCACACGCCATTCCTGCCCTGTCTCGTTGACGCGGTGATGGACGGACGCCTGCTGGGTGGATGGGACCAGTCGGGGCCGTTCTGGTTGTCTGACGTGACCATCATCCTGCCGACGCGACGCGCGCAGGACAGTCTGGCCGAGGCATTCGCGGCCCATCGCGATTTCCGGGGCCTCCTGCCTGACCTGCGGACCTTTGGTGGCGAGGTCGACGACGAGGAGCCGTTTCTCCCGCCTTTCGATACCGGACCCTTGCCGCAATTGGCTGGCAGCCTCGAGCGCCGGTTGCAGCTCTCCAGCCTGGTTGCCGCCTGGGCGCATACGGTGGAAGGTCGCGAGGCCTTTTCGACGCCACCGACGGCCGCCGAGATTTTCTCCATGGCCGAGTCGCTGGGCGTGCTGATCGACGACCTCGCGATCGAGGAGCGCAGTCCGGCGGCCATCGCGTCTCTAGGCGCCGATATGGCTCTCGAACTGGGCGACTACTGGCAGCAGACGCTGAGGTTTCTCAATATCGCGCTCGAGGCATGGCCAGCCTGGCTCGAGGACGCAAAGCGCGCCGATCGGGCTTACCTGCGCCGGCTGCGGCTCGATCGACAGGCCAATGCCGCCGGATTTCTCTACGATCATCGGCCAGTGATCGCGGCTGGCTCCACCGGCTCGATCCCTGCTACGGCGCGGCTGCTGCACACCATCGCAGGTCTGCCTCGCGGCGCCGTTGTGCTGCCCGGTCTCGACATGGCCATGACCCCGGCGATGCACGAGGCGCTGCTCGATCCCGCGACCAATCCGCATGGCCATCCCCAGTATGGCCTCGCCCATCTGCTGCGCCGCTTCGGATCCAGCGCTGGTGAGGTGACCGAACTTTGCCATGCCGAGCACCTGCGGACGCCGCTGGTGAACCTGGCATTGGCACCCACCGCGGCTACCGCGCTCTGGTCCGACCAGCGCTTCGACGACGCGTCGCTGGCCGAGGCGCTTCACGGCGTTTCCGTCGTCCGCGCCCGCAACGAAGACGAGGAAGCGCGCGCCATGGCGCTGGCCGGCCGCGCGGCGCTGGAAGCAGGCAAGAGCGTTGGCATCATCACGCCGGACCGCAATCTGGCCCGCAGGATCGCCGCCGAACTGCGGCGCTTTGATATCGTGGTTGACGATGCCGCAGGCACGCCCCTGTTTCTGTCTTCGGCCGGACGCCTGGCCCGGCAGGTTCTGGCCCTTGTGGTCAACAGGGTGACCCCGGTCGACCTCATGGCGCTGCTGCGCAATCGCGCCACCACACTGGGCACCGACCGCGTCGCGTTGGCGGAAACCGTGAACCGGATCGATCTGCTGCTGCTTCGAGGCCAGCGACCCAGCCCTGGTTTTGCGGGCCTGCGCGCGCTTCTGGCAGCGCGCATGGCCAGCGACGCGGACGAGCGGCGCAGGCCCATCTCGCCCGACGACGCTGTCGTCATGGCTGACCTTCTGGACCGCCTCGAACTGGCGACGGCGCCGCTCGTGTCGCTGACGTCGGAAAAGGAGCTGCCGGCCTCCGCGCTTGCTGCGGCGCTTGGGTCGGCAGTGCTCGCCATCAGTCCCGATGCGCCCTTGCCCGGCCGCGAGGAATTCCTGGCCTGGATCGACAGCGTGGCCGCGCTATCAGGCAAGGGGCACCGCTTTGCGCCCCATGGTCTTGAGGATGTGTTGTCGGCATTGATGGCTGGCGTCGAAGTGCGCCACCGCATCCCCGAAGACCGCCGCACCGATATCGCCATCTGGGGTCAGCTCGAAGCCCGCCTCATGAGCCCGGATATCCTGATCCTGGGCGCTCTCAATGAGGACAAGTGGCCGGGTACTGCCGACCCTGGACCCTGGCTGAGCCGTGGCATGCGCCTCGCCGCCGGCCTTGAGCCGCCCGAGCGGCAGCATGGTCTTGCCGCGCATGACTTCGCCCAGGCGCTGGGAAATGCCGAGGTCATCCTCTGCTATGCCGATCGTGTCGGCGCCAGCCCGTCCCTGCCCTCGCGCCTCTTGCAGCGCCTCGACGCATTCATCGGCGCCCCAGCTGCAGAAATGCTTCGCCAGCGTGGCGCCATATGGATCGACCAGGCGCGGGGGATCGACGCCGTCGCCCAGGTCTCCCCCGCCATTCGGCCGCAACCCAATCCGCCAGCCGCGGTCCGGCCGCGCCAGCTCTCAGTGACCGAGATCGAGACGCTGATGCGCTCGCCCTATGATCTTTACGCCAAGCATGTGCTGCGCCTCCGGCCCCTCGATACGCTTGGCGAAGACCCCGACGCCCGTGAGCGCGGTACCATCATCCACGCCATTTTCGCGCGCTTCGTCGAGGAGGGCATCGACCCCGCGGATCCGCTCGCCTTTGACCGGCTGATGCAGATTGCGTCCGAAGAATTCGCCGGGCTCGACGCCATCGGCGAGCGCCGCGACATCTGGTTGCGGCGCTTTGCCACCGCTGCCGGCCAGTTTCTCGACTTCGAAAAAGGTCGAGCCCACACGGTTCGCGAGCGGCACGCCGAAGTCCGTGGCGAATGGCCCCTCAAGCTCGCGGAGCCCTTCAGGATCACCGGCAGTGCCGACCGCGCCGATGTCCTGCGCGATGGAACGCTTGAAATCCTCGACTTCAAGACCGGCTCGCCGCCCAGCTCGGGCGCGATGCGCGGTTTCGAGGCGCCGCAATTGCCGGTCGAGGCACTGATCGCGCACAATGGCGGGTTCAAGGCGATGGCGCCGGCACAAACCAGCGCTCTCACCTATGTCAAGATCGGCCTCGGTCCCGAGGCCTTCAAGCCCAGCGGTTTCGTGCTGCCCGAGGGCATGAGCGTCATGGAACTCGCCGACGAGGTCTGGCTTCGCATGCAGCGCCAGATCGAACATTTCCTCTTGCGCGATACCCCGATGCCATCGCGCCTCCTTCCCATCAAGGGACAGCGCTTTGCCGGTGCCTACGACCACCTGGCCCGCACCGCGGAATGGACCGCGGTCGACGGAGAAGACGAGGCATGAGCGATCGCGGTCCCGTTCTGCCACCCTCCGACACCAGCGCCAGCCAGGCCCGGGCCAGCGATCCGGATTACTCGATCTGGGTGGAAGCCAATGCCGGCTCGGGCAAGACTTTCGTTCTGACCAACCGGGTGTTGCGCCTGCTGCTTTCGGGGGTGAAGCCGCAATCCATCCTCTGCCTCACATATACCAAGGCCGCTGCCGCAGAGATGCGCAAGCGCGTGGGTGCTCGACTGGCGGAATGGGCAGTCGACGAGGCAGAAGTCCTGCGCGATAAGCTGCGAGCGCTGACCGGACGCGATCCCCTGCCTGCGCAGCTCGACGCGGCACGCATTCTCTTCGCCCGCGCGCTCGAAACGCCCGGCGGCCTGCGCATCCTCACCATCCATGCCTTCTGCGAGGCGGTGCTGCACCGTTTTCCCATTGAGGCCGGGGTTCCCTTCGATTTCGCCGTCATCGAGGAGGATCGGCAGGCTAACATGCTGTTGATGGCGCGCGAGAGCGTGCTCGCCGAGGGACTGCGCGGCGGTGAGAACGCCGGGGCAGTCGAAATTCTCTTCGGCCTCCTCAGCGATCACGCCATTTCCGATGCCATCACCGCTGCGCTGAGCGAGGGTGCGCGTCTCAAGTCCGTTCTCTCCGACCTGTCCGCCGCCAAGGCCCGGTTGCGCAGGCTTGTCGGGGCGCCCGGTGACCAGGCCGACATAACAACCGCCATTGTCGAGCAGACGGCGCTGACCCGTGCGGTGTGGGAAGACATCGTCTCGAGTTTCGATGCCGATCCTGCAAGGACGAAGGGCGCGCGTTTCATAGATCTTGTCGCCCGACTCAATCCGGACCGGCTGACGGCCGACCAGCTCTGCGATCTGTTTCTCACCGAAAAAGATGGCGAGAAGCGACCGCGTGCCAACCTTCTCAATGCCGAACAGCGCAAGGCGCGGGTGGAACTTCAGCCATTACTCGAAGAGGAACGCGATCGCATCTTCGCGCTCGAGGCGCAGCTGGCTGGCGCCATGCTGGTGGCGCGCAGCGAGGCTTTGCTCGACGTGGTGGCGGCAATCGTCCGGCACTATGACGATGAGAAGCGTCGCCATGCCCTGCTCGATTTCGACGACCTCATCGAAAAGCTCGGTAACCTCCTCGCCGATCGCTCGCTTGGTCCCTGGGTGCAGTACAAGCTCGATGCCGGCATCGACCATATCCTGGTTGACGAGAGTCAGGACACCAACGCCCAGCAGTGGCGTGTGGTGAATGCCCTTGCCGAAGAATTCTTCAGCGGGGCCGGCGCCGTGTCGCGGCCACGATCGGTCTTTGCCGTGGGCGATCAGAAGCAGTCCATCTATTCGTTCCAGGGTGCGCAGCCCGTGCTGTTCGGTGTGACCGGCCGGGAAATGGCGCGCAAGGCCGCTCAAGCCGAAAAGCCGTTCGAGAATGTGCGCCTCCACACCAGTTTCCGCACGCTCAAGGGCATTCTCGACGCTGTGGATCGCGTTTGTGACCGTCCCGATATCCAGAAGGCCCTGCTGGCCGAGGACAAAGTTATCCACCAGCCCGCCCGCGTGCATCCGGGCGGTTCGGTAAACCTATGGACTCCGGTGCAGGAAGAAAAGGTGGAGCGTGACATCTCCGCCTGGCCGGTCACCGTGGTGGAAGCCGAGCAGAGCGCCAATCGTCAGGTGGCGCTGCGCATCGCCCGTGAAATTCGCGGCTGGGTCAGTGAGGGCCGCGTCCTGGGCGAGCGCAATCGCGCGGTACGCGCCGATGACGTGTTGATCCTCGTCCAGAAACGCGGTCCGCTTTTCCAGGAGATCATTCGCGCTTTGCGCAGCGAAGGGCTGCCGACGCCGGGCGCAGACCGGCTGGCCGTGACCGGCCATATCGCGGTGCTCGATCTGCTGGCGCTCATCGACGTGCTGCTCAACCCCGCCGATGATCTGCAATTGGCGGCGCTGTTGCGCTCTCCGCTTTTCGAATTGGGCGAAGACGACCTTTACGCGCTCGCCCAGCCGCGCGCGCGCGGGCAATCCCTGTGGTCGGCCCTGTTCGCGTCATCCATCCCCGTTGCCCATGATGCGGCCACGAAACTGGGCCGCTGGCGGTCCGAGCTCGATATGGAGCGCCCGTTCGAGTTTTTGGCAGGCGTGCTCTATGCGTCCGGCGGTCTGCAGCGGTTTCATGCCCGGCTCGGGCTTGAAGTCGACGAGGTGCTGTCCGAACTGCTGGACCTGGCGCTCGATCACGAAAATCGCCCGCAGCCGTCGCTCCAGGGTTTTGCCGCGGAGATGCGCCGCCGGGCCGTCACCATCAAGCGCGAACTGGCCGAGACCGGCGGTGGCGTCCGCGTCATGACGGTCCACGGCGCCAAGGGTCTCGAGGCGCCCATCGTCATTCTCGCCGATGCCACCGCCAAGCCGTCCGGACGCCAGACCGGGAAGGCGGTCTATGCCATCGAGGAGCCAGTCGGCCCGTTGCTGATCCATGCTGCCTCGAAGAGCCAGCACGTCCAGGCGACAGCTCAGTTGCGCCAGGGCATCGACGCCGTGCTCGCCGAGGAATACTGGCGACGCCTCTACGTAGCCATGACCCGGGCCGAGGACGAGCTCTATGTCACCGGCCCGCTCGGCGCTGGCCAAAAGCCGGAAACCCAGCTGGCGTCGACATGGTATGAGGCCATAGAAGCCGGACTGCGTGATGCCGCGCAGCCGCTGGTCAATGCGGAAGGCGCGGAAGTCGGCCTCGTCTATCCCGCGCTTACCGCGTCCCGGTTTCTGCCGGAGCCGGCCGCACGGACCGTCGAGCGTGACGACTGGGCATTCGGTGGCGTGGTTGCACCGCAACGGCCAAAGTTCGTAAATCCCTCCCACGCAGGCAAGGGCGCGGCGCGGCCGCCGGCCCTGCAGACCCGCGCTGAAGCCGTGCGCGACGCCGATTCGGCGCGTCGTGAGGGCATCGCTCTTCATGCTCTGCTGCAGCATCTGGGCCGCGTACCGCGCGAGGACTGGGAGCGCGTGGCCCCAAGGGCGCTTGAGGCGCTGCTGCCAGAGCATGCCGACCTCCATGGTCGCCTCGCTACCAAGGCCATATCCATCCTGTCGCGGCCCGAACTGACCGCGCTTTTCGACACCGGCAGCCGGGCCGAACTCGGTTTCCGGGTTCCTCTCAAGCAGCAGCAGGAACTGGTTTGGGTCAGCGGGCGCATGGACAGGGTCGTGGTTGACGACTCAGGTGTGCTGGTGGTCGACTACAAATCCGACGCAGCGGTACCGGCAGCGCCCGAAGCGGTGGCGCGGAACTACCTGACCCAGCTTGGATTATATGCACTGGTTGCACACCAGCTTTTCCCGGGGCGGTCCGTAAGGGCCGCGATTCTCTGGACAGAGTTGGAATCATTGATGATTCTGCCGGACGATCTGCTCGAGGCAGCGCGTTCGGATTTCACCCTGCGGTGATCGGACTTGTCGCGAGGCTGGACTCTCACCAGCTTTGGGAGCAAAGAAACCGCCGTTTTCCCTGCGCGCTTCGGCTCGCAGCGGATTCTGGAATTTTCGGTCGTGCCGTATGCCTGAGGCCGAGGGGCCTTACATCGGCGCAACAGTCAAAAAAGGCATGAAAACCATGACCAAAGCCGTTTCCGAAGCCACGTTCGGCCAGGAAGTTCTCAATTCCAACGAACCCGTCCTGGTAGATTTCTGGGCCGAGTGGTGTGGCCCGTGCCGCGCGATCGCGCCGGTGCTCGACGAACTCTCCACCGAACTCCAGGGCAAGGTGAAGATCGTCAAGCTCAACGTCGATGAGAACCCGGGCATTGCCGCCCAGTACGGCGTGCGCTCGATCCCGACGATGATCCTGTTCAAGGGTGGCGCCGCTGCCGACATGAAGATCGGTGCCGGTACGCCCAAGGCGGGTCTCACCAAGTGGCTCGAAGGCCACGCTGCCTGAGCCTGTTGCACATCTTCGAGGTTACCAACACCGCCGGAGCTCTGCGGCGGTGTTTTTGTTTTCCATGCGTGCTCCGGGGCAAATCCATCTCTTTCCACCCGCCCGCGACTCGGCCTAACTTCATCGCCTGATGCCGATGGAGGATGCTGTGGCGCTCAACGTGACGGACGCGAATTTTGCCGATGAGGTGCTGGGCGCCGACAAGCCCGTGCTGGTGGATTTCTGGGCCGAGTGGTGCCCGCCCTGCAAGGCGATGTCGCCCACGATCGAAGCCTTGGCCGATGAGCTCTCCGACAGCGTCAAGATCGTCAAACTCGATGTCGACGCCAATCCCGGCATTACGGTTCAATATAACGTCCGCGCCATGCCTACGCTCATCATCTTCAAGAACGGGCAACCGGTCGATCTCAAGGTCGGCGCCGGCCAGAGCCGCGTGCAACTGATCAAGTGGCTCGAACAGCACGCCGCCTGACGACCTGGGATCATCCTCAGTTTTGCCACACCGCCGAAGCATTTCGGCGGTGTTCATTCTGGTTGGCGGCCAAGCGGTCTGCTATGCCAGGGCAACGATAACGAGAACACTGTGGGGAGCCCGTCCTTGGCTGCCATCGATCTTTCTGCCGCCCCTTTCAATCTCGATGACGATGCGGTGGCCTGGGTGCATGAAACGCGCGACAAGCTCACGCCGCGCGACAAGCTGGCCCAACTATTCGTGCTGCTGTCGCGCGAGGCGCCGGAAGACGCTATGGACGCCATCCGCAGTTTCAAGCCGGGCGGCATAACCCGCATCTACACCCCAGACCTGGCGGCAGAAATTGCCCTGATGCGTCAGATCGACACGGTCGGCCCTGTACCGATGACGGTCAGCGCCGACCTCGAAGGCAGCCGCATGAGCCTGCCTTTCGGCACCGAAGTGCCCAACCCGCTGGGCCTTGCAGCGGTCGACGATGTCGAGGCGACCACAGCCATTTCCACGCTGATGGCTCAGGAAGCGCGCGCAGTCGGGCTCAACTGGAGCTTTACACCGGTCATAGACATCAACAAGGCGTTCCAGAGCGCCATTGTCGGCACGCGTTCCTATGGCGATGACGTCGAGCGGATCGAACGGCATGCGCTGGCGCAGATTCGTGCTTTCCAGACCCATGGTGTTGCCGCCACGGTCAAGCACTGGCCCGGCGAGGGCTATGACGACCGTGACCAGCACCTGGTGACCACCGTAAACCCGCTGACGCTTGCCGAATGGGAAAAGACATTCGGCCGGCTCTATCGCTCGGCCATCGATGCCGGCGTCATGAGCGTCATGTCGGCCCACATTGCCTTCCCGGCCTTCGTCCGCGAACTCGATCCCGATGCCGGCGCGGAGGCCTATAGACCGGCCACCCAGAGTGCTGTCCTCAACCAGACGCTGCTGCGCGAGAGGCTGGGTTTCAACGGCCTCATCGTTTCCGATGCTACGCCCATGGCCGGCTTCGGTGATTGGGGGCGCCGCGAGGATACGGTGCCGCAGACCATCGTGTCGGGTTGCGATGTCATCCTCTTCTCGGACGATCCGACCGCCGACCTCATGTATCTGGTCAAGGCCGTCGCCGACGGCCGTCTCAGCCAGGACCGCGTCGACGAAGCCGTCACGCGCGTGCTCGCCCTCAAGGCCGCGCTCGGTCTTCACAAGGCCGATCGGCCCGAACCGGTGCAGATGACGGCCGAAGTCATCATGGCCCGGTCCGAAAGCAAGCTGACATCCGCCTCGGTCACTGCGCGCGTCCCAACCCTTGTCAAGGACGTCGCCAATCTCCTGCCGCTCTCCCCCTCCCGCCACAAGCGCGTGCTGATCTTCTCGACCGGGGCCATCCAGCCCTTTGCGCCTGTGCCGCTGCCCTTGTCGCTGCCTGACCTGCTCCGTCAGGAAGGTTTTGAGATCACCGAATACACTGCCGATCTCGATGTAAGCGCGAAGGACTACGATCTCGTCCTTTACCTTCTGGCCGAAGAAACCTTGCTGACCCGTCAGCGCATCTTCCTCAACTGGAAGGCGCTGACCGGCTCGGTCTTTGGCGCCATGAAGCGCTACTGGCACGATGTGCCGACCCTAATAGTGTCGCTGGGCTATCCCTATTACCTGCACGACGCGCCGCGGGTGCCCACCTATGTCAACGCCTATGGCTCCAACGAGGACATGCAGGCGGCCGTGGTCGAATGCCTGATGGGCCGCAAGCCCTTCGAGGGCAAGAGCCCGGTAGACGCGTTCTGCGGCAGTGATCAGGCGAAGTACTAGACAGGCTCACTCTCAACTCCGCGGAGCCGCGCTCGGACTTGATCCGAGGGCCTGTCGCCGAGCCGGAGATGTTGCGAGTGGTCCTCGGGTTGAGCCCGAGCACGGCGCCGTGGTGGTGTGCGGAACAGGGCCTAGTCCGGCACGGTCCCGTTCCTCGCCAGAACATCGCCCGCCAGATAAAGCGAACCACAGATCAG
This sequence comes from Devosia lucknowensis, assembly GCF_900177655.1. Lineage (NCBI taxonomy): Bacteria > Pseudomonadati > Pseudomonadota > Alphaproteobacteria > Hyphomicrobiales > Devosiaceae > Devosia > Devosia lucknowensis. The sequence goes on along the minus strand of NZ_FXWK01000002.1, from coordinate 636,526 downwards.
GACGCGGGCATTGGCTATGCCGGACGCCGTTTCCAGCGCCGTCTCGATCGATGTTGTGGCCTTGGCCGGCAATCCCATGGCACGGGCGCGCACCGCAATCTCTTCGGCATTGTGGGCGTTCTGTTCACCCGGAATGGTGAGGGCAAGGATCTGCGTCGGATGGAGGTCGCGGAACGGCGCCAGGAAATCTTCCGGGGCACGCGTGTTCATCATGCCCATGATCAGAACCAGTGGCTTCGGCTGCATCGACGCGATGGTGCGTGCCAGGGCCGCCGCGCCATGGGGGTTGTGGCCGCCATCGAGCCAGAGTTCATGGCTTTCGGGCAGCAGGGCGCGCAGCGTCCCCTCGCGGATCGGTTGCATGCGGGCCGGCCAACTGACGCGACGAAGGCCGTCGGCGAAGCTCGGCTCATCCACCGGCAGGCCGAAATGCCGCGATGCAGCGATGGCGAGCGCGGCATTGTCAAACTGATGCGGGCCTGGAAGGGCGGGCGGCGGCAGGTCGAGAAGGCCGTCGCTGTCCTGGAACACCAGGCGTCCGTCCTCGTCCGAGCCATGGAAGTCCTCGCCCTGCCAGAGCGGCGCGATACCCAGCCGTCGCGCGGCGCGGTCGAGCACGGCGCGCGCCTCATCGCGTTGCAGCCCCATGACGGCCTTTGAACCGCGCTTCAGGATCCCGGCCTTGTTGGACGCGATTTCGGCCAGCGTGTTGCCCAGAAAACCCTGATGATCGTAGTCAACCGGTGTGATGATCGTGCCCAGCGGCTGCTTGACGACGTTTGTCGTGTCGTAGGTGCCGCCCATGCCGGTTTCGAGCAGAAGGTAATCCGCTGGCGTGTCCGCAAAGAGCTTGAATGCCGTGACCGTCGTCACCTCGAAGAAGGTGATGCCGGCGCCGTCATTGACCGCCTCTGTTTCTTCCAGCGCCGCGTCGAGCCGGGGCGTGTCGACCAGCGTGCCTGCCAGACGAATGCGCTCGTTGAAGCGCACAAGATGGGGCGAATTGTAGACGTGAACCCTCTTGCCGGCCGCCTCCAGGAAGGCGCGCAGGTAAGCAATGGTGGAACCCTTCGCATTGGTGCCCGCGACATGGATGGTCGGCGGCAGCCGATCCTGCGGATTGCCAAATTTGTCGAGCAGCGGAAGCATTCGATCGAGGCTGAGGTCGATCAGCTTGGGGTGCAGCTGCGAAAGCCGGGCAAGAATGGCGTCGGTGCGGGACACTTTTGGTCTCCGAAGGGCGGCTCATACCGCTAACAGTACAGCGTCACCACCGGGCTTGTCCCGGTGGTCCATGCCTGGGGCGAGATGGATTGCCGGGACAAGCCCGGCAATGACGAAGGACAGAAGGCGTGCCTTATTTCCGCAGCTCGCCGCCCGTGGTCTTGGTGACTGCCGCGACCACGGCTGCCGAGATCTTTTCGATCTCCTCGTCGGTCAGCGTCTTGTCCTTGGGCTGCAACGTCACCTCGATGGCGACACTCTTCTTGCCCTCTCCAACATGAGCACCCTCGAACACGTCGAAAATACCGACGTCGGCAATCAGCGTCTTGTCGGCGCCGCGGGCGGCCTTGAGGATGGAGGCGGCAGAGACCGCGCGATCCATGATGAAGGCGAAGTCGCGCGAAACTGGCTGCAGGGGTGAGAGGGAAATGGCCGGCTTTGTCTTGGTGGCCTTCTTGCGGGGCTCGGGCAGCGCGTCGAGGTCGATTTCGAAGGCCGCGACAGGTCCCTCAATGTCGAGCTCGGCGGCCAGTGCCGGATGCAACTCGCCAAACCAGCCCAGCGTCACCTTGGGGCCCAGTGCGATGCGCCCACCACGCCCGGGATGGCTCCAGGCAGCGGCCTCTGGCAGGACCTGTACCTTGTCGATATCGACCCCCAGCGCGTCCAGCGCCGCTGCGATATCTGCCTTTGCATCCCATACCGAGACCGCATCTGCCTTGCTCGACCAATGGCGGCCGGCGCCCTCTATTCCTGCCGTGCCGGTGCGGACGCCCGACGCATAGGTGTGCTGGCCCTCTGGCTTGTCGGAGAGGAAGATCTGCCCCACTTCGAACAGGGCCACATCGTCAAAGCCGCGATTGGCGTTGCGGCGCGAACCGGCCAGCAGACCCGGCAGGAGCGAGGGACGCATGTCGGTCATGTCGGAGGCGATGGCATTGGCCAGCTGGCGGTCTTCCGTGCCGCCGCCGAAGCGGGTGGCGTCGGCATTGGAGATGAAGCTCCAGGTCACCGCCTCGTCAAGGCCGCGCGCCGCCAGCGCCCGACGAACGATGCGCCGGCGGTTCTGGATCGTCGTCAGCATCTGCGGGGCAACATGGTTGAGCCGTACCAGCGGCTCGACTGGAACGTTGTCGACGCCGACCATGCGCATCACTTCCTCAACGAGGTCGGCCTTCTGCGTCACGTCGGGGCGCCAGCTCGGCACCTTGACGCTACGGACCTCGCCGCTGCCGTCGACCACGAAGCCGAGGCGGGAGAGGATGGTTGCGATTTCGGCAGCTTCGACAGTCAGGCCGGTCAGGCGCTTGACCTCCGAGAGCGGGAATTCGACGACGGTATTAGGGAACACGTCCTCGCCCGAAATGGCCGGCTCCATCGCCTCGCCGCCACACAATTCCAACACGAGGCGTGTGGCCAGCTCCATGCCTGGTTCGGTCAGCGCAGGGTCGACATTGCGCTCCAGCCGATAGCGGGCATCCGAGACGATGCCGGTCTTGCGACCGGTCTGGGCGATGAGATCGGGATCCCAGCTCGCGCATTCCATGAACACATTGGTCGTCTCGTCGGTCACGCCCGTGCGGATGCCGCCCATAATGCCACCGAGGCAGAGCGGACCTCTGTCGTCCGCTATGACGGTCATGGTTTCGTCGAGCGTATAGATCTTGTTGTCGAGCGCGTCGAAGCTTTCGCCGCGCGCATTGCGGAGATGGATCGTGCCTTCGACCTTGTCGGCGTCATAGGCATGCAGCGGCCGGCCCCAGCCGAGCGAGACGAGATTGGTGATGTCGACGACGGTATTGATCGGACGCAGGCCCACGGCGCGCAGACGCGTCTGCAGCCAATCGGGGGACGGACCGTTCTTGATGCCGCGGAGATAGCGTCCGGCAAACTTGCGCACTGCCTTGGGCTCACCGGCCGCGAACTGCTGCGGCAGCGGCGCGATCGGGCTCGGGCCGACTGACGGTACCGATGAAAAATCTGTCGTCTTCAGGGTGCCGAGACCAAACGCTGCAAGGTCACGCGCGACGCCATAGACGCCGGTCGCATCGCCGCGATTCGGGGTGATTGAGATATCGAAAACGACGCCGTTTATCCCGGCATAATCGACATATTTTTCGCCCACCGGCGCATCCGCAGGCAGTTCGATGATGCCGTCATGGTCTTCGGAAAGTTCCAGTTCGGCCGCCGAGCAGAGCATGCCATTTGAGGGCGTGCCGCGAATGACGACCCCGGCCTTGAGCTCGAAATCCTTGCCCGGAATATAGGTGCCGGGGAACGCGAACACCGATTTCAACCCGGTCCGGCAGTTGGGAGCGCCACAGACCACATCGATCATCTCGCCGGTACCGGCGTCGACCTTGCAGACATTGAGATGGTCTGAATTGGGATGCGGCGTCGCCGAGACCACATGGGCAACCACGAACTTTTCCAGCGCCTTACCCTGCGACTCGATGCCTTCGACTTCGAGACCGATCATGGTCAGCGCCTTGCCGATCTCATCGACCGAAGCGGATGTGTCGAGGTGCTCCTTGAGCCAGTCGAGGGTGAATTTCATGTCTTTGGTCCTTAGCGGAAGTCGCTCTTGCTGCCTGTAATCGGCGGCAGCGCAGATGATATTTTGAACAGTTCGACGAGCACATTTGCGAAGCCGCGAGCGTCGTCGATGGCGCGATGGGTGTGGGCGATATGGCCATAGAACTCGGCCGGCAGCTTGCTCATGCCCCAGTCCAGATAGGATGCGCCGCGCAATGTTCCGGCCATGGTGTAGAGGCAAATGCCGCCACCCCGGAAGATCTGGCGACCCTTGAACGGCCCGGAAAGGGCGCGCGTGCCGGCATAGGCGTCGAGATAATGGTCCATCCAGAGACCATCGAAGATCATCGGCGCGGCCACAAAGACTTTTGGGCCGGGCAGGCTTTCAACCCAGTCTGCAAAACGCGGCATGACCACCGCCGGATCCTCGGCGCCCTCGTTCGCGGCCTTCCAGGCATCGGGCTGGGTCGCCCACCACGCCATTGTGGTCTCATTGGTCGTGCGGTCCGGGCGCTGCGTCAGCACGGCTTCGAATTCGCCATGTCGCGTCCCGTCGGCTTCTATGGCGACGGAGGCAAAGCTCAGCATGGAATTATGGAGCGGCGTCGGTCCGTCCGACTCGATGTCGGTGACAATGAAGATCGGGGTGGCGACGCGATCATAGACCTCACGGCCCGCAGGCAGCACCGACACGAGCCGGAACGTTTCGCAGACGATCTCCATGTCCGGTGCGAAGCCGCCGTTGCGGGCGAAGTAAGCCTCGTGCCCCGCGCGCCATTCGGCATAGGGGCCTTCGCCCTCGCGATCGGTGAAATTGGCTCCGATGTCGTCAAAGCGCCGCGTCTCGACAGACAGCGTCTCGATTACGCAGGCCTGTTCGCCTGCGCCGTTGAGCACGATGTCCCGGCGCCCCACCTCGGGCATCGGGTCCCCGCCATTGCTATGATCGCGCAACGCCCCGCAGGTCGCGGTCTTCTTCCCCGCCAGCACCAGCGCGAGCAGACGATCGGCCAGCTCCGGAGAATCTCCGAAGCTGAAGCGAATCTGCTTGTCGCTGCTCGTGGCGTCGGACATAGCGGGTTAGCTCGAAAGCCCCCCGAACAGCGTCGGCAGGTCCAAAGGCCTGAAGCCGTAATGCTCGATCCAGCGCTGGTCGGCGTCGAAGAAGGCGCGCAGATCAGGCATGCCATATTTCAGCATGGCAATGCGGTCGATGCCGATGCCCCAGGCAAAACCCTGGTAGACATCGGGGTCAAGGCCCGCATTACGGATGACGTTGGGATGCACCATGCCGCAGCCCAGAATCTCGAGCCAGTCATTGCCCTCGCCGATCTTCACCTCGGAGCCGGAGCGGTCGCACTGGACGTCCACTTCCATTGACGGCTCGGTGAAGGGGAAAAAGCTCGGACGGAAGCGCAGGGTGACACTTGGCACTTCGAAGAAGGCCTTGAGGAATTCTTCCAGCACCCAGCGCAACTGTCCGATGTGGCTCGACTTGTCGATGACAAGGCCCTCCACCTGATGGAACATCGGCGTGTGCGTCTGGTCCGAGTCATTGCGATAGGTGCGGCCGGGCATGACCACGCGGATCGGCGGATCCATTGCAGGGGTCATGTAGCCGGCAGCCGGCTTCTCGTTGGTCTTCTGCATGACCCGCACTTGCACGGGCGAAGTGTGGGTGCGCAGCACCTTCTTCACACCGTCCGGGCCTGGCTTCATGAAGAAGGTATCGTGCATTTCACGCGCGGGATGGCCTTCGGGAAAGTTCAGCGCAGTGAAGTTGAAATAGTCGGTCTCGATATCGGGCCCTTCGGCGATGGAAAAACCCATATCCGAGAAGATCGCGGTGATTTCGTCGATCGTCTGCGAAATCGGGTGAATGCGACCCCGTGCCGTCGGCGCCGGGCGCAGCGGGAGGGTCACGTCAACGGTCTCGTCCTTGAGCCGGGCTTCGAGCGCCGCACCCTTGAGCGCCTGGCCACGCGTTTCGATCAGGGCGGCAATGTCGCTCTTGAGACCGTTGATGGCCGGGCCGGCCGATTTGCGATCTTCCGGAGCCATCGCGCCAAGGGTCGCGAGCAGGGCGGAAACGCTGCCCTTCTTGCCCAGCGCCGCAACGCGGACAGCATCGAGCGCGGCTTCGGTGTCAGCCGCGGCAATTGCAGCGGAAAGCTCGGTGCGCAATGTTTCGATCTGGGTGTCTAGGGACATGAAAGCTCTCGAATTCGGACGGCTGCGGGCGGTGTTAGACCAAAACAAAACGCCCCGCGCCAGCCCTTTCGGGCGGCGCAAGGCGCGATTTTTGACCTCAGCGAGGAGGGGTGAGCTTAGGCGGTAACGCGAGCGTGGGTAACGGAGTCCACGTCGGCGAGATACGCCAGTGCTGCCTTGGCCTTGACGACCAGTGCCGCAAACGCTTCGGGCTGGGTGATCGCGAGATCGGACAGCACCTTGCGGTCGACGGCAACCTCAGCCTTGCTGAGGCCGTCGATAAATCGGTTGTAGGTCAGGCCGTGGTCACGGACAGCAGCATTGATGCGCTGGATCCAGAGAGCGCGGAAATTGCGCTTCTTGACGCGACGATCGCGATACGCGTACTGGCCGGCCTTTTCGACGGCCTGCTTGGCGATACGGATCGTGGACTTGCGACGGCCATAATAGCCCTCGGCGGCCTTCAAGACCTTCTTGTGACGAGCGTGGGCGGTTACGCCACGTTTTACGCGTGCCATGTGTTAGTGTCCTTCCAGCTTAGCGGTTGTACGGCATGTACCACTTCACCAGACCCTCGTCGCCCTTCGACAGGATCTTGGTGCCGCGGTTGGTGCGGATGTACTTGGCGTTGTGGCTGATCAGGCGGTGGCGCTTGCCGGCAACGCCGGCCTTCACCTTGCCGGTGGCAGTGAAGCTGAAACGCTTCTTGGCGCCGGACTTGGTCTTCATCTTGGGCATTTTGCGGGTCCTTATTGGTCTTGATCCAGCTCTTGCGAGCCTTCGCTTTCAAAGACCGCCACGGCATGCCTTTTGGCCGGGCGATCCGGAGATGCGGCTCTATAGGGGGAATTGTCGGCAGAGGCAAGGGTTGAATCCGGCCGGTCAATCCACCGAGCACTATCCCCTTCGCAACCGTGACCACCCAGCTTGGCCGGGTGGTGCGTGCTATCGAGAGGCGGCTTACGACATTGATAGCTAGTGCGCCGCCACTGCTTCCGCATCGCGGTAGTGCCGCAGCGCCACCAGCACGGCGACGGCCATTACTGCTATCAGCGCCGCAGCACTGAGCAGCACGGTGGAATGCGCTGCGGTGAAGGCATGGCGTGCCGCATCCGCCAGGCTGTCTCCTGCCGCGCCGAGGTCGCGTGCAGCCAGCATGGTTTCACCTATGGAATGGGATGCCGCATCGGGCACCTCTGCAGCGAGATCGGCGGGAACACGCAAAGCGCCCCCGTAACTGGCTGAGAGCAGCACCCCGAAAAAGGTGATGCCGAGCCCGGCCCCAAGCTCATAGCCAGTCCCTTCGAGCGACCCGGCGGCGCCGGCCTTATCCGCAGGGGCGCTCGACATAATGGCGATCGAGGACGCCGTGAGCCCGATGCTGAGCGCCAATCCCAACGCGGCCATCATGGCAACCACACCCACTCCGGGTTCGTGGAAATTGCTGAGGCCGAGTCCGGCAAGACTGGCCGCCGCCACGAGAAGCGCGCTCGATGCCACGATGCGCAGGCCCACAAGGCTCACCGCGTAACCGGCAAGCGGTCCGCCGATCGCCGAGGCGATCACCAGCGGCATCATGAACAGCCCCGCCTCGAGCGGCGTCCTGCCCACGACGAACTGCAATTCCTGGGCGATTGTGAGCTCGGCTCCGGCCAACGCACCAGTTACTGCCAGTGCCATGATCACCCCAACGGTGATGGCCGGCCGCGAGAACAGCGCGATGTCGAGCATGGGCTGGTGCGCGTGCAATTGTTTGCGCACGAAGATGACGATGAGCGCCAATCCAGCCACTAATGCTGCCATCGTCAAGGGCAGGGACGCCCCTGGCTTGAACCCTGACTTGGCCGCATACACCGTGGCGATGAGGCCGGCGATCAGCAGCAGCGCCTGGCCTATGCTCCAAGGCCCCGTTTCCGCAGGCTTGGTCCGGGGCAGGACGGCGAAGGCGAATGGCCAGACGAGAAGCATCACCGGAACATTGATCAGGAATACCGAGCCCCACCAGAAATGTTCGAGCAGAAAGCCACCGACAAGCGGGCCGAATGCCGAGCCCGCAGCACCCACCGTGCCCCAGAACCCGAGCGCAATGCCGCGCTCCCTGGGGTTTTCGAAGCTGAGGCGAATGAGAGCCAGGACATTGGGTATGACCATGGAAGCGCCGACGGCAAGCAGGATGCGGGCGCCAATGAGGGTAGTCGCAGACGGCGCAGATGCGGCAATGACCGATGCAACAAGAAAAACCGCGAGGCCCGTCAGCAACATGCGCCGGTTGCCGATCCGGTCGGCCAGGGTACCCATCGGCACCAGCAATCCCGCCATGATCAGCGGATAGATATCGATGATCCAGAGGATTTCCGTACCGCTGGCATTCAGCGCCATAGTCAGCGACGGCACCGCAATGTGCAGGATGGTCATGTCGATGACGATCGGGGTGAATGCGAGCATCACCGCGATCAGAACCAGCCAGCGGTTGCGATGGGCAGACATGGGAATACCTCTTTGCTTCAGCGACAATTTCATTTGAAATGCCAAGGCTGAGGCATATATATCCGTCCGGACGGATTGAAAAGAGGAAATGATGGGGCGCAAGCAGACGATCGACCGGGGTGCTTTGCTCGATGCAGCCGAGCGCGTCGTGCTGCGTGAAGGGGCCGGCCAACTGACCATGGAGGCCGTGGCTGCCGAGGCAGGGGTCAGCAAAGGCGGCGTACTCTACGCCTTCCCGAGCAAGGATGCGTTGATCGACGCCCTGTTCAGCCGGGTCTTCGCCTCGATGGACGCCATCGCCGAAGAATTCATTGCTCGCATGGGCGACAGCGGTGAGAACTGGGCCAAAGCCCATGTGCTGGCCAGCCGTGACGCAGAAACGCTGATCACAGAGCGCAGCGTGGCGCTGATCGCCAATTTTATGCGGTCTCCCGAATATCGCAAAGGCGCCCGCGAATATTATGCTGGCATTCTGGGCAGGCTTGATCTCACGACGCTATCCGGGCGCAAGGCCCGGCTGGCGCTGCTGGCCTGTGAAGGCGCCATGCTGCTGCGGGGTTTTGATTTTCATCCCATCAGCGCCGAGGACTGGAAGGCCATCCACGACGACATTCAGGCGATCCTCCTGGACTGATCAGGCGCCAGCCGCTGCCAGCATGGGCTCGAGATGGTCTTCGAACAGTAGTCCGGGGCGGGCCGCCAGTGCCGAGCCATAAGCCGCTTCAGCTTCGATCGAAACCCGCAGGAAGTCGCGCAGCCCGGCCACATCTGATGCCGCCAGTTGATAATGCCCGGTTTCGAGACGTCGCAGGATTTCCCGCTTGGAGGCGATCATGCCCGCCGCGACATCCTTGCCATTGCTCATGGATCCGTCACGCTTGATGTAATCGTGGAGCGGCTTGCCTGAGTGGTAGCTATTGGGAATGGTCCGGTAGAGCTGAAGAAGAAACTCAAGATCGGTCATGTTGCTCATGTGAGGGTCGAACCGGCCATCGCCCCGGTTTCGATCCCAGACCACCATCGCATCCATCGAGATGCTCACCCATTTGTGCTCGCCGGGGCTCAGCACTCGGTCCGCTCCCGCGCCCACCAACCGCAAATGCCGAAAATCCTCCGTCATCACGTCGAGGGCCGTGGTCACGATGCCGTGCTCGCCCAGCGCTGCCACCGCCTTTTCGAGCTTTGACGGTTTTAGGCGGTCGTCAGCATCCAGGATCGCTGCATAAGGCGTATCGATCCTGTCGAGCGCCACGTTTCGCGTCACCGACGCCCCACGGCCGATGCCGCCGCTTCCGAGAAACACCTGTCTGCTGTCTCTCAATCCCAGTTCCTCGAGGAACCCTTCATAATCGAAGCCGTCGTCGGCGATGATCCAGTGCTGCCAGTCGGCATGGGTCTGCTCAAGAACGCTGCGGACGGTGGCCGCCAGTGTGCCCTGTGCCTTGTAGGCGGGGGTGATGATCGCGACAGTCTGGGACATGGGGCACCTGATGGCTTGAACCTGCTCGGCTCCTGACCCATATCTGCGTCAGGCGGTGGATGCCACAGAATTGGGTCTCCTGCCTGACGTTGCTTGATGATCAAGGACGATGAAGACGATGTCGCGCATTTCCGTGTTTTCCGCGCCCTTCCTGCTGGGTTTCGATAGCTTCGAAGAGCGTATCGATCGCTTGGCGCGGTCGGCGGAAGGCTATCCTCCTTACAACATCGAGCGCTCGAGCGGCGACGACGGAGCCGAAAGGTTCCTGATCTCCATTGCCGTAGCCGGTTTCGCCCGCGCAGACCTCGATGTCAGCGTCGAGGACAACCAGTTGATGGTCCGTGGCAAGCAGGCCGACGAACCCAGCAGGGACTTCCTGCATCGCGGCATTGCCGCACGCCAGTTCCAGCGGACCTTCCTTCTCGCCGATGGCATGGAAGTGAAGGATGCAACTTTGGGGCACGGTATGCTCGTTATTACTCTCGAACGCCCACGGGCGCTCAAGATCGCCCGACAGATCGACATTCGCTCCCTGTGAGGAAAAGAACAAAGAAAGGGCCTGAAAAATGATGGACAAGCGCAATGCAGAAGGCGTCCTGGATGACGCCAATCCCCTCAAACACCTGACGCGCGCCCAGTTCGCTGCGCTGGGTGGAGATGCGGTGGCCTATATCAAGCCGGTTTCGGGCCTGTTGCTGTCAGACATGATTTCCGATGCCGAATTCGACGGAGCCACGCAATATCAGCTGGTCATGTCCGCCGATGGCACTCCACTCATGGTGGCCGATACCACCGAGGCCGTCACTGAATGGCTGGGCGACCAGAATATTGGCGTCGCTACCCTGCATTGAGTGCGCTAAGACTCACCAAACGCAAACCCCCGCATGATGCGGGGGTTTTTATTTTTTTGCCGTTCAGGCCGCGTAATTCGACTGCAGGGGCTCTGTGAGAAGCGCATGCAGCCGCAGCGGATCATCCTCTGTGCGAAGATTTTCGGTCACCGCTTCGGTCCGCAGCAGCCGCGCAACTTTCGAGAGCGCCTTCAGATGATCGGCGCCGGCACCAACAGGCGCGAGCAGCATGACCACCAGGTCGACCGGCTGATCGTCGACGGCGTCGAATTCGATAGGCCCATCGAGACGTACGAAAATAGCGATTACGCCCTTGAGGCCCTGAACCTTGCCATGCGGTATGGCAATGCCGTTACCCAATCCCGTCGAGCCGAGTTCCTCGCGACCCTCAAGGGTCGCAAGGATCTGCTCTTGTGGAAACTCGGTGAGTTCTTCCGCCTTTTGCGCAAGAATTTCAAAGAGCTGGCGCTTATTGCGCACGCCGGTGCAAGTCAGCACCGCATGCTCCGCCAGAATATCGGCCAATTCCATCAAAATGCCTTAGGATCTAACCAGCTATCGGGACTGGCGGGCGTCGCTCAATTGGCGCCCAGGGCCGGGTCGATCCAGCCTATATTGCCATCCGCGCGGCGGTAGACCACATTCAGGCCGCCATGTCCAGCGTGGCGGAACATCACAACCTGTTGTCCTGAAAAGTCCAGTTCCATTACCGCCTCTTCGACGCTCATCTGTCGAAGGCTCTTGGTTGTTTCGGCGATCACAGGCGGCGCATAGTCTTCGTCATACTCCTCGATGTCGTCGGAAATGCCGAAGACGGTATATTGGGCCGTAAGTCCATCGACACCATTGGCAATATTGCCCTTGCGATGCTGCTTAAGCTTTCTGTTGTAGCGGCGCAGGCGTTTTTCGATGTTGAGCGCCATGACTTCATATGCGCTGGTCGCGTCTCCTGCCTGGGCGCTGGCCTGCAGCACCGTGCCGGAATCCAGGTGCACCACGCAGTCAGCACGGAAACCGATACCATCGGGGGTCAGGGTGAGATGTCCGTCGTAGCCGCCGTCGAAATACTTTCCGACAACAGAGGCGAAATGTTCCTCCGCCTTGCCGCGCAAGGCATCGCCAACATCCATGTTCTTTCCCGAAACGCGTAGGGTCATGGCTTTTGTTCCTTTCGGTCGTTGGGCTCGACGCGAGAGTTCCGAAAAGCCGCTTCCCGGCTCTACGGGATCTGCGTCTGCCGACACTTGATAAATGTGGTGCCGACGGAAAGGATGCTAGACCCGCGAACACGAACCTGTCCATGCGCAAGAGGTCTCGGGGAACCGAATAAGCAGATGACAGCCACGACCCCGCCACATAGGATTCACGAACGTCGATTTGCCGGGTGAGATGGGTGGCGATCGTGCCGCCTCAGGCAATTGGCGACATATCCTTTTTCTGCCGCCGCCGGATCACAGATGAGGGAATGTTCATGCCTTCCCGATACTTGGCGACCGTGCGGCGGGCTACGTCGATGCCCTGTTCCTTGCGCAGCATGTCGGCGATCGTGTCGTCGGACAGGATGGCGTTGCCGGGCTCCGTATCGATCAATTGCTTGATCCGGTGACGCACCGCTTCGGCCGAATGATCGCCACCGCCATCGGCTGAAGCGATCGCCGTGGTAAAGAAATACTTCATCTCGTAAAGGCCGCGCGGCGTGGCCATGTACTTGTTCGATGTCACGCGGCTCACGGTCGATTCGTGCATGTCGATCGCTTCGGCCACGGTCTTCAGCGTCATTGGCCTCAGGTGAGCCACGCCATGCGTCAGGAAGCCGTCCTGCTGGCGAACGATTTCCGCCGCCACCTTGGTTATGGTTTGGGCGCGCTGATCGAGGCTTTTTGTCAGCCAGTTGGCTGTGTTGAGGCAATCCGAAAGGAAGGTTTTCTCGGCCGTATCGCGGGTCTTTTTGGTAACCGACGCGTAGTAGACCCGATTGACCAGCACCTTGGGCAGCACGTCGGAATTGAGTTCGATCTGCCAGCCGCCATCGGGTCCCTGCCGCACGAAGACGTCGGGCACCACCGCTTCCACCGCGGTGCTGTCGAATGCCAGTCCCGGCCGCGGGTCGAGGAGCCGGAGTTCGGCGAGCATTTCGCCAAGGTCCTCGCGGTCGCATCCCACGGCCCGCAGCAAGGCCGGCATGTTATGATCAGCGATGAGATGCAGGTTTTCGATCAGCTTCTGCATGATGGGGTCGAGCCGGTCGCGCTCGCGCAGTTGCAGAGCCAGGCACTCGGCGACATTACGCGCGAAAATGCCCGTGGGATCGCAACCCTGCATCACCTCGAGCACGGCGTCCACATCCTCGAGCTCAGCTCCAAGCAGTTCGGCGATCGCTTCGGGCTCGACTACGAGATACCCGGCTTCGTTGAGGCCATCGATGAGATGTTGGGCGATAAGGCGGTCAGCAGGCGTGCGCAGCAGCATCTGCGCCTGCGCCTCAAGATGATCGCTCAGCCTCGGGCGGCTGGCCACATACTGATCGAGGTCCGGCGCCTCGCCACCATCGAAACTGCCATTGCGATCAGGACCCGACCCTGCGGACTGTTCCGCTGGTCCGGCATCGGGGAAGACGTTTTCGACGGCGGTATCGTAGCCTTCGGCAATTTCGGCAGCATCCTTGGTCCGTTCGCCCGAGGTCACCGTGTCTTCGTAGGCGCTCATTTCCATCGGAACGTGCTGCGGTTCTTCGCTCGCGCTGTCGTCCGCACCGCCCTCCTCGCGTTCCAGGAGCGGATTGCGCAGCAGTTCGTCGTCCACAAAGGTATTGAGTTCAAGATGGCTAAGCTGGAGCAGCCGGATCGACTGCATCAGCTGCGGCGTCAGGGTCAGGCTTTGGCTCTGACGAAACTCCAGCCGCGGCGAAAGCGCCATGCGTAAAGGCCCTTGGATGCAAACAATTCGCGCCGCATGCGGCGACTTCCCGGGCGGACCATGACTCAATTCTGCCCATAGGGCAAGTTTCATGCCAGTTGTGGGCGTTCCGTCAGTGGCGTTTCAGATGGAAAAACTGTCGCCCAGATACACCCTTCGCGCTTCCGGATCGGCACTGATCGTTTCGGGCTTGCCCTGGATCATCACCTTGCCGCCATGGATCAGGTAGGCACGGTCCACCAGCCCCAACGTTTCGCGCACGGCGTGGTCGGTTATAAGCACACCGATGCCGCGTTGGGTCAGCTGGCGCACGAGGCCCTTGACCTCGGCCACCGCGATCGGATCGACGCCCGCAAAGGGTTCGTCCAGCAACATGAAGCCTGGATCGGCGGCAAGGGCGCGGGCGATCTCGACGCGTCGCCGCTCGCCGCCCGATAGTGCCAGGGCGTTGGACTGTGCGATGTGGCTGATGGAAAATTCCTCAAGCAGCGAATTGAGCCGTTGCTTGCGTTCCTGGCGGTTGTGAACCGAATTCTCCAGCACCGCCATGATATTGCCGGTGACTGTCAGACCCCGGAAGATCGAGGGCTCCTGAGGCAGATAGCCGATGCCCAGCTGCCCGCGCTGGAACAAGGGCAGCCGGGTTATGTCCTGGCCGTCGAGCATGATCTTGCCCGCATCGGGTTTGACCAGCCCCATGATCATGGTGAAAACCGTAGTCTTGCCGGCGCCATTTGGCCCCAACAGGCCAACGGCCTCGCCTCGTCTCACCGCCAGCGAAACGTCGCGCACCACGGTGCGCTTGCCGAAGCTCTTGGCCAGGTTATGGGCGACCAGCCATCCGGTCTGGTCGATGCGCGGGCGGGCGTCCACACTCATTGCGATGTGAAGACCCCGGTCACGCGGCCTCCGCCGCCACTGGTGAACGTCGATACACTCGTGGCAAGGTTCACCACCAGTTCGGTTGCATTGACCGTGCCGCTCGCATTGGTCACCACAACATTCCCCGTCAGCCGCAGCAGCTGGTCTCCAGGCGTATAGACAGCGTGTTCGCCGGTGGCGTCCTGGTCCTTGGTCTTGAGCCGCACATTGCCACCAGTAGCAACGAAAGTCTCGATATCGCTGGTGCCGCCCTCGCCATAGGTCGCGATCACCTCGGGTGCCCATACGGTCACGGTCGGGTGCACCACCACAACGTCGCCGGTAAAGATGACCTCGCGCTTGTCGTCATTCATCACCGTCTTGTCCGAGGTGATTTCGACCGGGTTTTGCGCCAGGACCGGCAGGCTCATCAGCAACAGGACGAAGATGGACCGGATCGGTTTCATTGGGAGGTTTCTCCTGTGTCCTCCGTCGCGCCCTCCCCGGGGGTCGATGGTAGGGTGACGACCGAACGATTAAAGGTCCAGACGATAGCTGCTGCGTCGTAGACCAGGCCCTTGGCCCGGATGGTCGAGCCATCCGCATTGTCGATCCACACAGCACCGCGCGTTGTAAGCAACTGGCTATGCCAGTCGAAGATGGAATCGTCCAGCGTGCCGGTGGTTCCTGTCGAGTCCGCGATATCGGCACGGCCGGGCACCAGTGTCAGCTGCTGGGCGGTATCGAGCTGAGCCTCACGCGCCTCCATGGTCAGCTGCACCCCGTCGATCCGGTCGATGACCAGCGTGGCATCGGTCAGGTCGATGAGATGGCTGCTCTCTGCGGCGGCACGGGCGGAAACCGCCCAGACGCGATAGGACGATCCATCCGAGAGCGTGCCCACATATTCAGGCGCCTCGATCGCGACTGCCTCGGGGGTGATGGTAAGCCGGTCGATACCGAAACGGCTACCGACACTGGCGATCACGATCTGGCCGACAAGTCCGGCCAGTACCAGCAATCCCATCGCTGGGACGGCCAAGCGCAGCACGCCAACCCACCGGTTCCGGCGGGCCAGACGCCGATATCTCTGCCCCGTGCCTGCCGTCGCGGTCATGCTGGATACCGGTCTCAGCTATGCGCGAAAATGTCGGTCTCTTCCCAACCAAGCAGATCGAGCGCGCAGCGCGTCTTGAGGAAATCAAAACACGACTGGGCCAGTTCCGTGCGACCCTCGCGGGCCAGCATGCGATCGAGATGGCGCTTGAGGTCGTGCAGGTACAGCACGTCAGATGCCGCATAATCGAGCTGCGCGTCCGACAGCTTGTCGCCGCCCCAGTCCGAGCTCTGCTGTTGCTTGCTGAGATCGACGTTGAGCAATTCGCGCACCAGGTCCTTGAGGCCATGGCGGTCGGTATAGGTGCGCACCAGTTTCGAGGCGATCTTGGTGCAGTAAACAGGGCCGGTCACTACGCCGAAACGGTTCTGGAGCACGGCGACGTCGAAGCGCGCATAGTGGAAAATCTTGGTGACGCCCGGATCGCTGAGCAGCTTGACCAGGTTTGGCGCCTCGCTGGCGTTCTGTGGGATCTGCACCACGTCAGCGCTGCCGTCCCCGGGGGAAAGTTGCACGACGCAAAGCCGGTCGCGATGCGGATGCAGGCCCATTGTTTCGGTGTCGATCGCGACTTCGCGGCCATAGTTGGAAAGATTGGGCAGGTCGCCGCGATGCACTCGGATGGCCATGGATATCGTCTCGCTTTCAAACTCATTCTTCCTTGGCACAGAGCGGTGACCAAGAAAAGGCATGGCAACCCCCGTATGCCTCACGGTCGCGATATAAAGCATTCTTTATATGCCTATTGATTTCGCCTGCGGGACCTGCGAGAAGCGAGGCTGAAAGTGCTGGGGAATGTGTCCCCGCACGCGCACCCGCCCGTGCGCCCTCGCCACCTTCATGAGGTTTAACGTGGCCCGATCATCTTATCTGTTCACCTCGGAATCCGTTTCCGAGGGCCATCCCGACAAGGTCTGCGACCGCATCTCCGACGAGATCGTCGATCTGGTCTTCAAGGAAGCCAAGAAAGCCGGCATGGATCCTTCCCAGGTCCGCATCGCCTGCGAAACCCTTGCGACCACCAATCGGGTCGTCATCGCCGGTGAAGTGCGCGTGCCTGAGACCTTGCTCAAGAAGGGCAAGGACGGCACCGTACTGACCGACGCTTCTGGTGCGCCGATCGTCAACCCGGCCAAGTTCAAGTCGGCCGCCCGCAAGGCCATCCGCGCCATCGGTTACGAGCAGTCCGGCTTTCACTGGAAGACCGCCAAGATCGATGTTCTTCTTCATGGCCAGTCGGCCGACATCGCGCAGGGCGTCGACGCCGCGGGCAACAAGGATGTCGGCGCTGGCGACCAGGGCATCATGTTCGGCTATGCAAGCCGGGAAACGCCGGAATTGCTGCCCGCGCCGATCTACTACGCGCACAAGATTCTCGAGACCCTGACCGAGGCCCGCAAATCGGGCGAGGGTCCGGCCGCCGTCCTTGGTCCCGATGCCAAGAGCCAGGTCACGGTCCGTTATGAAAACGGCAAGCCGGTCGGCGTGACCCAGATCGTGCTCTCCACACAGCATCTCGACGATAAGCTCACGTCCTCCGACGTCCGCAAGATCGTCGAGCCCTATATCCGCCAGGCCTTGCCCGAAGGCTGGATTGCGAACGACACGGTCTGGCACGTCAATCCGACCGGCAAATTTGTCGTTGGCGGTCCCGATGGCGACGCAGGCCTGACCGGCCGCAAGATCATCGTCGATACCTATGGTGGTGCTGCGCCACACGGTGGCGGTGCGTTCTCGGGCAAGGATCCGACCAAGGTCGATCGCTCTGCCGCCTACGCCGCGCGCTACCTAGCCAAGAACGTGGTGGCCGCCGGCCTCGCCGATCGTGCCACCATTCAGCTTAGCTATGCCATTGGTGTCGCCAAGCCGCTGTCGATCTATGTCGATCTACACGGCACCGGCAAGGTTGATGAAGCAAAACTCGAAACGGCTCTGGCCGAGGTGATGGACCTCACGCCGCGCGGCATCCGCACCCATCTCGATCTCAACAAGCCCATTTACGCCAAGACTTCAGCCTATGGCCACTTCGGCCGCAAGGCTGGTCGTGACGGCAGTTTCTCCTGGGAAAAGACCGATCTCGTGAAAGCGTTGAAGGCCGCGGTGGCCTGATCCTCCGAGATTGAATGATTGACCCAAGGCCTCTTTTCCGCGAATGGCGGAGGAGAGGCCTTACCTATTCTGCAGCCGGAACCATGACCGACCACGAACTCCCCAAGACCCGCTCGGGTGAACCGCGTGCCTTCTTTGGCCGCCGCTCCGGCAAGAAGCTGCATGACGGGCAGAAGGCCCAGGTGGCGGCCCTGTTGCCGCAGGTGGAGCTGCAGCTCAATGGCGCCTGTGACCCGCAAACGCTCTTCCCGCATGCAAACAAGATCGTGATCGAGATCGGCTATGGTGGCGGCGAACACCTCGCGCGCAAGGCGGTGGAGGAACCCGACACCGGCTTCATCGGCTGCGAGGTTTTTACCGGTGGCATCGGCAAAATGGTGCAGGCCATCGAAGCCGGTGGCCTCGAAAATGTCCGGCTCTTTACCGATGATGCGCTCAAACTCCTAGTGGCGCTTCCCGACGCGTCAGTCGATGCCGTCTACCTGCTCTATCCCGATCCTTGGCCCAAGAGCCGTCATCACAAGCGGCGGTTCGTCTCACCCACCACGCTCGACCAGCTGGCGCGCGTCATCCGGCCAGGCGGCACCTTCTTCTTCGCTTCCGATATCGAGGACTACGCCGACTGGACCCTTGCCCATATCGTGCGCGAGCCACGCTTCGGTTTCGAGGCGAATGAGCCTGGCAGCTGGCACATTCCCTACCCAGGGTGGCAGCCGACGCGCTACGAGCAGAAGGCCCGTCGCGAGGGGCGGATGGTCAGTTTCTACTTCAGTTTTGTGCGCAAGGCCGTGTAGCGCCCCCGGACACCTTGCAGAGGTTTCATGTCGCACCGCTCTGGACCTTGGCGCGCAACGCCCCATATCGGGGTCAGCGTCAAGCGGAGTAGCGTCAATGTCCATTTCGGGTGCCGAAGCAGAGGCTAGCCATGAACTGTTGGTCATCCGGCCCAGTAAGTGGACCCTGGTGGTCATCGTTCAGTTGCGAAGCGGGACGATGCGCTTCAACGAGTTGCGCCGCAACATGGGTGGGGTACCGCAAAAATCCCTGAGCCAGACCCTGAGGGAGCTGGAGCGGGATGGCTACATCACCCGCACTGCCTATGCGACTATTCCGCCGCGCGTGGAGTATGATCTGACCGAACTGGGCCGGGAATTGCTGGCGCTGGCTGATGACTGGCACAGCTTCGCTCAGCGCAATCGCCGGGCGGTAGAACAGGCCCGGCGGCTGTTTGACGCTGTGGACGAACGGCCCGCTTACTGACAGGCGGTTCGGGCGCCGTCAGGTCTGACGGCGCCGGGATCGCATGGATCAGAAATTGACCTGTTCGAGCGTTGTCGGCTTGAAGTACGAGAACGTCGACTTGCCGTCGGCATCCACCACCAGCGCGGCGACATATTCGCCCCATTCCTCGACCTGGGTCACATTGAGGCCTTTGGCTTCGAGCTGGGCCTGGACATAGGCCGCGTCGAAATTGGTGGTGTCTGCCGTCTCGAGCAGCGACGAGGTCGATGCCATTGCGGGGGCGGCAACGCCGGCCAGGGCAGCAGCGGTCACGAGGGCGATTACAGTGTTCTTGATCATGGGAGGATGATCCTTTCTGGTTTGAACAATCCGGAAATGATCACCCCCGAACTGACCTGCAAGCGGCGAAATTCCACTTTTCTGCACTTGAAACCCGGTGCTATGCGCCGAGAGTTTTCCATGCGAAATCAAGGGTTTTCAGGGAAACGAGGTGTCGTCTGCGAAACCGGGTTCCATGCACGGAACCACCCCGTGCAACCCCGCAGATGCGCCATTGGTTTAGCATGCTGAAGGAGCGCCATCATGCAGACCAGCGTCAGGATTCTCGACACCATCCCGGTGACCCACAATGTCCGGCACTATCGGCTCGAACGGCCCAAGGGGTACCGGTTCGCGCCTGGTCAGGCCACGGAAGTCAGCATCGATCGCGATGGCTGGCAGGACAGGAAGCGCCCGTTCACCTTCACCAGCTTGCCCGATGCCGATGTTCTCGAATTCACCATCAAGAGTTATTTCGATCATCCCGGTGTCACCAACGAACTCTGGTCGCTCGGGGCAGGCGACAAGCTGATCCTTCGCGATGTCTGGGGGACCATCCAGTATCGCGGGCCGGGTACATTCATTGCGGGCGGCGCCGGGGTCACGCCCTTCATCGCCATCCTGCGCCAGCTCAACGCATCGGGCAAGATCGCCGGAAACCGTCTTGTCGTCTCCAATCGCACGGAACAGGACATCATCCTGCGCGACGAGTTCGAAGCCATGGAAGGCCTCGAAGTGATCTGGACGGTCACCGGAGATGCCAAGTCGCGCTTGCTGCAGGAGCGGATCGACGCCGACTTCATTCGAGCTCACGTGACGCGGCTCGATCAGAATTTCTATCTCTGCGGTCCTGACGAGATGGTCAGTGATCTGCGCGGCCTGCTTGAAGATGCGGGCGCGGATGTGGCCAATGTAACTTGGGAAAAGTAGCGCTTATCCGAATGCCAGCTCGAGGCTGGTAGGACGGCGCTGAACCACCCGAGCATCCCAACTATGTCCGCTCGAAACCACCTCGAGCGTCACCTCTTCCGGAATATCTGCAGGCGACGCCACCTGGATCTCTGCGCCATTCTCCCAGAGGGCGCGTACCGTGCAATCAAGGGTCGAGCGCCTGGCGTTGAACACGAGGCGTCCGGCCTTGAGCACCCGTCGGCGGTCTACGGGATCGGCAACGGTAGCGGTGGTCGCGCCACGCCAGGCTAGCGACTTGTTGCGGCCAGAGCGTTTGGCTTCGTAAAGGGCTTCATCGGCCTTGAGCAGAACGCTGTCGAGATCGTCGCGTCCGGGGTCGAGTGTTGCCACGCCGAAACTGGCCGTGACCTTGATAGGCGGTCGGCTCCCGGGAAAGTCGAGGCCGCGGAAGGCGTAGCGCAGCTTTTCCGCCACGGCCATGGCGGCGGCGGCATCGGCATCCGGCAGCACGGCCGCGAACTCCTCTCCGCCCAGCCGGCCCAGCAGATCACTCTTGCGAAGTCCGTCCTGCGCGGCCCGGGTAATAGCCTTGAGCACCATGTCGCCGCCAGCGTGGCCGTAGGCGTCATTGACCTTCTTGAAGTGATCGACGTCGAACGTCACTACCGAGAGTTGGCTGCGGTGTCGGCGAGCCAGTGCGACATACTTTTCCGCCTCCGCCTTGAAAGCGCGGCGCGTGGCAATCCCGGTCAGCCCGTCGCTGGTTGCCAGCTGGCGCAGCTCCAGTTCGCTCATCACCACCTCTGCCAGTTCGCAGAGGATTGCGAGCTCACGTTCCGAGAACGAACGCGGGGTTCGGTCAATGGCGCAGATGGTGCCGATAATCTGCTTGTCCGATGTGACCAGCGGGACCCCTGCATAGAAGCGGATGCCATCGGGGGCGGTGACGTGGCGGTTGACGGAAAAGCGGGCGTCCAGCGATGCATCGGGCACCACCAGCGGCTTTGCGGCGGCCAGAGTGTATTGGCAGAAACTGTCGCCCAACGGCACTTCCGTCAGCGATGTGCCCAGTGCCGCCTTGTACCATTGGCGGTGAGCATCGATCATGGTGACGAGCGCGGTCTCGACCTCGAAGATCAGGCGAACCAGGTGCGCGATACGGTCGAAGGCCGGCTCGGCAGGCGTGTCCAGGATGTCGAAGCGCTCGAGCGCTGCCAACCGTTCCGCGTCGGCCGCGGGAACGAAGCTTGAAGGGCTGGGAACTGCTGACATGGATAATCCAATCGCGCTGCTTGGACGGGCTGACCTTGAAGCCGGGGCTTTAACAAATGATTATTTTTCTGTCTGTGGCCTCGGGGGCGCGTTCGAGCACTTATGAACCCTTGATGTCCATGCGCTTGCCATTTGGGCCCTCAAGGGCTATATCAGCGCCAACATCGTTGCTCTCATTCGAGAGTGGGTGCCGGAAGGCCCCCGCTCTTTTTGTTATCCGGGACCTCAATTTGGCTTTCGACCTTACCGAGAAGCGCTACATCAAGGAAACCGGGCTAGAAGCCCGTATTGCTCGAATCGTCGAGCCCGTGGCCAATGGCCTGGGCTATGCGCTGGTGCGGGTGAAGGTAACGCCGGAAAACGGTTGCACGCTCCAGATCATGGCCGAAGACGAGAACGGCCGCTTCAACATCAACGATTGCGAGGCTCTGTCCAAAGACCTGTCTCCGGTGCTCGACGTCGAAGATCCGATCGATCGCGAATATCACCTGGAAGTGTCTTCGCCAGGCATTGACCGCCCGCTGGTGCGCAAGCGTGATTTCGAGCGCTTCCTTGGGCATGAAGCCAAGGTCGAACTGCTCGACATGATCAATGGGCGCAAGCGCTTTCGTGGCCATGTTCACGCCGTGGACGACGAGGGTGTCACCATTCGCCTGCCCGATGCGCCCGGCGGCACCGATCCCGATCACAAGCTCATTTTTACCACCATCGCCGAAGCCAAGCTGGTGATGACCGACAAGCTCATGGACATGGCCCGCGCCGACCAGGAGCTGCATCCGATCGACGACGACGAGACCGAAACGGTCGAATATGCCGACGCCGACAATGACGACGCAATCGCTGACGAGCCGGCGACCGATATGGTCGAGGACACGACTGCGAAAGACAAAGATAATTCTTCCGAGGAGAAGAACTGATGGCCGT
Source organism: Devosia lucknowensis (assembly GCF_900177655.1). NCBI lineage: Bacteria > Pseudomonadati > Pseudomonadota > Alphaproteobacteria > Hyphomicrobiales > Devosiaceae > Devosia > Devosia lucknowensis. Next base: position 614,067 of record NZ_FXWK01000002.1, on the reverse strand, counting down.
TTCAGCCAATCGCCTTGAGCTGTTGCAGATCGCCGACGCTGTTGCGCGCGAAAAGAACATCGACCGCATGGTTGTGATCGAGGCCATGCAGGACGCCATGGAAAAGGCTGCCAAAGGCCGCTATGGCGCCGAGACCGAGATCAAGGTCGAGATCAATCCGCGTTCGGGTGAAACCCGCATGTGGCGCCTGCTCGAGATCGTCGACGAGGTGGAGGAGCCGTCCCGCCAGGTCCCGCTCAAGTTCGCCCAGGTCAAGAACCCGACCGCCAAGATCGGCGACTTTCTGACCGAGCCGCTTCCTCCCATGGAATTCGGCCGTATCGCTGCCCAGTCGGCCAAGCAGGTCATCGTGCAGAAGGTGCGCGACGCCGAGCGCGACAAGATGTTCGAGGAATATACCGGCCGCGTCGGCGAAATCGTCAACGGCTCTGTCAAGCGCGTCGAATACGGCAATGTGATCGTCGATCTCGGTCGTGGCGAAGCCATCATCCGCCGCGACGAACTGATCCCGCGCGAACTGTTCCGCTATGGCGATCGCGTCCGCGCCTATATCTATGACGTCCGCCGCGAGCAGCGTGGGCCGCAGATTTTCCTGTCGCGCACCCATCCGCAGTTCATGGCCAAGCTGTTCATGCAGGAAGTGCCGGAAATTTACGATGGCGTGATCACCATCCGCTCGATCGCCCGCGATCCGGGTTCGCGCGCCAAGATCGCCGTGACCTCCAACGATTCCTCGATCGATCCGGTCGGCGCCTGCGTCGGTATGCGGGGTTCACGCGTGCAGGCCGTGGTTGCCGAATTGCAGGGCGAAAAGATCGACATCATTCCCTGGACCGACAACATTGCCGACCTCGTGGTCTCGGCACTGCAGCCGGCCGATGTGGCCAAGGTGGTTCTCGACGAACAGGCCGAGCGCATCGAAACCGTGGTGCCCGATGAGCAGCTCTCGCTCGCCATCGGCCGTCGTGGCCAGAATGTGCGCCTCGCGTCGCAGCTGATCGGCTGGGATATCGACATCCTGACCGAGCAGGAAGAAAGCGAACGCCGGCAGAAGGAATTCACCGAGCGCTCCACTCTCTTCATGCAGGCCCTTGACGTCGACGAGATGGTTGCCCAGCTATTGGCTTCGGAAGGCTTTTCCTCCGTCGAGGAACTGGCCTACATCGAGCCGGGCGAAATTGCCTCCATCGAAGGCTTCGACGAAGAGACGGCCGGCGAAATCCAGAATCGAGCCGCCGAATATCTGGCCGAGATCGATGCCAAGTTCGATGCCGAGCGCAAGGCGCTGGGTGTCGAGGACGAACTCTACGAAATCCCTGGTCTCAACGCTGCCATGCTGGTCGCGCTGGGCAAGGAAGATATCAAGTCGGTGGAAGATTTCGCCGGCTGCGCTGCCGACGATCTCGTCGGCTGGAGCGAACGCAAGGACGGTGAAACCAAGCGCTTTGACGGTACCTTCAAGGACTTCCCCGTATCCCGCGAGGAAGCCGAGGATATGATCTTGCAGGCGCGCATTCGTGCCGGCTGGATCAGCGCCGATGAACTTCCTGCCGATGAAGACGGCAGCGAAGACGGCCTCTCCGAGGAGGCGGCGGTCTAAGACCGCCCCTATCGGGAGCACCCGGCCCTGGCCCGGAGCGTGGACATGGTGAGGACTTGTGCCCTGACCCGGACTGAAAAGCCGGTCGAGGCGCTGGTGCGTTTCGTTCTTGGGCCCGATGGCAGCATCGTCCCCGATGTCGATGCGCGCGCCGAGGGGCGCGGCGTGTGGATTACCCTCAGCCACCAGGCGGTGGTGGAGGCGGTCAAAAAGAAAGCGTTCGCCCGCAGCCTCAAGGCCCAGGTCAGCGTACCCGACGATCTGGCCGATCTCACCCGACTGCGACTCGAGCAACGTCTGCTTTCGGCTCTGGGTATGGCGCGCAAGGCTGGCCAGTTCACCACCGGCGCCACCAAGGTCAAAACGGCCCTGCAGTCCGGCCAGGTGCTGGCGCTGCTGACGGCGACCGACGCGGCCGAGGACGGACGCAACAAGATGCTGGGGGCCCTCAGGGCTCTCAACTATGCGCGGCAGGAGGCCGGTCTGACCGGTCCGGACGTGCCGCATTTCGAATCTCTCTCAAGTGAGCAAATGGGTTTGGCACTTGGGCTTGAAAATGTGATACATGCTGCCCTCATGACCGGGGCGGCAGCCCAATCGGCGGTGGACAAGGCCAGGCGACTGGCCAGATACACCGCCCCAGCGATGGAAGACCACACCGACCGCCTCCCGGCGTCCGGTGTGCTTTTGCCCGCGGAACAGGACGAAAGACGATAGGTAGTATGGCTGATAACGACGACAAGCGTTCCGACGACACTGGTGCCAAGAAGACTCTGACCCTCAAGAGTGGCGCCGGGCTGGGCAATCGCCCCGGCGGGATGTCGCGTGGGCCTTCGCGCTCGACCGTGGTCGTGGAAAAACGCACGCGCATTGTGCCCAAGCCTGCAGGTGCTGCTCCGGCTGGTGCCGGTCGCCCCGGTGCGCCCGGTGGCCGTCCGCAGGGCGGGCGCCCGATGCAGCAGCAGAACCGTGCCCCGCTGGGCCTAAGTGCCGCCGAGGCTGAAGCCCGTCGTCAGGCACTTGCTCTCGCCGGCGCGCGCCAGGCCGAGGACAAGGAGCGCTTCGCGGCAGAGGAAGCGCGCCGCATCGAGGAAGACAATCGTCGCCGCCAGGTGCGCGAAGATGCTGCGCGCCAGGAAGAGGAGCGCCGTCAGGCCGAAGAAGCCCGTCGCACTGAAGAGGCAGAGGCCCGTCAGGCGGAGCCGGAACCGGCGCCCGTTCCGCGCGAGGAATTCGTCCCTGCCAGTCAGCGCAATCCCGGCCCTTCGGCCGTCCGCACTGTCTCCGGCCGTCCGGGTCAGTCCGCCCGTCCGCCGCGTCGCGAAGATCGTCCCACCGGGCGTCCTGATGGCGAACGCGGTGCTGCCGGCACGCGTCCGGCAGGTGATCGCGCCGCTGCAGGCGCCCGTCCCACCGGTGAACGCCGTCCCGCAGGCACGGCCGGACGTCCGGCTGGCGACCGTCGCCCCGGCGCCGGCATGGCCCCGATCGGCAATATGCCCCCGGCTCCGCCCAGCGAAGCCGATGGTCGTCGCACCCGTACTGGCGCACCCCAGGTGCGTCCGACCACCGAAGCGGAACTGGAAAACGCCCGCCGCGCCTCGCGCGCCACGCCCGAGCGTCCCACCCGCCGCACCGGCCAGGACAGCAATGACCGCGGCCGCCTGACGGTGTCGAGCGCCACCACCGAGAGCGATCGCGATCGCGGTCCCTCGCTGGCGGCCATGCGCCGTCGTCGGGACAAGAAGATGGGCCGCAACCAGCAGGATGCGCCCAAGCTCAGCCGTGAAGTGATTATCCCCGAGGTGATTACGGTGGCCGAGTTGGCCAACCGCATGGCCGAACGTTCCGTGACCGTGATCAAGCTGCTCATGCAGCAGGGTCAGATGGCCACGATCAACGACGTGCTCGACGCCGATACCGCCGAGCTGATCGCCAGCGAACTGGGCCACACTGTCAAGCGCGTGTCCGAAGCCGACGTGGAAGAAGGCCTCTTCGACATCGCCTCCGACGACAAGGCCGAAGACCTGACCGATCGTGCGCCTGTGGTGACCATCATGGGTCACGTCGACCACGGCAAGACCTCGCTGCTCGACGCCATCCGCGAAGCCAATGTGGTTTCCGGTGAAGCCGGCGGCATCACCCAGCATATCGGCGCCTATCAGGTCGAAAAGAACGGTGCCAAGATCACCTTCCTCGACACGCCGGGCCACGAGGCGTTCACCGCCATGCGTGCCCGCGGCGCCCAGGCGACCGATATTGCGGTTCTGGTGGTGGCGGCAGACGACGGCGTCATGCCTCAGACCATCGAATCCATCAAGCACGCCAAGGCGGCCGGTGTTCCGATCATCGTGGCCATCAACAAGATGGACAAGCCCGAAGCCAACCCGACTCGCGTCCGCACCGAGCTGCTGCAGCACGAAGTGTTCGTGGAATCCATGGGCGGCGACGTGCTCGACGTGGAAGTGTCGGCCAAGACTCAGGCCGGTCTCGACAAGCTGCTCGAAACCATCCTGCTGCAGGCCGAAGTGCTCGAGCTCAAGGTCGCCCGCGACGGTCGTGCCGAAGGCCTCGTCATCGAAGCCAAGCTCGATCGCGGCCGTGGTGCGGTGGCAACCGTGCTGGTCCAGCGTGGCACGCTCAAGATCGGCGACATTCTCGTCGCCGGTACCGAGTTTGCCCGTGTGCGTGCCCTCATCAACGACAAGGGCGAGCAGGTCAAGGAAGCCGGCCCGTCCGTGCCGGTGGAAGTCCTGGGCTTCAACGGGGTGCCGAGCGCGGGCGACCGCTTCTCGGTGGTGGAAACCGAAGCCCGTGCCCGTGAAGTCACCGAGTATCGTCAGCGCGCCATCCGTGAAAAGACGGCCGGCGGCGGTGCCACGAGCCTCGAGCAGATGATGAATCAGCTCAAGATCGCCGGCATCTCCAAGTTCCCGCTGATCATCAAGGGCGACGTGCAGGGTTCTGTCGAAGCCATCGTGGCCTCGCTCAACAAGCTTTCGACCGACGAAGTGTCGGCTCAGATCCTGATGAGCGGCGTGGGCGGCATCACCGAAAGCGATGTCACCCTGGCTTCGGCATCCAATGCCATCGTCATCGGCTTCAACGTTCGTGCCAACAAGCAGGCTTCGGACCTCGCCACCCGCGACGGCATCGAAATCCGCTACTACAACATCATCTACGACCTCGTGGATGACGTGAAGAGTGCGATGAGCGGTCTGCTCAAGCCCGAGCGCCGCGAGACCTTCATCGGCTACGCCAAGATCCTCGAAGTCTTCCAGATCACCAAGGTCGGTAAGGTCGCCGGCTGCCAGGTCACCGAAGGCATCGTCGAGCGCGGTGCCGGTGTGCGCCTCCTGCGCGACGACGTGGTCATCCACGAAGGCAAGCTCAAGACGCTCAAGCGCTTCAAGGACGAAGTCAAGGAAGTCCAGACCGGCCAGGAATGCGGCATGGCCTTCGAAAACTACGAAGACATCCGCGCCAACGACGTCATCGAATGCTTCCGCGTCGAAACGGTCAAGCGCACCCTCTAGGGCACTGCTCCATACAAATCGAAAGGGCGCAGCTTTGGCTGCGCCCTTTTTCTTTTCCAGCCAGCGCCTGCATCGTGCTGCTTGGCAAAGGAAAAGGCCCGCCTCCTTTGCGGGGAAGCGGGCCTTGGGATGTCGGCTGCGGGTGACTACGGGAAAACCGAACGCCGCCGACAATGTCGTTCTAGTCGCGAGTTGGACGGGCGCGCCTTATAGGCCCCAGTCGCGGCGCCTAGTTGATAACCGTCACGCGCGCGCCAACTGGCACGCGGGAATACAGGTCGATGATGTCCTGGTTCATCAGGCGGATGCAGCCCGACGAAACGTTGGTGCCGATGGTGTAGGGCTCAGTCGTGCCATGGATGCGGAACAGCGTGTCGCGGCCACCCTTGTAGAGATAAAGCGCGCGGGGGCCGAGCGGGTTTTCCGGACCTGGGCCCATGCCGCCGGCATAGGGGCCATAGCGATCGGGCTCGCGGGCGATCATCGACTGGGTGGGCGTCCAGCGCGGCCATGCCGCCTTGCGGCCGATCGTTGCGTCACCGCGGAACACCAGGGCCTCATCCTTGCCCACACCGATGCCATAGCGCAGGGCGCGGTTGTTTTCCATGACGAGATAGAGGTAGTGCGCGGGAGTATCGACGACCAGCGTGCCCGGCCGTTCGGTCGTGAAATATTCCACTTCCTGGCGCCACCACTTGGGGTCGACGCGGCGCAGGTCCATCCCGGCGACCATATAGGGTTCGCCGGCCACCGGACCGTACATGCGCTGGTAATAGGGATCGATGACCGGTTCCTGCACCACAGGCTGGCGCGTCGTGGAACAGGCGGAGAGCACGGCGGCTGAAGCGCCAAGCAGGAACAGGCGGCGGGAAATCAAACTACAAACCTCAGGCAACTGGGAGGAGCAGGACTGCGTCGTGCATGTCCGGCCATTGAGTAACGCATTGTGGTGTTAACGTGACCCCAATGCGGCAGTTCCTCGCCGCAATGTGATCACAGTTCGTATGTTGCTCGTTTGCAACGGGTACTGACATTACTGGCGAAGACAAAAAAGGCCGGGCAACTGCCCGGCCTTCCAATGTCTGGTTGGAGCGCTGCTTACTCTGCGGCGTCTTCCTTGGCGGCAGCGGCAACTTCCTTGCCGGTTGCCTGATCGACGACCTTCATGGACAGGCGAACCTTGCCGCGTTCGTCGAAGCCGAGAAGCTTGACCCAGACCTTGTCGCCTTCCTTGACCACGTCAGTGGTCTTGGCGACGCGCTGGTCGGCAAGCTGGGAGATGTGCACCAGGCCATCCTTGGCGCCGAAGAAGTTCACGAAGGCGCCGAAATCTGCGGTCTTGACGACCGTGCCCTGGTAGATGGCATTGACTTCGGGTTCATCGGTGATTGAGCGGATCCACTTGATGGCGGCCTCGATCTGCGAGCCGTCCGAAGAGGAGACCTTCACGGTGCCGTCGTCTTCGATATTCACCTTGGCGCCGGTCTTTTCCACGATTTCGCGGATGACCTTGCCACCGGTGCCGATCACTTCGCGGATCTTGTCAGTCGGGATCTTCAGCGTTTCGATGCGGGGAGCGAACTCGCCCACTTCGCCGCGCGACGCGGACAGTGCCTTGTTCATTTCGCCAAGGATATGCACGCGGCCGTCCTTGGCCTGGGCCAGGGCGATCTTCATGATCTCTTCGGTGATGCCGGCGATCTTGATGTCCATCTGGAGCGAGGTGATACCCTCCTCCGTGCCGGCCACCTTGAAGTCCATGTCGCCCAGATGATCTTCGTCGCCGAGGATATCGGAAAGGACGGCGAACTTTTCGCCTTCAAGAATGAGACCCATGGCGATACCGGCCACCGGGCGCTTCATCGGCACGCCGGCATCCATCAGGGCCAGCGAAGTACCGCAAACGGTGGCCATCGAGGACGAGCCGTTGGATTCGGTGATCTCCGACACGATGCGGATAGTATAGGGGAATTCTTCCATCGACGGACGGATCGGGTTGATGGCGCGCCATGCGAGCTTGCCATGGCCGATTTCGCGACGGCCGGGCGAACCCATGCGGCCGGCTTCACCCACCGAGTAGGGAGGGAAGTTGTAGTGGAGAAGGAAGTTCTGCTTCTGCGTGCCTTCGAGCGAGTCGATGAACTGCTCGTCTTCGGCAGTGCCGAGGGTCGCAACCACCAGTGCCTGGGTTTCGCCACGGGTGAAGATGGCCGAACCATGGGTGCGCGGCAGAACGCCGACTTCCGAGAGGATCGGGCGAACGGTCTTGAGATCACGCCCGTCGATACGGCTGCCGGTGTCGAGGATATTCCAGCGCACGATCTTGGCCTGGAGATTGTGGACGACTTCGCCCAGCGCTTCCTTGGAAACGTCGCCCGCTTCGATCTTGGCGGCAAACGCTTCCTTGACCTTGGCATTGGCAGCGTCGACGGCCGCGTAGCGCTCGGCCTTGTTGGTGAGCTTGTAGGCAGCGCGCAGATCGGCTTCGGCGATGCCGAGCACTTCGGTTTCAAGGGCCGAGAAGTCAGGAGCCTGGAAGTCGCGTGGCTCCTTGGCGGCGAGTTCCGCCAGCTTGATGATGGCTTCGATCACCTGAGCCGATGCCTTGTGGCCGAACATCACGGCGCCGAGCATCACCTCTTCGGAGAGCTCCTTGGCTTCCGATTCCACCATCAGCACGGCGTCCTGGGTGCCGGCCATGACGAGGTCGAGCTTTGAGTCTGCGCGACGGTCGATCGACGGGTTCAGAACATATTCGCCGTCGATATAGGCGACACGGGCAGCGCCGATCGGGCCCATGAAGGGCACGCCGGAAATGGTCAGGGCAGCCGACGCGGCGACCATGGCCAGCACGTCGGGGTTGTTCTCCATGTCATGCTGGAGAACGGTGACGACCACTTGGGTCTCGTTCTTGTAGCCATCGGGGAAGAGCGGGCGGATCGGGCGGTCGATGAGGCGCGAAACCAGGGTTTCGTTCTCGGTCGGACGACCTTCGCGCTTGAAGTAGCCGCCCGGGATCTTGCCGGCGGCGAAGTACTTTTCCTGGTAGTTGACGGTCAGCGGGAAGAAGTCCTGACCCGGCTTGGGCGACTTGGCGCTGACGACGGTTGCCAGCAGCACGGTTTCGCCCAGGGTGGCGAGCACGGCGCCATCGGCCTGGCGGGCAATCTTGCCGGTTTCGAGCGTCAGGGGCTGGCCGCCCCAGTTGAGCTCGACCTTGTGGTGATCAAACTTGATCGACATGTTTTCGTCTTTCCATTCTGCCGGTTGCGCGGGAACGCAGGGCAAGGCTAGGGCCCTACGAACGCCTCCGGTGTGCCCGCACTCGGCAGCGCACCCTATGTGCGCGCCGGCTCAAAATCAGGCACGGTTTCATCTCTGGCACCGACGAAACATGGACAAGACGATGAGCCCCTCCGCTGCGGAAGAGGCCGATGATCCTGCCATGCTCCGGCTGCGCCGGCCTGGTTGCCGCGCTACCACGCGCGGCGCTGCCTCCGAAGTGGCGACACCTCAAAAGGCATCCGGCGCGGAAGAGGCCTCCCGCGCCGGACCGATTGATACGTCTTAGCGACGCAGGCCGAGCTTTTCGATCAGCGTCTTGTAACGGTCCGCGTCGATCTTCTTGAGATAGTCGAGGAGCGAGCGACGGGTCGAAACCAGCTTCAGCAGGCCACGGCGGGAATGGTTGTCCTTCACGTGGTCCTTGAAGTGCTCGGTGAGGTTGGCAATGCGCTCAGAAAGGATCGCAACCTGAACTTCCGGCGAACCGGTGTCGGTGGCCGAGGTTGCGTATTCCTTGATGAGCTGTGTCTTGCGTTCCGCAGTGATCGACATCGGGCTATCCTTTCGAAAAATGAGGATGATGGCCGCCCCAGCCGGGATGTCGTCCAGGTGGGGCCATGTAAAGGCAAGCGCCGGGCATTGGGCCCGGCAGCCAGCTGCGCTGCTATAGGTCAATCCCGGGCAAATAGCCAGAATTTAATGAGGATGCCGCCGCCGTGGCGCTAGGCCTGCGGATCGGGTTCGTCCGGGCGCACCGCCGCAAAGCTCGGGTCGAGCGCGGTCAGTGGTACCTCGAAGATCCATTCCACGCCATCGCCATGCACGTCGCGATTGACCTGCGCGCCCAGCGCCCCGCCGACCATGGTACGCAGCACGATCGTGCCGAAGCCCGAGCGTTCGCCCACCACGAGAGCTCTGCCCAGGTGTTCGCGCCAGCGCATCGAGAGGTTTTCGGCATCCATCCTCCAGGTAAGGTCCAGCCGACCCGTGGGCTCGGCGAATGCCCCGTAGCGCGTGGCGTTGGTGGCCAGTTCATGCAAGGCCATGCCCAGGATCTGCGCCCCTTGAGGGTTGATGCGCAGATCTGGCCCTTCGACCTTCACACGGTCGGCCTCAGGCGGACGGAACGGCCCGATCTGCTGCTCGATCAGCTCGGCCAGCATCACGCCGGCGCGGCCGTTGGCCAGCAGCAGGTCGGTCGAGCGCGCCAGACCCATGATACGGCGCTCCAGCGAAACCACGTAGGTCTGAATGTCGGTGGCGCCGCGGGCTGTCTGCTTGGCCATTGCGGCTATCACCGCCATCTGGTTCTTCGATCGGTGCGCAAGCTCCCGCATCAGGAAGCGGATGTCCCGATCAGCGATCTGCCGTTGCTCCGAAGCTTCGGCGAGCGCCTGCGATACCTCGGCGATCTCGGTCACGGGATAGGTCCGTGGATAGACGGCCTCGCCCCGGCCCATGCGCTGGGCGTCGAGCCGCAGGCCGCGCACCGAGCTGCTGATCCGCTGCGCGATCAGGAACGCCACGGCCGTTGCGCATACCGCGATGAACAGCCCCCAGAGCGTGAGCTGCAGCACCGAATCCTGCAGCGGCTTCTGAACCTGGCTCGATGCCGCCCACGCGATCACCCGCCAGCCGGTATAGCCCGAGCGCCATTCGGCCGTGACGACCCGCTCGCCGTTCAGTTCTTCCTGCGCCCAGGCATCGCCGGGCACGTCCGCCTTCCACTGTCGGATCGGCAGGATCGAACCGATTTCGAGGGCCGTATCGGCGGTGGAACTGATCACGGCATTGTTGGTGTCGACGAGGGCCGCGTGCCATCCTGCCGGTAACTGGCGCGACTGCAGCGACGGCGCCAGGTTGCGCGCATTCTGCGTCATGGTCACGAGGCGTACCGGCTCGACATCGCTCAGGGGTAGCCAGACATTAAAGACATAATCCTGCGCTACGGCGCCAAAGAAGATCGGGGAAATGGTTGCCACCCCGCGCTCCAGCGCACGCTCGGCGGTAGGAATGTCGGAGGTCTGTTGCAATACTTCCCCATAGGGGACCCGGGTATTGAGCAGCTGGCGGAACTGGTCATCGACCGCGATCAAGTAGGATCCGCTGCCCGCCAATGCCGTGAGCGCCCGCTCGTGGAAAGCGGCAAGGTCGCCCAATTCCAGCGACTCGCTGCTCGACAGCACGCGCAGCGTCGTCGCCATTCCGGTGATTTCGCGGTCGACCGCGTGCCCCATCGCCTGCACGGTCGCGTTGGTCAGCGCAGCCAGAACCTTCTGTTGGGAATCGTTGGCGCTGTTGAGTAACACGAGGGCGACGGCCATTGCGGGGATCAGGATGGCAAGCACCAGCGCGATCAGGTAGACCGCAATAGGGCGTCCACGCATCACCCGCGCGTCGCTCTTTCCTGGCGCCGTATCTACTGCCATTGCCCCCGTCCTTCAAAGTCGCCGCGCCCTCTCTGCGGCAGACTGAACTCAGTACTTGGCGCTGGAATCGCTGGCCGGGAAGCTTTCGTCCGAGGCTTCGTCGACCTCGTCCCAATGTTCGGGCTGGTCCTTCATCGACTCTGGCCCTGCGTCGCGCACCTGTACGGGATCGTTCTTGGAGCCGGGCTTGCGTCCATCGCGCATGGCTGCGGCATGGGCAGTCGATTTGTCTTGCTTCTGCATTGTCGCTCTCATGTCTCGAACTGGTAGAACACCCCACGCGTCGGTAAGTTGCAGGGCATGGCATCCATTTGCGGCCTCTGATAAACAGCGCCCATGACCGATACCGAAATCATGCCCCAGGCCGCGTCAAAGCGCGTGTTCATCAAGACCTATGGGTGTCAGATGAACGTTTATGACAGCGACCGCATGGCCGATGCGCTGGCGCCGCAAGGCTATATCCCGACTCAGGACATTGGCGAGGCTGACCTCGTTCTCCTAAATACCTGCCATATCCGGGAAAAAGCGAGTGAAAAGGTTTTTTCCGAGCTCGGCCGGCTCAAGGAGTTGCAGGGCGAGAAACGCGCATCCGGCGGCGACATGATGATTGGCGTGGCAGGCTGCGTGGCACAGGCGGAAGGCGAGGAAATCGCCCGTCGCGCGCCGGTTGTCGACATGGTTTTCGGTCCCCAGGCCTATCACCGGCTGCCGGAAATGCTCGAGCGCGCCAGTGCCCAGCGTCATCTGCACCCTTCGCTCAAGAAAGCGGTGATCGACACCGACTTTCCGGAGGAAGACAAGTTCGCCCATCTGCCTGCGGCGAAAAAGGAAGTGACCATCAAGCGGGGTCTCACCGCCTTCCTCACCGTGCAGGAAGGCTGCGACAAGTTCTGCTCGTTCTGCGTCGTGCCCTATACCCGAGGCGCCGAAGTCAGCCGCCCGGTTGCCCAGGTCCTGGCCGAGGCGCGCAACCTTGTCGAAGCCGGGGTCAAGGAACTGACCCTGCTCGGCCAGAACGTCAACGCCTATCACGGCGTCGACGCCGCCGGTCGAAGCGTCGGCCTGGGCGAGCTGGCCTATCTCCTGGCCGAAATCCCGGGGCTTGAACGCCTGCGCTACACCACCAGCCATCCGCGCGACATGGACGATGCCCTGATCGAAGCGCATCGCGACCTCCCGCTCCTCATGCCGTATCTGCATCTTCCGGTGCAGTCGGGGTCCGATCGCATCCTCAAGGCCATGAACCGCAAGCATACGTCGGCTCAATATCTTCGGCTGATCGAGCGGATCAAGTCTGCCCGCCCGGATATGGCGCTTTCGGGCGATTTCATCGTCGGCTTCCCTGGGGAAACCGATCAGGATTTCGAGGATACCCTGACCATCATCCGGGAAACCGGTTACGCCTCGGCCTACTCGTTCAAGTATTCGACCCGTCCCGGCACGCCCGGCGCCAGTCTGGGCGATCAGATTGCCGAGGAGGTCAAAACCGAACGCCTCTACCGCCTGCAGGAACTGGTCAACCGGCAAACGACCGATTTCCATGCCTCATGCGTGGGCAAGACGCTCCCGGTGCTGATCGAGCGCGTGGGTCGCATGCCCGGACAGGTCGGCGGCCGTTCGCCCTATCTCCAGGCCGTACATCTGGATGGGTCGACCGACCTCATTGGCGCCATCCACGATGTCGAGATTATCGGCACCAGCACCAATTCCCTGGTTGGTCGCCTTAAGCAGGCGGTGGCGGCCGCGTGATCAGGCCTGCGGCTTCAGCACGAGCGTGCAGTCAGCCGGCAGGATCCAGTAGGCTGCTGCATCCATCGGCCGGCGCCCGGCGCCGCCATAGTCTGGATGTTCGCTCGACCAATATGGCATCCATCTGTGTCCCGGCGGTGGCGCCAGCAGGGGCTCCGCCGTCACCCCCATGTTGTGGTCGCGCCCCAGGTTGATCAGCAGCAGCCTGTGGCCGGAAGGGTCGTGCGTGGTGACCCGAATCACCAACGCCGCATCGCCGAGTACCGCCCCATCGATACGGCGCTCCGATGTCTGCGAAAAACTCGGGTCCTCGCGCCGCATCTGCAGCAGATCGCGGTGTAGCGCTAAAATTGGGGCGTTGGATTCCGCCTCTGCCCAGTCGAGCTTGCTGCGCACGAATGTCGATCGGTCGTCCGGGCGCGCCAGGAGATTCTGCATGACCGGGTCTACGACCGAAGGGAAATTGCTCACCGACTGGCGCCGCCCTGTCGCAACACTTTCCGCTTCTTCGCCATCAATGCCGAAGAAATAGAGGAATGGATTGGACGAAGCGAATTCCTGTCCCTGGAACAGGCAGGGCGTTTGAGGCCCGAGGAGCAGCAGCGCGGTGATCGCCCGCAACCGCGCCGGCGCCATCAGCGCGCCCAGCCGGGCTCCGGTGGCCGAATTGGCCACCTGGTCGTGGTTCTCCAGAAAATGCACGAAGCGCTGTGCCGGCGTGTCGAGATTGTAGGTGCCATAGGCCGCGTCGCGCATGTCCGAGCGCTGCCCCTGATACAGAAATCCGTACTTCAGGGCGGAGATCAGCTCCTGCGGCGTCCCCAGATAATCGCGATAGTAGAAGTCGTTGTGGCCCGTTGCCGCCACCCTCACGGCATGCTGGAAGTCGTCGCTGTACATGGCGTCGACCCCCATCCCGCCTTGTTCGGGCCGCTCGATCATCAGCCGCTCCTGCGGTTGGTTCTCTACCACCATATAGGCCGTTCGCGGCGCCGCGGCGGTGCGCACGGCGCGCGTGATGGCGGCGACCACATGCTCGTCGCTGTCGTCGATCATCGCCTGCACGGCATCGAGCCGAAGCCCGTCGACATGGAAGGCCTCGATCCAGTAGACCGCGTTGCCCACGATGAAATCGCGCACGGCCGATGCGCCGTTCTCGTAGTCGTCGTAGTTGAAACTTGCGCCCCATTCGCTCTCGTGGCGCTTGGTGAAGAACTGCTCGCCATAGGCGCGGAAGTGATCTCCGAGGCCGACATGGTTGTAGACCACGTCCAGGATGACCGCGATGCCGAGCGCATGCGCAGTATCGACGAAGCGCCGCATGTCGTCAGGCGAGCCATAGGGCGCAAATGGGGCGTAGGGCAGGGTCGTGTCATAGCCCCAGCCGAACGCACCCTTGAATGTGCCGATTGGCATCACCTGCACGATGGTCACCCCCAGCGCCTTGAGCGCCTCGAGTTTTTCCAAC